>CANFLZ010000060.1 GCA_947448135.1 Flavobacteriales bacterium
ATTGGTTTCGGATAAGTGAGAATGGCCCCAAGAAAACGGAGGTAGTCCGAATATTTTTTCTACAATCAGATCGGCCATGATGCGACTATGTCTACCATTACCATTTGGAAAACAGTGAATGCTCACCAAGCGGTGTTTGAATCGGATTGCGATTTCATCCGGCGAATAGGTGGAATGCGCAATCCAATACAGTGTGTCATCCATTAATTTTTTAAGTTCCGTTTCTATAAGGTGATGTTGTATACCCAGGTTCTTTTCACTTTTTCTAAATTTCCCTGCCCATTTCCAAACTTCACCATACATTTTTTGGTGAAGTTTTTTAATGAAATTTTCCGAGAGCAGTTGTTGCGTTTTAGGTTTTTGAGACCGCAGCCAAAGCATGGCGTGCTCAATGTTGTGTTGTTCAAATTCATTGAGTTCGCCTTGCGTTGTAATGGTCAGAATTTTAAGGCCGTCACATTCTTCTTCATTGATGGGTGTTTGACCCGGAGCAAATTCTTGCGTTAGTCCCATAGTGATTTGGGAAGTTGGTGCATGATTTCTTGCGTCCGTTCTTCAATGGCCTTGTTCAAACGTTGATACGTAACAGCTTGGTCTTCTAATCGCATATTGTGTGAAGTGCGCATGACGATTTCCGTAGCCAATTTTTTAGCTTTTTCTTCTACCAAGTTCATGATGCTTCCATCTTTGGGAACAAATCCGTACACCAGTTCCATATCCAAAGCATGCGCTGCATCTTTCAGCGCTGAAATGGTGATGGACCCAGACGCTTCTCTTTTTTCCAGATGAAGAACACTTTGTTTGCTTACGCCCAACTTTTTCCCCAGTTGTTCCAGCGACATACCCAGTGATTTTCGAATTGTCTTAACCCAGCCTATTGCAGGAGTTGCAGATTGCTTTGCCAATTCAAACGGCGCCAACTTTTGCTCCAATTGAGTGAGGTACAATTTTTTGTTTTTCATGAACATCATTTTACTTTTACACTACAAAAGTAACCATATAATTTTACTTTTTGTTGTTTTAAGTAAAAATATAGGTTGACATTACTGATTATTGATCGACCAAATCCTTCAATACCTCATACAACATAACCATCGCAAGGGTGTCCAATTCGCAATAACGCAACAATGCATTTTCTAGCGAGAGTCTTGCTTCTTTCGGAATGTTACAGTACATCAATAGCCCATATGCCATCATGGCTGATCCGCCATCTTGAATTTGTGCAACTTTTTTGAATTCGTCATTGACAATATCTTCTGGAATATTTGCAAAAACTTCCTGCAATGATTGGTAGGGATTTAAGTTATCTGAAGAAATCCAAGTGTGGTCATTCGGGAAATTCAAACTGGTTAATCCAATTGCTCCTATAGCTTGCGTGTATTTGTTTTGAAGATAAGGACTGGATTTTAGAATAGCGGGTAAAACATACTTGATGGAAATCGATCCTTTCATGTATGGATGATAATAGAATTTCTTCACCACTTTATGCAAATCCACAAGACGATGATGACTCAAATGATCAATAAAGGCAATCAATTCTTGTGCGTCTGTTTCATTAGAATGCATCAGTTGCTCCTTGATTTCGTTAATTACCGTATTCTCATGATGGGAGTAAGTAAATACTGTTCCTTGATCATGGGATAAACTTTGTTTGAGCTTTCTGATAAATTCAAAATTTGGGAAATGACCATCTGCAATCAATGCTTGTTGATGGTGTGTCACCTGTCCATTTTCATTCATGATGTGATGTGAGAACTGAAAGGCCACTTGCTCGTATGGCCTTCTTCCAGCATAAAAAGGCAGTGCTGAACTTGAGGTTTCGAAATCAATAAAGTGCAAAGGAAATTTCCATTTCTTCATTTCCTCTATCAAGGACTCTTCAAATAAATGGTGTTCTGGAATTTCATTTTGAGAAGATTCCACCTGAATCCATTGCCTTCTTGAAACGGAAAATTCTGTTTCCTTGTCTTCAACTTCCCACATTTCTTCTGTAATACCATCCAATAGGAATTGGCCCTGATCAAAAAGTTTGGAATTTCTCAAGTTCCATACATCAAGTATGTTAGGCTGATTCAACTGATTCTCTGTGATTTGTCTATGATGAGCGAAACACTTGGCCATTCCTGACAATCCAGGATCGTCAATTCCATGTTTTCGATACTCACACTTCTTGCATGCGGATTGATTCAAAGGCGCTGCAGGAAATTGTTTGTTGCTATAGATATGCCGAAGTGAAGTCACAGATTGACTGAAATTTTGATTTTCACGGTAAGGAATTTCGTCATTTAAAATTCCTGTGACTGTATCAGATTGGTTCAACAAAATCATGATGGAATCCTCCCATTGAATGGGGGTGTTATCAATGACCTGCACATATCGATTCAAAGAGGCTGCATTACTGATCCGAAAATTTTGATTGAGCCCATTGGTCTTGGCCACTTTATTTTTATCAGCTAACATCAAAAAGGGCGTGATTTCCATTTCTGGCAAGCACGACTGAATGACGTATTTCTGAAATGCCAAATCAAAAAGGTAGGGTTTCCAATTAGAACTCAGTTTTCCAGTTTTGGTGATGATGGCTTTTTTCTCGTTGTGTTCGTCATAGGATTTCGCTTTCACTTCAATCAACTGAATGTGGTTGCCTTTTTTGACAACAATATCGGCCCTTACAAATAATCCTTCAAAAATGAATCCGGCCTCAAACAAAGCAATGTTTTCATGTTTGCTGAGTAGGTTCATTGTTTGATGATGAATTTGTGCAGTGGCGAAGAGATCCGCTTTTATAAATACGCCAGCGGGATAGTGTTGACGTGCATATTCCTCTACTTGAAATCCGCCTTCCGCTAGGGTTTGAAGGAATTTGTCATTCTCTTTCGTGCTGACATAACTCTTGTCGCTTGCGAAAAACAATTTATTGGCACATTCCAATCCCAATTTGAATTTGGACTTTGAAAGCAAAGGCTTTGCGGGATAATTCAGCTGGGTGCCGAAAACAGCGTTGTGCTCTTTTTGCATCATCTTAAATCCTAATTCAGTCAAACTGTGTAAGATGTTGTTATTGCTCATGGGATAGATTTGAATAAAGTCGCTCTGCTAAATTTTCAATTTCATTTCGCTTGACCAATGCGGCTAGCCAGTTGCTGGGTATGTTTTCCTCAGTGTAATAGATACCTGCGGCAGCTCCAATGACAGCGGCAGTTGTATCCGTGTCATGCCCCAAGTTAATGCCGGTCAAAATCGCACTTTTGTAAGTGTCGGTATTGAGAAATGTCCAAAGTGCGGCTTCTAGGGTTTCAACAACATAACCCCCACTTCTAATTACAGTTCTGTCTATATCAGCAATATTGTGCAGCAGAATTCGAAAGAATAATTCCCTTTCTGATTGAGGTACGGGATGATCATCGAAAAATTTGTTCACTTTTTCGCGCATGTTCTGATAAGCTTGAACTTTTTCAACACCTGCCATAATCTCTTGCAAATAAACCAACCAAATAAAACAGGCTATATGTGAACGTATGTGTTGATGAGTAATGGATGATACCGCTTGAACATGACTCCAAAGCATCGATAAATCTTTTAATTTGGGATCCAATGCCAGTGGGGCAATTCGCATGAGTGATCCATTGCCATTATCTTTCTCACCAGTTCCGCCAGCTTGAACAGCAGGTGTGCCATTCAAAATGCTTTGCAAGGCGATTCGGGTTCCGATTCCAATGTCAAATACCTCTCCATCTGCTGACCAGTATCCTTTACGGTACCAATTACACATTTTATTTCCGAGCGCCACTATATCCAGGCCCTCTGCCATGCTTTCTGCAAGACACATGGTAAGTGAAGTGTCATCCGAAAATGTTCCGGGAGGCTGTTCATAGGTTCCCCAACCTGTAATGTCTGTCATTGGATTCTCATCCAGATGTGCGCGTGACATAAATTCAACTGGAACGCCTAGGGCATCTCCAACGGCCACCCCCAACAGGAGGGATCTGGTTTTCGATAGGTTGCTAAAATTGTTTTTAGGATGCATATTGATTTGTTTTTTAGTTACTAATGGGATGAATGATTATACTGGAAAAGTAGAACCCGGTTTTGCAATCCAGTTGCACTATTGGTTTTTTCTTTTCATGAATTCCCCGATATCCCACCATAGTTTGGACATTTTACTAAAGCTACTCATTGTGCTGCGTGGAAAAAATCTTGTTGGGTTTCTTGAATTCAATCCAGAAGCTCCACCTGCTGGGCATAAATGACTTCAGGAAAATGACCCATGAGATGTTCGAGGACAGCGCAGAACCACACTTGATACGTTGGGCAGTCGTTGTGATACAATTGATAATTGGCGCCTTTCTCATCGGATGTTTCTTCGAGTTTTTTAAAAATCATTGTAGCACCATCAAAGGCTGTCGTAGAAACATGAAACTGCACCAAGTTCAAATTTTCGGAGAGGAGTGTGAGCAACTGTTCGGCTCCCTCAACAATTTCCAAATCGGCATGGGGACCTGTGTATTCCGGATAGCGGAAGTACCATTTTTGATCGACACAGGATTTTTGGAATGATAGTATTTGCATAGTTTTATTAGTCAATAATTTGAATGGTAATGGTATCAAATGCCTGTGCTTTGGCCTGCTCTTGTATCCAGCGATAGCGACTGAGCTTTTTGTCGTTCCACAATTTGGTTCCACTTCTTACTTCTTTTCTCAATCTCGGTTGGTTCTTCACCAAGTCGATGATCTTGGATTCATCTTTTTTATAGCCAATAACAATGCAACTACCAGGACCATCTGGTATTTGGTTCAACATTTCTTCAAATGCTTTTCGGAATGAAGCACTGGCCTCTTGAACAGGCATCGAAAATTGGGTAATTCTGGTTTTTATCATGATTTGTTGTTTACGATTGAATAAAGGTGAATGAGCAGGTGTATACGCTTAGCTTCAGTTCAAGCCCAAGCAGAGAAACAATGTTCTGACTTTTACAGGCGCCAGTCCTGGAATTCCTTCCCCTTCGTCCATGGGTGTTTCTTCCCAAAGTATTGGGGTAGGTATATTGGAACTGATTTTAATGATTTTCCGTGAACCAGGAATTGGATCGTTAACTGAACGTTGCGCAAGAAGAACATAAAAGCATTGTTTTTCATTATTCATGGATTTTAATTTTACGGTTTTAAATTTTTAGGCAATAAAAACCCGGGCCATCCTATAGGATAGATTTTTAAGTTCCGGGAAAAATTGTTTTAGAAGACGAAGGAGGTATTGGAAGTGGTCATCGATTTAAATATAATATAAAACGATTTTTTTGTCAAGTCTTTTTTTGAGAGTGGATCAATTGGTAAACGGAATTTTCTATTATTCATCAAGGGTTTGAAGCGAGAAAAAAAAAATTAAATATGAAAGTTTAGGAAAGAGTGGGAGGTGTATCCATTGAATCATGACACAAAAATACTAGGGTGACTTGCAAAATGGTTGCAACAATTAAGGAGCGTAGTTTTTTAAATGGCCTTCCAATTTTTCTTTGATCTTTTCCTTCAGACTTTCTGGCGCAATCACTTTGACATGGTGGTCCATCATCAGGATGATATTCACCAATTCATAGGAGATAAATGCGCGCAAATGAAAAATCGTTTTGTCTTTCTTCACTTCATGCATCTGTGTATCGTTGATTTTTCTCTGAATCAACTCATCCGCCCATTTACCATCAGTTACTTCAATTGTCACGCGTTCAGGTTTCTGCTCGAGTTCATGATGAATTCCAGTGGAGAAGTAAAAATATTCCTCCATGCTGAATTGGTTCAAATGCTCTGGAATTTCCTTGTTGATGATATGCATCAGTGCAATGCGGGAAATACGGAAAATTTTAGTTTTTCTTTCTGTATTATCGAAATCGTATGCGACCAAATACCAAAGACCGTTGTATTCTTTGATTCCGAGAGGACATAATTGGTATGTCTTGCTGATTTTGGTCTTGTTGGTATAAATGATTTCAATGCACTCTCGGTTTGAAATGTAATCGAACAATACATTCAACCATTGCGCATCTTTTTCACTATACAAGGTGGTATGCACAAAAGCCCGCTGCTCTGTAACCTGTGGCATTTTAATGTTCAGCGGATTGTACAATTTTTGAAGCAGCGCATTTAGTTCCTCTTGCTTCTTCTTGGTGATGGATTTCTTGGCTTGTTTCAAAAGAAAGGACAAGCTGTTGAATTCCTCTTTGGTAATTCCCGAATTGAATATTGACATGGACAATTCTTCATATCGGAATTTACCGCGGTCTCTTGTAATCGATATTTTGGAGCCAAACAGGTCTTCCATATTAGCAATGTCATTCCGGAGATTTCTTTCTTTACTGAGTTTGATGTCTCCATTTCTTTTGGTCACACTTTCCCTTTCTAATATCTCATTCAGTTTCTCATTCAAGGTTTTGATGTTGTAACCCAATGGATTGCGGAGCAATTGGTCCAGAATAATCCAACGGCGTATTTGCTCTTTGTTTCCGGAGCTTCCAGTGCTTTTTTTGATTGACATAGTAGCAAAATTATAAAAGTTGCAACAGAATTGCAACTATTTTTAGTATAATTATTCAAATACTCATCTATGCCCAAGCCCAATTTTCTCTCCTTCATCGAGGCTGTTGCCTCTGTCGGTATCAAATCCTTTTTGAATACCTACAAGTCCAATACTGAATACAAGCGAGATATGCTTCGTTTTCAAAAGTTTGTTCAAATGAACAAAGATCGTGATGCTTGGTTGTATGCCCATGTTCTATTGAAAACGCTCGGATGTGAGGAAACCTCCTCTAATCAAATTTTAGAAGATTTGGATTTGGGCATTTCTGATTGGTCTTGGATGCATCCTACTTTGGAGGAGTGGAATAAGCGGGGAATGATTACATCAAAGAGAAAGGATGGTTTTTTATTTGAAAATATAAAGGTTCCTTCCATTTGGTTATGCCGTTTGTTTAATGGAAGTGGAGTGGAAGACCATCAAAGTGATTTGGAGCAGTTCTTTGGTAATGTGGAGATATGGACCGATGCTGTGCGCAATGGTGTGCTATCGATTGCATATGTTGAGGAAAAAGTTGATTCTTGGATGCATTCTCATTTGGATTTGGAATTTGTAAAACGATTTCAAGATGATTGGAAATTGGATACCATGCAAAGCATCGTTCTATTGCTCTTGGTCAACCAACGTTTTAAATACCAAAGCGGGATTACCACTGAGGTGCTCTCCAAAATGATGGGCGGCGATTTACGAGGCAGATGGATTTGGAAGAACCAGCTATTTAAAAAAGAAGGTAGTCTCCATCAAATGGCTTTGATCAAGCAGATTGACGAAGGCGATTTCTTTATACCGGCTGAGTGGCATGCTACCCAAAAGGTGATGGATCTTTTTTATCCCGATTTGGATTGGCCCGATTTGGAATCTGAAAAGCCTTCTACGTTTGGTAAGTTGTTTCCTAGTACTGCTATTATCGATGAGAAATTGTTTTACAATGCTGCTGAGGCGAGTCAATTAAAGGAAATAGGCAAACTCCTGGATGATAAATCTTTTCAGCGAGTTTCGGGTCAATTGAAAAAGAAGAAATTGGGTAGTGGAATTACCGTTTTGCTTCATGGTGCTCCGGGAACAGGAAAAACGGCTGCTGTGATGCAATGGGCCAAGCTTCACAATCGTGCGGTTTACTTGGTGGACATTAGTCAGATCAGGGGCAGGTATGTCGGAGATACCGAGCGCAATGCCAAAGGTATTTTTAATGAGTACAGAGAATTGGCCAAGTCCATGGATATCAAGCCCATTTTGTTATTCAATGAGGCGGATGGATTGATCGGCAAACGTGTGCAAGTGGAGAAGGCGGTAGACATGACACTGAATGCCATGCAGAACATCTTTTTACAAGAAATGGAAGATTTTGAAGGCATATTGGTCGCCACCACCAATTTGACCCAGAACATGGATAGCGCCTTTGAGCGACGATTTTTATGGAAGGTAGAAATCAAAGTTCCTGGTCCAGACGTTCAAGAGCCCATGATGTGGAATGCCTTCAAAGGAGAGGTCAGCCGTTCTTTGGTCAAGGGTTTGGCACAACGATTTGCCTTGACGGGTGGGCAGCTGACCAATGTGAGAAGAAAATTTTTGTTGGGGATGATTGCTACACCAAGAAGGGACAAATCGGTTTTTTTAGAAACCTTGATTCAAGAAGAATTGAATTACAACGCGCAGGGTGGAAGAGACAAAATTGGTTTTTAAATCAATGGATTTTCCAGTCAACAAAATCAATAAATTAATAAATATCAAAAAATGAAAAGATTAGTCATACATCCCAAAGACGAAAGCACCTTATTTTTAAATCAAGTATATTCTCATCTGGACAATGTGACATTGGTTCAAAGCGGAGTGGAAGAGTTAAGGAATTTGGATACCTTGATTGCAGCACATGATCAGATTATATTTTTAGGTCATGGCATGCAAGAAGGTCTATTGTCAGTGGGTCAGTTTGGTTATCACACATTCGTCATGAATGCTGCTCGAGCACACGCCATAAAGGATAGGGTGAATTCGGTGTTTATTTGGTGTTATGCCTCCGATTTTGTTGTGCGCAATGACCTCAGGGGATTTGCCACAGGCATGTTCATCAGTGAAGAGATTGAGGCATTCGCCAATGGGGTGGATTGCACAGAAGCGGAGATTGAGATATCCAATAATGCTTTTGCAAAAGCACTAGGTGAAGCTTTACAACGCAATCTCAATACTTTGGATTTGTACAACCACGTTAAGCATCAATACGCCCCGCTTGCAGAGACCAATCCTGTGGTTAAGTACAATTGGGAGTTGGTGGAGGGGATTTTGTGATAATGGGTATAGCTAAATTCGAAATCATTTTTTGGGGTTGAAAACTCATGACTTTCAAATATTAATTCGATAATTTATTTGGGAGGTTATCAATTGAATACATCCAACAATAGCTTAATTTAAAAACAATGATAAAGAGATTACTAGAAGAATTTTTCGAAAATCGAAACTCAAACGGTTTAGAAATCTACAATGAAGCGGGAATACAGCATGAGATGGCCATTTATTTGCGCAACGAATTACCTGAATATCAGATAAGGCTAGAATACCCTGTCACGAGGGTATTTCGACCAGTTCGTTCTTTTCAAAAAAAGGAGATGGATATTTACATCACTAATCCTTCGGGGGATAAAATATTAATCGAATTAAAAGTGCCGAGAGAAAATTGCGGCACTCCAAAAGCAATGTATCAAGCGCTTGAAGATGTTAAATTCGCTGAGGAACTAAGGGCAAATGGTTTTTCCGCTTGTTATTGTGTTTTGATTACCGAGCGAGTTTCATTTTGGATGGCACCTCAAGCTGATTCAGGTATTTATTTTAAGTTCAACGGAGATGCGGTAAACATTCATTCTTTACATGTAGCTGAGTTGCCGAACTTTTTAATTGCTAAGGGAGGTATTCAATTCAATAATTCCTACCATGCTCCTTGGCAACAATTTAACGATGCAAATAATACGAGATGGAAGTATTACTTATTAGAATTCTAAATATTAAAATAAACGTGAATAAATCTGATCAATTTTCCGCGACCATCTTTACTGAATCAACCATAATATGATGTTGTCGTGCGGCGTGTATAAGTAAACTGTAACTAAATTTGACATGGCATTGATCAGAGCTTATGAAGAACCTTAACTGCCTGCAACCTATTTATCAACCTCGAAAGCTGGCTCCATGAATTATTAGGTGGGAATTACCGCGATCTTCAGAGCTTTGCGCGAAGCAGGTGGCCAAGGGCAAGATAACGGAGGAGGAGTTTGCAATTAAAATAAAAGACAATAAATAAAAAAACGGCTATGAATAAGAAATTTTTTGTCATTTCAATAGAAGAGGGGAATGCAATAAAGACAACTTTAAAGAAATGGTGGCGACAGAATAAAGGGCCAACAAACAAAATATCTCATGTTCTATATTTCTCTCTTCTTACGGATGGATGGAAATCAGAAGTTGTGGGTAATGAAATTCTTCTGATTTCACCGGATGCAAACAATGGAGCAGAGGAAGAGAATGTCTACCCAATAATAAACGATCGAAATGAAGAGACACAATTTCAAAATGAAATTAGATTAAATGGAAATCTTGACGAGATGTCTGAGTTATTTATATCTTTTATTGAGTCTTATAACGCATTAAAGGAAATTGGAATATTGAGGAACCAAAAAGACATCACGGGTCAATTAGGAGAGTGGGTAGCGAGTGTTTTCTTCGAAGCAAATATCGCAACGAACGGAATCAATCAATTTTGGGATTTGGAAGATGCATTGGGCAATACATATCAAGTGAAATCTCATGCCAAGGCAATTACTACTAATGCAAAATGGACTAGGATTGAATACCGAACTGATGCGCCTATTACCTTTATTGTAATTGTGGTATTTGACCCAAACTACAAATTGCAGGAAATATATAAAATACCATTTCAAGAGGCTTTGAATCACCGCACTTCTGGCAATGTTCTCAATTGGAGCCGGATAAATCAGTATAGAATAGAAAATCTAAATGAGAGGCTTCAACAAACGAATCTCGGATTCATCACAAATCTTGAAATGTAAATTATTATGATTTATTGATTCAGTCAATTCAAGGATACAATGATCTTGCACGGGTTAAATTAGCCCAATTAACTCTCTTTTTTTGATTGTGAAGAACCGCCTTCTCATAAAAAGTATTTACAACAAACCGTTGATCTGTTCCTTTTGCAATAATAATATCAGTGTTAAAACATTTATCCCAAATTTTAATGGCAGGGTTGAACAACGCTCCGTAATTATTTTGAAATTCAATTGAGTTATGAACGAATTCAGGGAGTCTGGCTTGAATTAGATTTTTGCGGATTGAGGGTATATCTGTCATTTGAATTTGGGTCACGCCATATAGAGTCGCATAGTGCAAAGTAATTCCTGGAGCATCACGATAGAACAAGTCCAACTGATCTATGTATAGATTTCCACGATTAATACTAAAGCATGGGATAAAGGCGACATGTTTGTCCTGGAAAGTGAAGTCTTTAAGAATCGGACAAAAATTAAACTCCTCAAGTCCAAGATGCTTGATTTGTTTTCCATTTGAAACTTTTATTCCAAAACCTGATAAAGATTGGGGTGCTGTAAAACCGTTTGTGCTTTTATATGTTTTTGCTCTCATACAATTTTTGTTTACACAATTATACTAATATTTTTCTTTAATCCATTGTGGAAGCTCATCTTCCTTCCCCAATTCTTTGGCCAATCGTATGCATGCTTTTATTGATTGTTGGGTTGACTCCGCCTCAATTCCGGCGTCAGGATCATCATTTCTAATCTCTGCGGATTGAATGTAGTAATCTAGGGCTTGCAGATTTTCTGAAAGTGCTTCGTAGCATTCGGCAATCTGAAATAGATACCCGCCCTTTTTTTCAATTGCAAAACCTGATTTAAAGGATTGAATTGCTTCTATAAATATTTGCAATTCTTTTTGGCAATTTCCTATGTTCCAAAAAGAGTTGGAAACATTGGGATGCTCCGCCCCCAAGGTTTTTAATTGAATATCCAGGCCTTTCTGATACCATTCCAGCGCCTTGTCGTATTCGCCTGAGTGTTCAGAAAGATCCCCAAAGTCAGAGAATATACCTGCATCATCGAAATATTTGGATTCTTCCAAGTAGATTTTGGACAAGTAGGTTTCTCCCTCCGCACTTTCAATCATCCTAATTTCACGCAGTCCCAGTTGAACAGATGCTTTCGAAGAAAATTCATTTCTGGGCAAACTTAGAATAGCCAATTCTTTGCGCAGGGGGTGCAACGTCAATTCTTCTAATGTTTCATCAACTTACAATAGTGCCCTCCAATCATTCTCAGTGGGATTTTGTAACAAGATATCCAGGGTTTCTTGCACGCCTAATGTCTTTAAGTGAAGAACGATGGGAGTGACGCAAGTTTCAATGAATTCCTCTCCGGCATCTATCAACTCACAGACCATATTCAAATCTCCCTTCAAAGCCAATTGTTGCAAGTATGCACCCACTCCGGCTTGCTGCAATGGGCTGCCGGTTTGCAAGAGTTGTTTGATTTCTGCTAAGCCAATGGTTGGTTCTTGCTTATCTAGCTTCTTACCCAACAGATGCAAGAGCGCACCTTCTACCGTAAACCCTATACATGCATTCAAATCTTTTACATAACGGCTGATCCATCCTAGGTTTCTCAACCGAGGATAGGGGGAATTCAACTGATCATTGGTGAAGTAGGGAAGGAGTGTGTTGTCTTGTATTATCCTAAAAAAGGTTGACAGTTTTTGATTGATTTACTGTTATTGGTTTACAATGATACTTTATTTCTTTTAAGGGTTTACAATTTTATGGACACTATTGGGTGTTTTGTATCCAATGGTTTGATGTAGCCTTTTTGTGTTGTA
>CANFLZ010000061.1 GCA_947448135.1 Flavobacteriales bacterium
AAGTGGTCCATGTACTCATTCATTTTGCCCTTGAAATCTTGAGGAAGCGCATGACCCATCAGCAATGTAACGGTGATGGGAATAGGAGAGCTGGCTTTCAATTGTTGAATGACACGCAGCATTTTCAGTTCGTTCTCAACATCCAATCCGTAGCCTGTTTTAATTTCAAGCGCTCCTGTACCATTTTGAATCATTCGGGCAATGCGGGATTGTGCATCGCGAAGCAATTGTTCTTCACTCATTTGCGCCATGGCCGCCGCGGAGTTGAGAATACCGCCACCGCGTGCCGCGACCTCTTCATAGGACATTCCACGAATTTTATCTTCAAACTCTAATGCTCGAGACTTGGCAAAAACAGTGTGGGTGTGTGAGTCGCACCAAGTGGGCAGTATAAAACCACCCTCTGCATCCACGATGGTCAAGTTGCTCCAATCGAGAATGCCCGGCCAATCTTTCATTTCTCCATAGTCCACAATGATTCCGTCTTCCACGGCCATCCAAGCATCTTGGATTTTGGGAAGTTGAGACATGGCTTTTCCAGGAATGGTGGCAGGATTGTTTTCGTAGGTCCCTATTAATTCTTGGATGTTTTTGATGAGTAATCGCATGGTGGTGCAAGATGCACCAAAAATATCGGTGTTGCAAAGCTCTTTATTTGTTTTGTACCTTGGGGCCATGCATTATTTCTATGCCCAATCATTGTCGCCTTCGGGAAGTTTCCAATTGTCAGAAGACGAGTGGAAACACATCAAGGCGTTGCGCATTCGCGATGGCGAGCGCTTGACGTTGGTAGATGGCAAGGGAGGAAAGATGGAGGCTATATTTCATTTGGAGAATAAAACACCATCCATTTACATGGTGTCGTTTGTCCGTGATGTGGCACCAACATCAGGCGTGCACTTGTATATTCCCATGACCCAACATGCCGATCGCATCGAGTGGATGTTGGAGAAATGCACAGAAATGGGCATGTTGTCTCTCACCATCATCACTACGGAATATGCGGAACCAGGCAAATACAGTCTCGATCGATTGCAGCGTGTAGCCATTGCAGCCATGAAGCAAAGTCAACGCAGTTTTTTACCCTTAGTACAAGTGTCTGACAACTGGGCATTCTTGCTGGAAAACTTGCCCCGAGAAAATGTTTTTGTTGCACATTGTTACAACCAAGAAAAAAAGCCTTGGCAAAAAGTTGAAGTAAAAGAAGCCCATGTTTTGATTGGACCGGAAGGTGATTTCTCAGAGCATGAGGTGAGTGAGTTGATCGATCGAGGCGCTACACCCATTTCACTGGGCACCGCACGATTGAGAGCAGAAACAGCCGGTATGTTGGTCGTTGCACAATATTATTCAAGATGAAAAAAGGACTGCTATTGAGTTTTTGTTTTTTGATTCTTTTGTTGGTAGTTGGATATTGGACCAAGCCGACAAGAGAAGAATTTTTGGAAAAAGCCAAAAGTAAAATCTCAGCCTTGGCTGCTGATGTGAGCAGTGATCCTGTAATGGTAGATGTTGTGAAAATGCAACAGGATTATTTGATGATGGCCTTGGATAAGACGGTTCATTCGAAAGACTTTTTTTTCTTTAGTGTTCAATCCTTCGAATTGGGGGATGGACAATTTCAATATGTAGGCGTATTCGGAAAATTTATTCCATTGCAGAGCGATAATCCGTTGGATCAATTTTATCAAGATCATGAAAAGAATTAGTAGTTTATTGTGTTGGTGCATCCTATCCGTTTTGGCTGGTGCTCAAAACGTTTTACCCATCATTCCACAACCCACGCAGGCAGCTGTGGCGAGCAAGAATCCCTTTGTTTGGGGAGTAGACGAAGTGCACATTGTAGCAGAGGAAGCTTATATGATGCAGGCACATTTGCTGTCTGATCAAATTGCCTTGCACCGATTGTATGTGCCTAAGGTGCAAGTTTGGAAAGGTGAAGCGGCATCAAAAAAAATTATCTTAAAGCACAACAATAGCAAAAGTTTGCACATCGCAGGGAGTTATGTTTTAAGGATAGAAAAAGACAACATTTGGATCGAGGCGCAGGATGCTGAGGGAATGGTGCACGGTCTGTTTTCTTTGGTGCAAATGGTGCCTGTAGCTGCTAGCCATTCACAAGCGAAGCCCTTTGAATTAGAAGCTTGGTACATCAGTGATGCTCCGAAATTTCAGCACCGCGGATTGTTGTTGGATTGTGGTAGGCACTTTATGAGTGTCCAAAAAATCAAGGAAACATTGGATGTCATGGCTTTGTACAAGCTCAATGTGTTGCATTGGCATTTGACCGAAGATCAGGGATGGCGAATTGAGATTAAGAAATATCCCAAATTGACATCGGTTGGCGCATACCGCATGGAGAATGGCGTGAAGTATGGTGGATTTTACACCCAAGAGCAAATCAAAGACATCGTGGGGTATGCTTCGCGATTGGGGATTTCTGTTATTCCGGAAATTGAATTGCCCGGCCACAGTGTCGCCGCCATTGCCGCGTACCCGTATTTGAGTTGTACTGGAAAGCAAATACCAGTAGAGAATGAATGGGGTGTTTTCAAAGATATTTATTGTTCGGGAAATGATCAGACCCTTCAATTCATCAAAGATGTGATGGATGAAGTAATGATGCTTTTTCCTTCTCGTTATATCCACATTGGTGGAGACGAGGCTCCAAAGGTTCGCTGGGAACATTGTGATAAATGCCAAAAGCGTATTCATGACAATCATTTGAAAAATGAGGCAGAGTTGCAAACTTGGATGATTGAAGAAGTGGCGAAATATCTGAAAGAGCGTGGACGCGATATCATCGGTTGGGATGAGATTTTAGAAGGGGGTATTCCAGGAGACGCTTGGATTCAATCATGGAGAGGAATGCAAGGAGGGAAAGATGCCGCGGAAAAGAAGCACGGCGTCATCATGTCTCCGACCAGTCACTGTTATTTGGATTATGGTTTGGATGCTGTGGACACCAAAAAGGTGTATGAGTTTGATCCCATCCCTACCGATTTGGCTCCTGAGTTTCACACCTACATCAAAGGAGCGGAGTGCAACATGTGGTCGGAGCGCGCGCCTGAAGAGATTGTCACTTCCAAAATATTTCCTCGTCTGATTGCGATGTCAGAAGTGTTGTGGAGTTATCCCGCCACTCGCGATTATCGGGCATTTGAAGGAAGATTAAAAAATCAATTCCCGTTATTGGATCGACGCAATATTCATTATGGATTTATTTCGACCCCTGTTCAGTTTCATACATCAATAGACCAACACCAATTGAAGGTTGAGGTAGTTCCGCAGAATGATCAAATTCAGTTGGCTTTCACCACGCAAAATTGGAATTCAGATTTGTTGGACGATAAGAAAGAAGTGCATCCCACAGCGGGTGTAATTGCCATTTCAGGCGTTCAGCAATTGAATGTCCAGATTACACAATTGGGAGCACAAGAATTAAAAACGGAGTCGAAAATTTACGCTTCACACAAAGCGTTGGGCCGGCCCATCACTTTGAATTTCAAGCCCAGCAATGCATACTTAGGAGGCGGTGAAGTGGGATTGGTCAATGGAACAGTAGGGAGCGGCAATTTTCGAGATGGCGCATGGCAAGGCGTGCAAGGAACGGATATGGAAATGATTATTGATTTGGAGTCCATTGAAAGTTTTTCAGAAATTTCTACACGTTGGTTTCACTTTGCCAATGCCTGGATTTTTAGGCCGGAGGTTGTCGAGTATTTCGTTTCAGTTGACGGAAACAATTGGGAGAAGGTGAAGACGGAAGAGTTGAGCAAACGAGTCAAGGCCAATGAGTCCGGTGAGTTTATCGTGCCATCAAAAGCCATGGCGGGAGAAACGACGGCCTATGGGTTTTATATGGGACGATACATCAAGGTAAAGGCAAAATCAATTGGCAAGTGTCCTGAATGGCATGACGCCCCGGGGGAGCCCAGTTGGTTGTTCTGCGATGAAATTATTGTTCGATGAAAGTCATCGGTTGAGCTGTTCAAGGCCGATTGGAACAGCGGTTATTGAAGCCATGAATGTTAGAGGCTTTTTAAGTATTATATTTGTCCAACAAAAATTGCAATATGTCATATTTCTTTACATCTGAGTCCGTTTCTGAAGGACATCCTGATAAAGTGGCGGATCAAATTTCTGATGCGTTGATCGATCATTTTTTAGCATTTGATAAAGATGCCAAAGTAGCTTGCGAAACATTGGTGACCACAGGTCAAGTTGTTTTGGCGGGTGAAGTAAAGGCTGAAACTTATTTGGATGTGCAGAAGATTACCCGCGATATGATTCGCGAAATCGGGTACACCAAAAGCGAGTATATGTTTGAGGCCAACTCTTGTGGTGTTTTGTCTGCAATTCATGAGCAATCTCCAGACATCAATCAAGGAGTAGAGAGAAAGAAAAAAGAAGACCAAGGTGCAGGTGACCAAGGTATGATGTTCGGTTATGCTTGTTCGGAGACGGACAATTACATGCCCCTTCCTTTGGAATTGTCGCACATGTTGTTGCGCGAATTGGCTGCTATCAGAAAAGAGGGTAAATTGATGAAGTATTTGCGTCCAGATGCCAAAAGTCAAGTGACCATTGAGTATGGTGATGATCACAAGGCCATTGGCATCTCTGCGATTGTCTTGTCAACTCAGCATGATGACTTTGATAAAAATGACAACAAGATGTTGGCAAAGATCAAGCAGGATGTTCAAGAGATTTTGATTCCTCGTGTGATGAAAAAATGTCCGGCGCGTGTTCAGAAATTGTTCAAGTCGAAATATGCATTGCATGTCAATCCAACTGGAAAATTTGTGATTGGTGGACCACACGGCGATACAGGACTTACTGGTAGAAAAATTATCGTTGATACCTACGGAGGAAAAGGAGCACACGGTGGTGGTGCTTTCAGTGGAAAGGATCCCAGCAAAGTTGACAGAAGTGCTGCGTATGCAACACGACACATTGCAAGAAATTTGGTTGCAGCAGGAGTGTGTGAAGAAGCTTTGGTTCAAGTGGCCTACGCGATTGGTGTTGCCGAGCCTGTTGGTTTGTATGTCAACACGTATGGCACCGCCAAAGTAAAAATGACCGACGGTCAGATTGCAGAGGCATTGATGAAAATTAAAGAGTGTAACATGCGTCCCTACAGCATTGAAACCCGTTTCAAATTGCGTACACCGATTTACAAAGAGACTGCGGCTTATGGACACATGGGTCGTGAGAATAAAATTGTAGAAAAGACATTTGTCGATGGAAGTGGAAAGGAGAAAAAGATGAAAGTTGAATTGTTCCCTTGGGAGAAAGACAACTTGGTGAACATCTTTAAAAAGACCTTTAAAGTGAAATAAATCAGTAAAAAAGCGCCGAAAGGCGCTTTTTTGTTACATTTATTTCACCTTAACAGAGTACCATGAAAAAGATCTCGTTGTTATTCATTTCATTTTGTGTGTTGGGAAATATCCTTGCGCAGAATAGTATTCCCTATCAATGGTCGCAAATGATGTTGACGGCCATACGCAATGATTATGCACGACCTCCGATGACTGCGAGAAATTTGCATCATTTCAGCATGGCGATGTTTGACGCTTGGGCGGCCTATGATGATCAAGCCTCAACTGTTTTTTTAGGCAAGACTTTCAATGGATACACCTGTCCATTTTCAGGAATCATTCAACCCGAGAATCGATCGGCAGCGCAAGACGCTGCCATTAGTTATGCGGCGTATCGCATCATCAAGAATAGGTACATCAGCTCTCCGGGATGGGGAACAGTGACCAATCCAGCCCTTACTTTTTTAATGGGGGATTTGGGATACGACGTCAATTTCACTTCGGTCGATTATACAACGGGCGACCCAAGAGCATTGGGTAATTATATTGCTGCGCGCATTATCTCTTATGGCAATGCAGATGGATCCAATCAATTGCTGAGTTATGCCAATCAATATTACGCACCGTACAATCCTTCGTTGTTTCCTACATTACCCGGTACGCATGGCATCGTAGATCCCAATCGTTGGCAACCTTTGAGCATGTCGGTTTTCATCGATCAAAATGGTAACCTGTTATCAGGTGCACCACCATTTATGGGCGCTGAATGGGGCAATGTTATGCCCTTTGCGATGACCGATGCCGACAAGGAAGTACTACCCAGAGAAGGCAACAATTGGACGGTATATCACAATCCGGGACCTTTTCCACATTTGAATGAAACCGGCACGGATATCAACGATTTGTACAAATGGAATTTTGCTTTGGTGGCCAAGTGGGGAAGTCATTTGGATCCTGCCGATAATGTGATGATAGACGCTTCGCCAGCGAGCATCGGAGGGGCTGTCTTGCCCAATACGTTTGCGGATCAGACTTCTTTTTATGATTTTGAAAATGGCGGTGACAATGGCATGGGCCACATGGTTAACCCAGTTACAGGACAACCGTATACGCCGCAAATGGTGAAGCGAGGTGATTATGCCCGCGTGCTTGCGGAGTTCTGGGCGGATGGTCCGAATTCTGAAACACCACCGGGCCATTGGTTTGCTATTTTAAATTATGTGATACAACAGTTGCAAGGCAATTATGTGTGGGAAGGAGTGGAGCCTTTGAGCGAAACAGAATATTGTTTGCGCGCCTATTTAACGCTGGGCGGAGCGGTGCATGATGCAGCGATTTCGGCATGGGGTATCAAGGGATATTATGATGGCGTACGCCCTGTATCTGCCATTCGTTTTATGTGTGAAAATGGACAAAGTACAGATTCCACATTGGCGCATTACAGTCCATTGGGTTTTCCTTTGATTCCCGGATTTTCTGAGTTGATTCAAGAAGGTGATCCTTTGGCAGGAACCGCCAATGAAAATCTAGGCAAGATTAAATTATATACCTGGTTGGGACCGACTCAAATTTCAAATTCAGCTACTGACATTGCTGGTGTGGGTTGGGTGTTAGGAGAAAATTGGTATCCATACCAACGTCCAACTTTTGTTACGCCTCCTTTTGCAGGTTACGTTTCGGGTCACTCCACCTACTCCAGAGCAGCAGCGGAGGTGATGACTTCCATAACCGGTGATGCTTATTTCCCAGGCGGTATGGGTGTTTTTGAAGCTCCGAAAAATGAGTATTTGGTATTTGAGGATGGACCGAGTGATAGCCTTCAATTGCAATGGGCAACCTATCGTGATGCCTCCGATCAGTGCAGCTTGTCGCGCATTTGGGGCGGTATTCATCCGCCTATGGATGATATTGCGGGTCGTAAAATTGGAATAGAAGTCGCTGCTGATGCGATCAGTTTTGCGGATCAGTTTTGGATCGACCAGTCTCCAAAAATTATGGTACTGCAGGCGCCAACTTTTGTCAATGATCAAGATGTTGTGACTGGATTTTTTATTGAGGCCCACTATGATCGCCCCATGGAAATAACCATCGATCCGGAAATCACTTACCTCAATTCCGCGGTTTGGAATCACATTGCTTTGGATGACAATTATTGGTTGAATGATTCTGTGTATCGTTGGGTGTATTCTTTGGTTGATTTAAATGCCGTATTGCAAGATATCGATGTAAAAATCATGGGCGCGATTTCCGGAGTTGGCGATGTGCAACGCATTTTTTATGGCAACGATATTTTTATTATTGATACCGAAAATCCTTATGTCGTCAATTATTTTTCTCCCAATGCATACATCAATGAAAGTACTGTTCAGTTTGGAAACTATGCGATAACATTTGGTTTCAATGAGCCCATATCGCCAACGAACTATAGCATTGTAAGCAATTCAACCACATTGAATAATGCCAATTGGTCTGTTGTCAATGATAGTGATACTTCTATCGTTTTTACGGGAGTTTTGACGGATCAAAACGAGGTGATGAGCACGCCAAATGTTGTTTTGCAAAGTATCCGGGATATCGCAGGAAATCCAATGGTGGTATTTGGAGCTGATCTTGATCTTCAAATTGATACGCAAGAACCGATGGTTGAATCATGGAATTTAAGTGCAACTACTTTGGATGAGACTTCTGTCGGTGGTGCATTTTCTGTACAAGTCACTTTTATTGAAAATATGGATATCTCCTTACATCCTACGTTGAGTTGGGATGGAAATATTTCGTTGCAATTGGATTCCGCTGAGTGGTTGGACAGCGTGAATTACGTTTGGTTTTTTGGTGTTCAGGACAATAATGTGAATGAGCCTTCGGTCATATTTTCTTCTATTGGTGCAATGGATGCGTGGTGGAATGCGATGGATACAACGTTATGTCCGCAGACGATGGAGTGGTTGATGAACCCCTGGGTTCAAGTATTGGGTTGTGTTGATGCCAATGCATGTAACTATGACACCTTGGCCAACACAGACAATGGAAGCTGTTATTATGAAGGTCAGTCGTGCGATGACGGGGATCCGCTTACCACAGGTGATGTATGGACAAGTGATTGTTTGTGTGAGGGTATGAATGGAATTTCTGAAAGTGCGTTGCAAAAATCAATAGTTATTTATCCCAACCCTGGTCACGATCAATTGACAATTGTAGCCAAAGGGGATTGCCGAATTTTGGATGTACAAGGACGGGAAATTTACCGAATGAAACTGCAAGGTAGACAAGTAGTTGCCACCACAGAATGGAATACAGGCATGTATATTATTCAATGCGGGGACAGTCATGAGCATTGGATCAAAGAATAAGGAAAAGGAGGGTAAACCTCCTTTTTTACTGAATCAAGCTGTCATTGGGGATGTGCTGCATATCTAATAGCATCAATGCGTCTACTGCATTTTTAAAAGCGGGGTCACGGTTGAAACCCAATATTTTCGCGTTTTGAGTGAGGTACTTTTTATAGAGCACGGGCAGACGTTTTCCCTGAGGCTCAATTTCTGAAATCAAGGCATCCAACTTTTTCATTTCTTTTTCGATTGGCATCAGCAAAGAGTCAATGTCCGCTTTTACTCTACTTATTTTAACCTTATTTCTAGGCGCAATAGCCAAGCTCAATTGCTCATCTCCATAACTTTTTTGTAGAAATTGAATGATGAGTTTTTGACTCACCTTGGAGTAATCATTGCTCAGTGTAACCGGTCCGAGGATATATTGAACCTCTGGAAAGTTTTTGACAGAAAGCATAATCCCTTGCCATAGCAAAAGCAACGGCCATCTTTGTTTCTGATAATCAGGACGTACAAAAGATCTACCCAACTCAACACTTTTCAGTAGGTAAGGGATGAAGTCATTTTTAAATTTGAACAGAGTGTTCAGATAAAACCCTTTCTTTCCATAATAGTTCAAGATTTCACTGCCTACACCAATTCTGTATGCTCCTGCCAATTGATTTTCGACGTGATCCCATAGAATTAGGTGGTAGTAATATAAGTCAAACTCATCCAAATCCCGAGCCTGTCCTGATCCTTCACCTACCGCTCTGAAACTAATCTCGCGACATCGTCCAATCTCATTGAGCAAATGCGGAATTTTGTTGGCTTTCGAGAGGTAAACCGTGAATTGAGCTTTTTGAAGGACAATATTCTCTTGGATAGATTGAATTTCTTCTTGAAGAATTTTTATGTTCTCTTGTTCTGCAATGACTTTGTCTCTCTTGATAAAAAGTTGGGGTTGGGTGAAAAATCTTTTCTTGACCGGAACCTCAGAAACAAGTGAATACACCTTGGCACGTAAGTATCTTCCGATGATGTCGGGATTATCCGAAAAGGAGAGTTGGTCAGGTGAAATTGGTTTGCCGATTTTTATTTTCACGGCATGGTTTTTCTTTTTGAGTAATTCTGATGGAAGAGCGAGTGTCCTCAACTGCGGATTTATTTTCCCTAGAAAATGAAAGAGGAAAGAGTTGGAACCCTCAAAGCAAACAGGAACAACGGGAACTTTGCTTTTTAAAATTAATTTGATCGCGGAATTTTGCCATTTTCGATCGGCAATGGATGTGAGACTTCGTTTCTCGAATGAGGAAACTTCTCCAGCAGGAAAGATGACGAGACATCCTTCGTTTTTTATATGTTCGATGCAATTGCGAAGACCTGACTTGTTTTTTTTGATATCACTATTTTCAAATGGATTGACTGCAATGAAATAATCTGAAAGAGGCTCTACCTGCTGAAGAATAAAGTTGGCCATGATTTTTACATCGGGTCGATACTTGGATATTTTCTTAATGATCGCAAGTCCGTCCAGCGCTCCAAAGGGGTGATTAGCAACGATAATGCACGGCCCTTCAGTTGGAATATTGTCTAAATGATTCTCTGGAATTTCAATCTGTATGTTGAGTTGTTGAAATAGTGTATCAATAAAGCTGTTTTGGTTGCTTTTTGTTGTGTTAGAATAGAGCTGATTGATTTCCTCAAATTTTCCAAGCTTATGAATGAGATTGAGAATTGGATTTTTTTGATTCCATCCAATAGCATGTGCTAACGCCTGTTTTGAAATTAATGCTTCCATGTTGCAATTTGGCAACATGGTTTTATTAGGTTATAAAAGCAATATTATGCGGAGATAAATTTTACCTTTCCAAAACCAAGTGATGTTAAGGTATTGAGAACAATTCCATCCGCCAAACCAAATTTTGGAACAATTACACTTTGAATTTTCGAAGCGACGGCAATTTCTGTATAAATCGAAAGTGCAGGAACAATAACGTCAGCGCGGTCTTCACGCAACTTGTATTTTTTCATGCGTTGATTTTTATCGAGTTTTGACAGACTCTTTAATAGCAACTGTAATTCGGATACTTTTAAAATTTCCTTTTGCTTTTTCTCCAGTATTTTAATGGCACTGTTGATGTTACCTCCAGTAGCGATTGCTTCATATTTCATCCTGGCATTAAGTTCTGTTCCAAGCCAATCGAAAATCGCTTTGGGCAAGTGGGTTTGGTCATTGAGCAACATTCTTACCGTTCCAATTTCGAATGATTGAGAGGCTTTTTTCTTTCCCTTCTCAATGAGTGTAAGTTCAGTACTACCGCCACCGACATCAATAAATAGATAGTTGTGTTCCTTTGGTAAATCGTAAAATTCAAAATTTTTAAAAATCATCGCCGCTTCCTCAGCTCCCGATAAAATCTCAATTTTGCATTTGGCTTTTTTGACAATAAATTTAATCACCTCTTCTCGATTGAAGGCGCTTCGAATGGCACTAGTAGCGCAGATGCGGCTGTGGTCTACATTCAAGGATTGGATGATATAATCAAATCCCTTGAGCGCCAAAGCCAGTTGTTCCATTTTTTGGTCTGAAACTTTACCAAAGGTGAAAACATCCTCTCCCAAACGAATGGGTACTCGTGTGTGCAAAACCTTCTCCAGAAGAATTTGATTTTCATCCTCATGAACCTGGGCGATGAACAATCGTATGGCATTAGAACCGATGTCTACGGCAGCAACTTTCATTGTGTTTTTTTCTTGCTCAAAAGATAGTTCAGAAATGAAACTTGGGTATCATGCGATTCATTTTTTGTGGATTTTTGAATCGGAACATTCATGGAGTCAGGCGATATGCTCCTGGCCTTTGCGTCTTCACTGCATTGGATTTTCATCCATTGATTGATTTCATTTTTCAGTTTAAGATCATAAATTGGAGCAAGTACCTCTATTCGGTAATCCAAATTTCTGACCATCAAATCAGCACTTCCCAACCAGATTTTCTGCCTTTCACCTTCTCCAAAAATGAAGATTCGACTGTGTTCCAAATATCTACCGAGGATGCTTCTCATTCGAATATTTTGGATTTGATTGGGAGTGGATGGAATCAGTAAACAGACACCTCGAACGATGAGATCGATTTGCACACCTTGCTCTGCTGCATCCAACAATTTGCGTGTAATTTGATCATCCATCAAGTTATTCACCTTGATAACGATACTTCCTTTCCCTCCTTTTTGACAAAGTTTGATTTCTTGCTGAATACCTTCGAGCAATTTTCTTCTTGTATTAAAAGGTGAAACTGCAAGGTGTGAAAATTTGGGTCTTAGATAATTGGATTCAAAGAAGTCGAACAAACGTCGGATTTCTCGTCCAATTTCCAAGTGTGAGGTGAGCAGTGTAGTATCGGAATAAATCTTGGCTGTTTTTTCATGAAAATTACCCGTTCCAATGTGGGTCAACCGGTGTGTTTTTCCTTTGATTTTTCTACTGATTTGAAATATTTTACAATGTACTTTAAGTCCAGGAATTCCGGCAATCACTTTGATACCGGCTTCTTGCAGCATTTTGGTAATTTCCAAATTGTGTTCTTCATCAAATCTCGCTTGAACCTCCACGATGGCAATCAC
>CANFLZ010000062.1 GCA_947448135.1 Flavobacteriales bacterium
CCGATTAATGTGGGATTGACTAATTGCTCTTCTTTGATTTCTTGTTCGTCAAAATCTCTTTCTTTTGTTTCGGGTATTTCTTCAATGAATCGAAAAATATGATTTAGATATTGTTCTCTGTAATTTGCCTTTTCCCACTTTTGGGCTTGTACAACATCCCAAAGTTTTTCATTTTGCAAAGACGTGTGATTTCGAAGTTGATTTGGTATTTCATAACTTGGGATTGCAGATTTTATAATTTGCGCCACGTATTGCAAACAGTCCTTTTCTTGCATATGAACTTGATACTCAGAAAATCGTATGACTATCCAACCTCTGTCAATAAAATATATGTCTCGATTTACATCTTCACCTTTGCAATGTGTAGGCTGTCTGGTAATTCCCGCGTAAGGCTCATCTATTTCAATATCTATTCTAAGGTTTGAATTTGACTTATCAACTATTGCTATATCTGGCTCAAAAGGTCGAGTTTCTTTGCCTGTATTCAGTCTTACGTTTCCTAAAACAAGAAAATCCATTCCAAAGTATCGCTCAATCGAATTTTGAAAAGATTCTTCCTTAAATCCCCTTCGTTTTGTATTTCCTAATCTATAGCTTCTAACAACGGTGCCTTTTTCTGGAAATCGAAAAACTGGGTATGAATTAGTAGTAGGAACTTTTGTGATGTTATAATTAACAAAGTCAATCTCATCTTTTGATTTTGTTGTTTCAACTTTTGCCTCAGCCAGTTTCTCTTTTGATTTAGCTTTTGGTTTTATTTCTACAGTCGCAATTTTTGAAATTACTTCTTCCTTTTCGATTTCGGACGGTTTTTCGGAAATTGGTTTTGCTTCACTCTCAGTAGTATTGGATTTATCAGAAGTGACTGTATCATTTTTATTTTGAAGATTCTCATTCTTTGAATTTCCAACCTTTTCATCAAGTACTGGCTTATCTTTTTCTTTCTCTACACCGATAGGCTGAGTACTTGTGTATTCAATTTTCGAATTTCGTTTTTTCCTTGAAATCCTCCAAATAAAGAAAAAGACAAAGGAGATCATGATGAAAATAGCCATCCAAAACATCAAAGGATGTATCGAATAGAATTCAATTATAAGTCGATAAATTTCTTCCATTTGTTGCTTATTTGCGCTGTCGTCCTGCAATGAGTTTTAACTTTTGAATACAGTTGATATTGCATTGTGCTGAGTTGTTTGCTGCTACCGAACTTTTAGTCGTTACAATGAAATAGTTGAGTTTAAGTTCTTTTTTATTTGTTGAAAGGTCTTTAAATTGTTTCCTTCGTAATACTGTATCAAGAGCGTCACAGTTCGTTTATGATTATTTTGAATGGCTTCAATATTCCATTCGTGATTTGTAATAAAAAGAAAATTTGTGTTTGCTCTTGTTTCAATAGCCCCTTGATATTTCACATTCTTTTCTTTGAATAATTTATTACTTAATGATGCATTTTTATTATTGTCAATTAAAGCCAGGTTTCCAAGTCCATGTAACCATTCTTTAATTCCGTCAGTTAAAAACTGGCAAGCCGTTTTGAAAAAATCAATTTTATATAACTTCAATTTGTCTTTTACCTCTTGCTCGTTTATTCGAGTCAAAAGCAGCTCTGCTTTTTGTAAAATTGGATGTGATTGAAATTCTGTTGTCGTCATTATTCTTTTTTTGGTGTTGTTAAAAATCAGCTAACGTTTTGCAAATAGGCCAACGGCGATAGCTAGCGCTTATTTGCCGTCAGGTGCATCTCATTTGACAATATTGTCTTTATAATTTTCAGCCATGTCTAATATTTCATCAAAGGTCAAAATTTGAATATTGTGCAGTCCATGTCTCAACTTAGTAAAATAACGTTGTATTTTTTCAAACTCTGCATCTGTTGTTTTTACCCCTTTAGCCAAGTTATCGTAAGGAGAAATAATAATTATTCCTCTTGGACGATAGATATTACCTTCTAAAATTTTGAATTTGTTCTAATAACTCTCTCATTATGGTTTGATGTTAGGAGTGTTCATTTAAATTAAAAATGGGAAGTTGTGTTTTAGCATTTCCATGCCCTTTTCAACATTTCCCTCTATAAGTAATACCTTTTTTAACTCAAGTTTAGTCTGATGAGGCCCAACGATCATCAAAGGAACATCCTTAAATTTTTCTTTTCTTATTCGATCAAATGTGGAATTAAATCCCCTCTCTTGTTCAATTGAGTTTTCCATGTGTTTGTAGCCTACTGAAATCTCTTCAATACAATTTCTATCAACATAGAATCTGTTTTCAGAAGTAATTGGGTTTTTAACTAACAACCTCCATTCCTGTTCATATTGCCAATTATTGAGTTTTAAAAGATATTGATAGTAATCCGAAAATGGATGCTTTTGTGATATCGCCTCTGGATCCAGAGAATAAATTACTCTTTTCAGTTTGACAGAATCATTTTGACCATTAATCAATGATTCTACATTAAACTTAAGACAAAAACCATGATACGAATCTGCATAGTGTCCCCAAAGGAGAGGCTCCATTCCGTTTTCAGAAAAACATGATATGCCTACATCAGAAATGTCATTTAATCTTTCAACATATTGCCAATTTTTTAGCTCTTTCCTTTTTTCAGTAATCAAGTTTCGATTACAGTCAAAAGGATCATTAAAATCCTTTGGGTTGCTTAAGAAGATATAATCATTTTCAAGACTATCTAAGCTAAAATCATTGAGTGAAAAATATTTATAAAGGTATTTCGGAAAAGAAATTTGGGGTGTTCCATTTTCGAAAACAACCCAATCGTTATTTTCAAAAATCACCTCTTTGCTCGAGTCAATATTAAATTTCTCCATACTCTGTTTCATTTCACCTAACGTATTGCTGCTTGGCTATGTGGCGGGGTTTCCGCACTCACTTTTTTAGAAAGCACAATTTTTCCCTTACCCACCATTTGTTCTAAAAGCACAAAGAACGCCATATAGCCAAACAGCTGTGATAGGCTGTGCTATTATTCCACTTTAAATTCTGTGTTTCAAGTTTATTTTTCAGAATTTATTTTTTGTCTTGGAATTATTGCTGAGTCTACCTTTTCCCAAAAATCAAGGTCAATTGAATATTTAACACCCATACCATAAAACAACATTTGTTCAATTAATTCATCGCCATCCCAACTTGAAAAGGAGCATCCTGTCGTACAAGATTCTTGAAGCGTGTTGTTAAATGATTTGGGATATTTCCCACTTGTAATGAATAGTCCAATAAACTTTGAGTAGTTTTTGTTTTTGTCATTGATTATTCTCTGAACAGCACCAATAAATTTATCTGCTTCTGGTCGTCCAACTGTCTTTTTAAAATTTTTTACTTGAATACAAATAACTTCTTCTTTATCTTTTTGAGTAGGATCAGGTTTTGTCCCGAAAATGTCAATACCACCGTCTCCAGTTTTAACAGTAACATCAAAAACAACGTCAGGGTATTTTTTCTTAACAAGGTCTTTAACCAAAACCTCGAATTTAAAAGGATCTACCTTATGCAGAATTGATAGAATATTTTTATGGGCGATTCCTTTATTCACATCTTGCCAATTCCATTCTGTATTAGTTTTTAAAAGATCGGATTGAATTTCATAGTCCTTTGCTAAAACATATTTTTTATTTTCTAATAATGCTATCGACTGTTTCCAGTCCTCCGTTCCAATAATATATTTAAAACTATCTCTTCTAAATCTACCTTTAGCTGAATGTCTCGTATCATCTTTCCCTAACTTCTCTTTTAAATAGTGAACAATTCCCCTTACTAATTCAATTTCTGAAATTTGCTTGTTTGCGACAGTAAGTTTTTTTACTCCAGCTTCGATAATTGCTTTACTATATTCTTTGTCCATATAATGAATTTATTATAATCCGTACAATCGGTTTTTGCTTTGCCTATAACCTTTTAATAGAAGTAACTCGTATAACACAAGTATAATCCAAAATCCATGAATATCAAAGAATTCCAATTGCGCTATTTAAATAGCGCATTACGCTTAATCACCCAGCTATCAAAAGAACTGCAAAGTTTGGCTTAATGCTCAAAAGAAACACGCAAAGACTCAAGCCATTTCGACACTAATGTAACTTTATTGCAATTTCACACAACTTTGACAATCGCCCTGGATGTTGTCATCAAAAAAAATATTTTCCCGGTTAAAACAAAAAAAAGATCGATCCCCCCCTCAATTTCATCTCTCAAAATTTCCCCTTTTTTTTCCTTTTTTTGCTACCGTTCAAAAACGTGATTTTTTCTCCACAAATCGGTGGGCTAAATGTGGGCTAAGTACAAATGAAAAATTCCGCAACCCTCTAGAATACAGGTGATTGCGGAATTTTAAGGTGGAGATAATCGGATTCGAACCGATGACCTCTTGCATGCCATGCAAGCGCTCTAGCCAACTGAGCTATACCCCCATTGCGTGCGCAAATATATGAAACGATTCTGATTGCAAACAAAAAAACAAACCTCCCCGTCCCGACGAGCTTCGCTGTCGGGACACCCCTCCTTTCTCTCGCAAGCTCGAGCAGGAGGGGGAATAAAACTAGAAAAGGTCGCTCCGTTGAGCGACCTTTTCTTTTACCTTAACCAAAACCTATTACTCAGAACTGAGTATTAACTAGATATCTGTTCAACGCAATTGGTTGGCCAATGTTGCAAATTATTTGTGAAAAAAAGTAAATTTTTTAAAGTCTACTTTTCAATTGCTCCTCTAAAATGACACGCCATGCCGCAGGCATCTCCTGTGACTGCTGGATTTTATGGTTAAAGCACACCAACACGCAATGACCTTCAGCGCACAAAATAGATTGCCCCTTGTGCACTTTAAATACACGACTCGTTAATGTGAGACTTTTTGTCCCAATGTGTGTACAAAATGTCTCAATGTTCACGTCATCCCCAAAAAGTACTGGGATGATGTAATTCAACTCATTCTTGGCCACCACTACTCCTTCTTCCAACCAATCCCACTTGTCATAACGCAACTGACGAAAAAAATCGATTCGCGCTTGCTCCAAATAGGTAAAGTAAACAGAATTGTTGACGTGCCCCATGGCATCCATGTCCACAAATCGAATTTCTGGTTTGTAATGATTCATATCAATTTAATTCTGGGTCAATCGGAAAGTTAGCCACCAATTTCCCTTTCATTCCCAAGTTTTGCATAATGGACTTCCAAAGATTTTTGTCTTCGGTATTCATGATGGTTGTTTTGTTGACTTTTGTTACAAACCAACTTTTGTGTTTCAATTCTTCGTTCAATTGCTTGGGCAACCAGCCGCTATAGCCAATGAAAAAACGAACATCCTTTAGACTCACTTCTTCATTGATCAATTTGGATTTTAACACCTCAAAATCACCACCGAAATAAAGCCCATCCATCACCAAAGCGCTTTCTGGAATCAAGTCTCCCAAGGTATGGATATAAAATAGATTGGTATTCTTTACAGGACCGCCCACGCTGATCGAATAAGGGATGTGCGGAAACTCCTCTACAATCTGATCCAATTCAATGTCAATGTAATTGTTCAATACAAAACCAAATGATCCTTCCTCATTGTGTTCGCACAACAACACGACAGTCCTTTTGAAAAAAGGATCTTCAATAAAAGGTTCCGATAACAACACGCTTCCTCGCTCTGGAACCTGATTATTACTTGGACTCAAATCAATCATGTCGCAATGTTACAACAGAAGGATCAGAACGATGAATTCCTACATGAAAAATAATGGGCACATCTGGGGGAATTTGCAACATTTCACTTCCCTGCTTACCAAAGCAATATTCAGATTTGGCAATGATCTCCAAAGAATCACCATCCAATGCAAAAGGCACTACCCAGCCTATGGCCGGAATCCATTGATCTGGCTTCCCCAATTCCGCTTCCATCCAAATGGGAGATCCAAGGCTCCTTCCGTTCAGCAACTCTGCCGAAATACCGGTCCTCACCATTGCGCCTGATTCCAACTTTTGTCCAGCAGTTGGCACTTCAAATTTTCTCCATTTTAATCCAACTCTCTTCGAAAAAAGAAATTGACTTCTGAAATTGCGAATGATTTCGTCTTCCGGCATTTCATGCGTTTGGGACATGTCCATCCAATGGTTGCCCAAATCTTGTTCGCTCGCAAAGCATTGCACCAATTGAATATCGACAAATGCGGGTTCTATTTTCCGTTGCACTTGCAGGGAATCGCCCATACTCAACTGATCCCACTTCCACCTTTTGCGCTCCCCACAATTCATGATAAGCAAACGCTCGAACCAAGGATTGTCCTTTTCTTGGAGTTGAATCAAATAACAAAATGAACTATCCAACACACGACCATCGTCATCCAACCAATACTTCAATGCCAATGCGCCATATTGGTCTTTCAGGGGCTTGTTCTCATCCGAAAACTGAATCAATTGTTCTTCGTATGGCAAGTCACTCTTCGGTGTGCATTGCACCCAAATCAAGGAACTAATTGCCATCCAGAACAATATTCTGCCAACCTTCATCACTTGTATAAAATAAACAACTCGTAATACAAGGGACTGTCTCCAGGAATTTTATTCTTATCTCCGGAAAATCCAAAAGCCAAAACCGATGGAAGAATAACGCGAACGCGATCACCTTTTCTCAATCTGGGGACGAGTTCATGCAATCCCGATTCAATGTGATCTTCGCCTACCTTGAAAGTGACAGGATCTGCTGGAGTTGATTCGTAACACAACTTATCATTCAACAAATAGACTTTAAAGGCGACGGTTACTACATCGCCGTTATGAATAGAATCCCCTTTACCCGCCTCAATCATTTGGTAACGAATGCCATTTTTCAATGTGATCATGTCCCATCCTTTTTTCTGGATGTAATGCACGATCGAATCATTTTCTTCTTTCTGCTTTTGCAAATTCATTTGCAGCAATTCTGCTTCGATTTCACTTTGTGAGGGCAAACTCTCTTCAGCCGTATTGTTGCAAGAGCAGCCATATAACATCACAGTCAAGACGAAAACAATAGACACTATCTTCATTGCATCAATTCATTAAAAAGATGAATCGCCTCTTCGAGAGAACCCACTAATTTTCCACCCGCTGCATTTCGATGACCACCACCATTCCAATGGCTACGGGCAAAAACGTTTACATCCCAATCCCCTTTTGAACGGAAACTACATTTGACAGCCGTCAGATCAGAAGTCTGTCTGAAAAAAGCTGCAATCTGAATTCCTTGCATAGACAATGCTTGGTTGACCAAGCCCTCTGTATCGCCTGGTTGGTGCTGAAAGCGGAGCAATTCTTCTTCTGAAAGCGCGATGTATGCATAGTGATTGGCATGATTCACCACCAACTTTTCACTCAATGCATAACCCGTCAATCGCAATCGATTCTCTGTCTGCGTATCATAAATAGCTTGATGAATGGGGGCATGTTTCAATCCTCGCTCCATCATCTCTGCTACAATTTTGTGTGTCTCCGCAGTCACCACTGGAAATCTAAAAGACGCCGTATCCGTTACGATTCCGGTGTACATGGCATTCATGGCTGGCAAATTAATGCACGAACCCCAGTTGTTTTGAATGACAAAATGATAGACCATTTCCGAGGTACTTGTAAAAGTGACATCCGAAAACAAAACCTCTGAAATATCCGTAGGTTGCTGGTGATGATCGATCATCCAACTGGGTTTCATATTGGCTTGAACAAATGCAGATAAGCTCGTGCCCATGCGATCCAAATGATTGAAATCCAAAAAACAAAAATGATCTGCCGCGACAATTTCTAGTTCCGCCTTTTCTTTATCGGTAGAATAATAAACAATCGATTCGAACCCCTCCAAATAGGCATAATAAGATGGCAATGCATCAGGCAATACCACTACAGCCTGCTTGCCTGCATTTTGCAGTATATGCATCAACGCCAAAGAGGAACCAACGGCATCACCATCGGGACTTTGATGGGAGAAAATCACCACTTTGTGCATCAATGCCAGATGCTTTGCAATGGTTTGTTTTTGAGAGTCTGATAAATGTCTAGCCATTCTTCAAAAGTAACGGGATTCAATCAATAAAAAAACGTGTAATTTTCAACCATGAAATTTCGCTATTCCTTTTTCACATGGGCCATTCTGGTATGGATGACATTTAGTTCATTTGTACATCAATTTCATTTTAGTGAAACCCTGATTGAATGGATTCCACGTGATGGTAAAATGCAAATGACCATCAAAGTTTTTACAGACGATTGGGATCTGGCTATGCTCCAAGCTTCCAGCGCAGATTTTGATGAGAACGCGCAACGCTATTTGAATGAGCATGTGAAAATCTCAGGCAGCAATGACACTATTCATTGGCATTACGTCGGGCATGAGCGCGACGGCGATTTGTACTATCACTATTTGGAGACTGATCGTATTTCGTTTCCAGAAGAATTGACCGTTCAAATGAATATTTTGATGGAGCTTTATGGAGACCAAAAGAATCTCTTGAATTTCAGGAAAGACGGACAAACAAAAAGCCTTTACTTCTTGGACAAAAACAGTATTCAACATTTCAATTGGGCACCATGAACAAAAAAGAAAGAGCTGAATTTGTGATGCAAGAATTGGAAAAATTGTATCCTGAGACACCCGTTCCTTTGGATCATTCTGATGCCTACACCCTTTTGATTGCGGTATTGCTCAGCGCCCAGTGCACGGATAAGCGCGTCAATGAAATTACTCCGTTGCTTTTTCGCCGAGCCAATACACCACAGGAAATGGTATTGCTCGAAGTGGAGGAAATCAAATCGATCATTCGTCCTTGCGGACTTTCACCTGCCAAGAGTAAAGCCATCCACCGACTTTCGGAAATCATTTTGGAAAAACACAACGGCCAGGTACCGGATAGTTTTGAAGATTTGGAAGAATTGCCTGGTGTGGGACATAAAACGGCGAGTGTCGTCATGTCGCAAGCCTTTGGCGTTCCTGCGTTTCCAGTGGACACCCATATTCACCGATTGATGACCCGTTGGAAATTAACGAACGGAAAAAATGTAGAACAAACAGAAAAAGACGCCAAGCGTCTTTTTCCAAAAGAGAAGTGGAACAAGCTCCATCTTCAAATCATATTTTATGGTCGAGAATATTCACCCGCTAGAGGTGATCTGAGTAACGATTACATTACTCAGACTGTTCTCGCTTAAATTCCTTTTAAGGAAGCCAAGAACTGTAGGACCACAGAACTCGTTTGTCCTGGCATTACTCCAGAGATCTGGGTAACATTTCCTGTCTTGTTTACTTTGGCTTTCCAACGCACCAAGCCCTGTCCAAAGTCCATTACCAAGCCTTTTTCTGGACTCATGATGTACTTTCCTTGCATTTGGGTATCGGGATCTGTCAAACAACGTGGACCATAGAAACCTTTGGCAACAATTACCACATTGTTTTTATTCAATGCTACATAATACTTTGACTTATCTGGCAATTCTGAAGATACAAAAATGGCCTCGATTGGTTTTAAATCGGTTGCAGAAATAACATCTGCCACGGCCTCTTGTGCGCTCATGTCAATTGCTTGGCGCTTGATCCAAGCCTCTGGATTGTGCTTGCGCGCATCCAACAACAAAGTCATGGCATCTTCTTTTGATTTGGCAGAACCATAAATCACGTAGGTCATTCCATTGTGAATTCCACCTCTTGTAGCCTGCGCATAACCCGCTGCTTTTAAATCCTTGATGAACGACTCAATTTTTTCTGTACGACGAAATACACCCGCTACTACAAGATATTCATCATTCACAACACGAATATTCATGTATTGATTGTCTTGGCGCTCTTCCAATTTACCATTGTCTTTTACAACAATGTTTCTAACAGGCTTTGTTCCATCACCACCCGCTCCGTTGCCTCCATTTGCCCCACTCGCTGTGGCTGATGAATCGGCATTGGGCCACAAGTTTCTTTTTAATTCGATGGTTGTATTTCCCACCATGAAAGGCAAAGGCAAAGCCTTAAACTTTTTGATTGTTGCAACTTCGAAACTATCCAATTTAAAAGACAAGGTTGAGTCAATGTTCATGAAAGTACTTCCATCACGATCGGTATCGTAATTTCTTCCTCTATCATCTTTTACTGTAGAACTTTTTACATTCACTTTTCTAAAAGACAAAGGCACTGTTCTCTTCAATGAATCCACGAAATGAACTTGAGAGAAAGTACCTGGTAAAAACTCTAATTTCATGACTGCATCCTTACCATCCGCAGCTTGGCGATTGGTAGAAATGTACCAAAGTGCATTTGAGAAACCCGCTTTTACCAAACCAAAGTCGTCACGTTTTGAGTTTACCGGAGCCGCTGGGTGAAAAATCTTGTTTGACTTTTGATCAAACCCGTATACATCCAATCCGCCGTAACCAGCGCGACTATCTGTGCTGAAATACAAAATATCATCTACCACAGTTGGGAAAACTTCATCACCTGCTGTGTTGATTCCATTTCCAACTGGAATGGGCGCACCAAAATTTCCAGTAGAATCCATCTCCGAATAGAAGATATCATAACCGTTGCCTTGAGAACGATCTGAACTATAATACAACTTGCTTCCATCTGTACTGAAAGCTGGGTGCATGTATGCAAAATTATCCGTACACAATTTCATCTTTTTGGGTTTGCTCCACTTTCCTTTGTTTTTGGTCATTAAAAACAATTGTGGTTTTCCATCGCCCGCCTTTTTTCTCAAACCGAATTGACTTTGGTTACGGGTAAAAACAATTTTAATTCCGTCAGGAGAGATGGCTAGAGGGCCATCGTGATTGCCTGAGTTAATTTTATTCAAGGGCAATGGATTCTTCTTAGACAATGCTGGATTAATATCACGAATATCCAAATAGGAGCTATTGTCACCGGCATACGAAGATTGGTAATACTTCACCTTTCTGTCATTGCCAACAAAGTAAGTACGCTCATTGATTACAACCGGAGAGAAGGCATAACCATTGGGATTCCAAGCCATGTCATTGGCCTTTGCGGTTCCAACATTGGGCAATACTCTATTGACCATCAGGTTTAAAGTATCGTTGGTGATTCCCGCTTGTAATAAAATAGCTGGAACCTCTGCGCCGCGACCAATTTGATGCAATGCATTGCTGTAATTCAACCAATCAACCGTTTCAAAAGTTGTTTTATCAGCCGATTGATACAATAAAATTGAACCTTGGATGTCCTTCATTTCGAATTTGCATCGTGCTCTCATTCTCGTTGCATCTGGAACATCTTTCTCGGCCAATCCATAAAGACGATCAGCGACAGCATATTCACCCGCATCATAGCGACGCTTGGCTTCATTTACATTCATCTTGGTGCTGCAAGCAGAAAAGATGAAGATTATTCCAGTAAAAAGTAAAATCTTTTTCGTCATTGTCATCTTGATTAAAACAAACGAGGAGATGAGGTAGCCTTTCCACCATTGTTCATGGTGTAACGCAACAGAATCTCATGAGTACCATTATTAAAAGAGCGCAAAGCACTGGTGGTTTTTTCATAACCATAGGCCAATTTGAAATTATCATTCACTTGGAATTCACCGATGAACATCAATGCATCCTTGATACGATAATTGACACCAAGACCAAACTTAGAGAAGGCGTACACCGAACAACCTGTTTCGAAAGCCACAGGAGCATTCGAAGATTTTTTGATCATCATCGAAGGCTTGATTTGGAAAATACTCAAGTCCAAAACACCACCCCCTGAAACAAACCAATGGTTGGCCAAATATGGATCGATTGTACCAATGCCATCACTCCATTTTGATTTTAAGAAATATGGCATAGAGGCACCGAACCAAAATTTATCGCTGTAAGCATATACACCCGCACCGAAATTGAAAATCGATTTGGAGATGTTTCCAGCATAAGCGGGGTCATTCACATCCACCGGATTGGCATCCGTCAAATTTCCAGAAAATTGCTGATATGAAGTTTGAAGACCAAAAGCAATCGTCAATGGATCCAAACGCAAGTGATAAGCTTGGGCTACAGAAACAGAAGTGCGATTGAATACACCGATGCGGTCATTGAAAAACTGAATACCCGTACCCAATTGATCTTTGAAGTAACGCATTTGAGCATTGGCTGAAATGGTTTTGGGCGCACCCGCCATTCCGGCCCATTGGCTGCGGTATAAGACATTGGCAGAAATTCCACCCAAACTTCC
>CANFLZ010000063.1 GCA_947448135.1 Flavobacteriales bacterium
TTCACTTGGACGTTCATTATCAAATGTGCTGCTACAATAGTTGGAGTGCTATTCAGTTCACTCGCCCAATACAATCTACTTTGGAATATTCCCACGTACATTTTTCTTTCCATTGGATTTATTGCGATGATATTAAATGTCATTTTCAGTTTCCGAACCAAAAAGAAAATAAAGCCATATGTTCAGAAAAAGGATAATCCGAGTTGGATCAAGCACTTTAATATCATGAAGTGGATCAACACATCTCTTGCACTTTTTGTTTTAGTAATAGCTTTATTTTCTTTTTTGACGTTACTAGCATTTTTTTTAATTATCGTGGTTGCCAGTCTCTAATCTTTGGCAGAAATGAAAAAGTCTTATTTAAAATTCTTCATCTACATCACGACAGCTTTGACCATTGTTTCTTGCGGCTTTCGAGGAAGGAAGTATACCAAGGGGCATTTTGTGGATTGTTCTGTTTCTATTGATGATACCACTTTTCCTCGTATCCATCATCACTTATACCGTTATCTATTTAATCCATAAACATCGTTTCAGAAAAATATACTGCTCAAAACATCAATAAAGAAAAAATTTGCAAAAGCAGAATAAAATCCTATATTTGCACCCGCAATCAGCGATGGCACCGTAGCTCAATTGGATAGAGCATCTGACTACGGATCAGAAGGTTTGGGGTTCGACTCCCTACGGTGTCACAGAGAAAGCCCTGGGTTAATGCCTGGGGCTTTTTTGCTGCCCCCCACCTCGGAAATTCAACATCCTTTACCTTTTCGAAATGGTCCAGTTCGGAAATAAACCTCATACTAGATTGGTTTATCGAATTTACTTAAGTAAAACCCCATCGATTCTTAGAAATATTGTATTTTAATTCCGCAATTAAAATTATCTTTAGAACTTAATGATTTTCTATGAACAGTAATATCCAATTCGAAAATGGACTTATTAAAATAATAGGTGTTTTTGCATTTAATAAAAATATTGATTTTCAAAGATTTCAGAAAATAGGATATACGACTCAACCTTTGGTCTTGGTACCCGACAATTTACCAAAGGACCAATTAATAAGCGCGATTGAGGAGACAGAGAGCATTTATAAAAACGTTTACTACAAAGAGTTCCGAGGTCTTATTTTGGATGGCCAAACCATTACCGACTATACAGGGAATGAAAAGGAAAATGTTAAGGTTCTACACTTTAAAAAATTTTCAGAGAACTTATTATTCAATAGTAGATTCAATGCTGAAAATTCCTGTGCCGCTGAAATTCAAAACCCCGAGATTCTCCTTTTTCCAAATGGAATTGGATTATTCTCTATCACCTTATCTCCAAAAGATTGGGCTGCCGTTACTGTTTCAAACTTGCTTTATTTAAGCCGAGATTTCAATACCAAAGTCACCAGCAACAATAATCATTTGGAATGGCACGCATGGATCTCGAAAAATATTCTAGGAGGTATTGAATTGGCCGGGAATAATGTCCATACTGATGAATTCAGTGGATCTAAATTTAAAACATATTCTATACTCAATTTGGATGAATCTAAATTAGAGGCTGCTCATTATAACAGAGATCACTTGCTTTATGAAATCGCAACATGTAGCAAACTTGGATCGATCGAACAGAATGGATATGACTCCCCTGCAGAAGATTTTTATCAATCCATCATGCAACAGAAATTTTCTGCGTTTAATAATTATACTGGCATAACCATTCTTGATTCTTTTACAGTAATTGGGAACGGTCATTTTGCACCATTGCAGCATGATTTCAGAAAGTTCAGAAATTGGAATAAAATCTATTTTTCGATTTATACATTCAACCTATACATTAAATACAACTTGTTTAAGTTCAATACAGAATTTTTAAAAGACCCTGTTCAATACAGGGATCAATTCCAAAAATTCATCAACGATTACAATTTTCAACAAATTGCGTTCAACTTTCTTCCCAATCTGATTTTTAAAAACATAAGAACGGGGCTAGAAATTGAGCAGGACATCGAATATTTTGAAAAAAGATTGACCAGTCTCGCCAATCAGATTCAGGAAGAACAAGAAAAAAGACAAGCTGCTTTATTGGGATTCATTTCAATCATTTCAGCAGTTGATGCAATTGATTCCATCACTGCATCAATTGCCAATGTGCAAGCCTTCACCGGCCTATCGTCACTCTCTTTCTTCATCATAGCATCAATCGTTGTTGTACCCGTATGTCTCGGAATTTTGAGGTTCTTATTTCCTCATCAGTTTAACAAACAAAAAAAAGAAACTTTCTAAGCTAATATTAAACAGATGAGGACCATCGCTTTTATATCAACTATTGTATTCATGAATTTGGTATTTACTCCGGATTCATCAGCCCAATCCAACGACTGTCTTTTCAAAAATCCGCTGTGCTTTTATAATTCGGATATCCTTACCTATCTGCAGGTATTGCACAAAAATCAACAATACGAGCAAATGCTACCGTATTTGTCTGGACCGGAAATAGACGGTTTGAGCAAAACTCAAAAAGTGAGCAAATTAGAGAATGCCCCATTTGGATATCAAATGAAGCGTTCCGGGATTAAAGAGATTTCAAAGTCCGAATGGAATCTCACCTACTCCAGAACCATTATGGGCACACAAGAAAACTTTAAAATCCGCTGCGTTACCCAAAACAATCTCTGCACGGTCTATTTGGATCAACAAGCTTGGCGGATGATTTTTAGATAGCTTATCGGATATTCAACACTTCTGGATAAGGAATCAACATCTCACAAACAGATGCTACCTGGTCTTTCATAATGATGGACAATCCCAAAATCAAAGCGGCGCTGACCAGTGCCGATGCGACGTTGTTCTTCTTAATTTCTTCCCATTCGTTGATGTGGGTCAATTGAAACAGGATGAGAATGCCGCCCGCAATGACGAGCATTGAAAATAAGATACCGATGATCAGGAACATCATTACATAACCTAGGCTGGTGCTAATCGTTGAAAAGTTAACCGCTGATTGATTGATGAATCGGATAGCATTCATTCCAGGTCCAACAATTGAACCGACCAACATCGAGGTCGATAATAATATACCGACTTGTAATGTTGAAAATGCCATGTTCATCTCATCCAATTGAAAGGCCTTCTTCAAATAGAAATTTAAAATTCGATAAACCGAAAATAAAGCCACGATGCCCATTGAGAAGGCAATGGCCGCTTGAAGTAAAATCATTGTATTCATATCTTTTGTATTAATTTAAAACTACATTCCAGTTGTTCATGTTTGTATTCTCTGGGGCAATCATTCCAATTCTGAATCCTTTTGCAGTCAATTCAACTCCGAAGTATCTTGTGCCACTGACGACTTTGTAATTCGATGAATTGACTGGCACAGCGACTCCCAAAATGGAGTGACCATATTCTCTACTCACCCAAACACTCGACGCTATTCCTAGCTTGGATAAAATGGTGTATCCCAATAGACTTCGGGTATCACAATCACCTTTCAGATTATGGATGAACTCATACGGCGACTGCACACCTCCAATCACTTCGGGTAAACATGTCTTACCCTCTGCGTGATACTGCGCAACAAAGCCACCTTGGCGAGAAGCTTCTTGGCAAGAGCCATCGTGCACCAAACAATACGGAATCTCTTGAATAAAAGTAGTTACCATCTCTGCCGTTTCCAATGCACTCAACTTCTTTGATGCCCGCTCTTTGCTAAAATACAGAACCAAACTGTCCAACTTTTGACTATCCTTTTGGTAAAACTCCTGGTACAAGTCGTGCCAGAAATCCAATTCATTGGATCCTTGGAACTGACTCCAATGACCGTGCATTTTATTGGATGCCGCAAATGCCAATGTAGATGTTGTATAGCGCGAAAGAAAATCATTGGGATGAAAATCACTCCAAGCTATTTCGTGACCCACCAAATAATTCCATGGTTGAGGAGCCAAAGTATCCTGTTTGGGATCTAAGCGTTGGGCTTCCAATTGGACATTCCCCTTTTTGGTCTTGACAGGTTGATCTTCTACAACTTGCTTTAAAAGCCCACCCAAAAATTGAATAACGCCAATCAACAAAGACAGAATAAATATCCATTTTAATGCCTTGAAAATTCCTCCTAAGCATCCAAATGGTGCGGCACATCCCGATTTCAAACACCCCATTTTATTGGTAGGCGCCGGCGCATTTCCACCAAGGATTTGATCAACCACCACGTTTGGAACAATATTCCCAATCAAGGTCGTGTCTGAAATAGGCGTTGATACAACACTGACCAAAGTTGGTTGTGAAACTTTGGGCTGAACTTTTTCTTCTGGAATGGGAATCGAAAAATATATCTCACCTGAAGCCACGCCTTTATGACTTCCCAACTGAACAGTTCCCAATTGTCGGGTCTGCTGATTGGTATGTCTACCCCCTGCCTGCCCTTTTAATACTACTTGATAGATGGGTTCCGAATAGGTCTTTCCATCTGGAAGTTCAATCAGCAAATCCACTCCCCTCCACCTTTTCTTGGGCTTGATTTCATCCAAATAAATAAAATCATTCACCTTCTCTCTTTCAAAATCGCGTTGCGACATGCGCTCCAACTTGGAAACCTCCAACCACTCCCAACTCAATTTAGCGAATTGGTGACCATGGGCAGATTGATCCGGTTTCTTAGAAAAGACACCGCGATACACCCCTTTGAAATGAATGTACTTCTTACTCATCTATCGCTGTGCTTTCCGTTTTTGTTTCTTCCGTTTTGGTAAGTCTCACCTCTACCCTTCTATTCAAAGCTCTGCCCTCAACTGTATCGTTGGTCGTTCTGGGTTGACTCTCTCCTTTTCCAACCGCCTCCACTCTTGAACCATCGACACCAAATGATAGCAATACTTGTTTCACCGTCTCTGCCCTGGATTGAGATAAATCCAAATTGGCTTGCGTCTCACCCACGTTATCGGTATGACCCACAATGGTAGCGTGTATGTTGGGGTGGGCATTCATGTACTCTGCCAATTGTTGAATACTGCTGATCGAATAGGGCAACAATTTGGCGCTGTTGGTATAGAACTGAACGTTGGGCAATTCAATGGCTTCTGTCTTTGAAATGGTCGTGGTATCCATGAACTTCTTGATGATATCCTCTTTGGACTTTTCATCTACATAAACCGTATCATGAATCACCCTTGGCCCTTGCGACTTTTGGACATCATCAGAGCATCCCTTCAACAATCCAATCAAAAGCGCCAATAAGCCCAGCAATCCCAAAAGTCCGCATCCCATTTTACCACAACCACCAGAAGCGCATCCTCCTTGTTGTCCAAAAATCAAAGGCGATCGCAACAATGCCAATGGGCTGCACCCATTATTGTAAGCGCCCGCGAAAACGCGCATACAACCCTTGTTCTGTTGAAGTTTAAGCTCTCTCTCAATAATCTTCGCATTTTCTTTTTGCAATTCCTCCTCCGATAAAACGGGTACTGAGCAATATCCTTCCCCTTCCAATTTTCCATGCCACAACCCATCCTTGAAAGCAATGAACTCAAAACCTTTGTATTGATTTCCCGCCCAATCTGGATCAAACTCAACATATAGTTCACTGGCCAATTCTCGTGCGCTATTTCCATTTCTCTCTAGCTCAATGTAATTGGATTCGGGAAGCAAGATGTGTGGCTCAATTTGAAACTTGGGATCATGTGAGACATGCCTAAGATGCTTTGCCTGCTGCCATTGCAATGATGCTTCGGACAATCTTGCTTCTCGTTTCTCAAAATATTCATCCCTCGTCAGTTCCCGTTCCACTTTCAAATAAAAACGCTGCTCAAGTTCGATTTGGGCATACTTGTATTGCCCTCCGACTTGTTTGCCGTCTTTGGCGGAAAATTGAGAAGAAAATCTTCCTTTGTAATATTTGACAATTGGTTCTGACATGACTACCCCTTCAACCATTTTTGAAATTCTTCGTGGCTACCATAAACCCTCACTTTACTTTCCTTCAATTGAGAATTGAACGGCGGATCAGAATAGGGACTCAATTCATGCAATGTTTTTGTGAATCCTGAAAAGTGCTTGTCCATCCATGCTTGACTTTCTTCGATGGTTCTTGAATAGTCCATTTGAATTTCTTGAATCGCCAATTTCGAAGCCAAGACTGGATACTGAAATTGACCGCCTCTTTTCAAATAGGCCAAAATCACAAAAGGAAAGAAAATCAAAGCGACTATAAAAAGCAACAATGACCAATTTCCTTTCTGTTGTAACATTTGACGAAAAACATAAAAAGGATAATTGGCTTGTCTCAATTCCATTAACAGCTGCGGTGATAATGAACCCTCACCTTGAACTTTTAGCATGGACTCCTGAATCACCTCTTGTCGTCTTTGCTTATTCCAATTGTCAGCGTTTTGACGTTGCAATAGAGCAGCGCCAGGAAATGCCATGGTTAAGGCGATCAGACCGATAAACAAAAACCTTAAAATACTTGCGAAAGAAAAGAATTGCGCAACATTTTTCATGCGCTGCAACATTGAGTTTGTTGCATTATCAGTTGATTTGGTTACAACTGGTAGAGAGACCATGGTGATCAATGCTATGCGCAAAATTGAAAAATGAATAAAACCCATCAGTAAGGACATCGATACAACGCCTGTCCATGATTGGGTTAGCATCCAACCCATGTAACCATTCGTAACAAAAGACAAAACAACTACCACAATAAATGCAATAGCCGCCAATCGATAGAGGGATTTCTCCACACCATGTATTTGACTAAAAATAGCCTTGTCTATGCCAATGAGACGCATCATACTTTGGAATCAGAGCTTCCTTCTTGATAAAAGGCATCCGGATTGTCATTCAACTCTTTGACCTTCTTTTGCGACCAAACCCCGATAATCTTTTTGGACAACTCCTCTTGGGCTTTGAGCTTTTCCACTTTCTCTTTGCGATCATTTTCAACCTCCAAGAAGTTGGTCTTTTCAATCAGCACCATTCCATTGCGTCCTTCGAAAATTTGATCCTCTTTCACTATACCGTTCTTTACATACATGCGGTAGTTGTAATTCTCCACCATGTAATCATAAGGACCCTTGTTCATCATCATCTTAAAGAAAATAGGTCCCATTTCTATCGACAAGAAAATCAAGGTCAAGGCAATTCCTAAACCGAAACCTATTTCATGGGCAATCTCGATACGCTCTAACAGGCCGTCTAAGTTCTGCGCATTCCTGAGATTGACCACCGTTAACTCATTGTCCTGCTCCGCCAATTTTTGATCTCTTTGCCTCTTGAGATTGGTGAGTTCTACAGCATGCTTTTGGTCATACGCTTGAACGTCTTTGATCTTTTCGTTTTTAAAAACCTCCAATTGCTTGGCTCTGGGCCCATAACCTGCTTCACCAGCACGACCTTGCATTTGGTCCAAATACTCTTGCTCCGCTTCCTTTTGGCGTTGTACCAAAACACTGCGGTCATCTTCTAGCTTCTTGATGTCCTTATCAATCATTGCAATCTGCTCCTTGAATTTGGCCATTGTGCCTTTATTGAACTCATCCAATTTCTCCTGTTGTTTTTTGCGCAATTCAACATTGATTTCTGTTTCAATGATCTTCAATTCCAATGGTTTTGAAATCGTGATTCCCAAAATCAATGCAATGATCAAACGAGGAATCGCTTGACCAAACTCCTTTAGGGTGATGCTATCTGTCCCATCACCCTTACCCGTGCTGGAAACAATGAAGCGATCGAGATTGAAAATCAAGGCTCCCCAACACAAACCAAATACACCTGAACCAATCATCCAACCAATCGATGACATTTCATCACCCGCCATCCCTTTGGGTCCAAAAGCCGTATTAAAAGCAAATCCACCGGCGAAAGTTGCCAATAAACCTGTAGAAAAAACAATCCCTCCTATACCTGCATATTTCACACGATCTTGAACAGGAGAGCGCATAAGAAAATGTTTGTCAGCACCTGCGCACCACCAAAGGAAGCGAGTAAAGAAGCTAACTTTTTGACTGGGGTAATCTTGATTTGTAACCATGGTTATGATGTAAGTTGAGTTAATTTATTTTTGATTTCGTCGTTTCCCAAATGCGCCCATTGTTCGGACCATTCAGCAATGGGCCAATCACATGATGATTGAATACTCCATTCTTGATTCAAGACTTGCACATCCAAAGAATGACATTGTATGTTCAGTTTATCCGCCAGATGAAAGACAGGAGCAGATGGCGGAGTCACCGCGCTGAACATAACATCTGGCAAAGGGAAATTGGGTTGAGATTCCCTCACCACCAATTCCTGCGGCGCAACGGCGACATGATGAACACTAAAATTCACCACTTTCTTTTTTGGGAAAGACAGTAAGTACGGAAAAAAATACAATACCACTTTGGGAGAATTCAGATTGCCCAAATTTTGAAATTGGTCATTGCCTTTTTTCACAAAACCTCTTTTGAATCTATAATTTCTTCCAGGACTTTTGTACCAAGGTTTGGACTGCCCATTTTTGTATCTCACCAATACCCAACGCGCGTCTGATTGCCAGGACAGAGTAAAAAGCTTGTCATGCCATTGCTTGGATTGAAATTGAAGAAGAATGTTCAAAGGTCGTGAAAAGGTTATACGACAAATATAATCATTTTGCTAACGTTTCACATCCCTTTCGGAGACATTGCCATTGGCCGTTACTTGCACACGCCTGTAATCCTGACTGGCCAGCAAACCATACGCATTCTTTTTGGAAACCGACAGCCCCTTTAAAAATTGTACACAATCGTCTTGCGTATTAAAAGGACCGTAATAAATCATGTAGCCACTCTTTTTATCAAAAGAATGAAACTCAGATAGATTCAACATTCCGATGGATTCATGCAACTGCTGTTCTTCTGAGAATTGATTGATGCAAGCTTCATAGTCATCGTAAACTGAAATGGGAACAACATAATAAGATTCATCTTGCGCAAAAGAATCATCATAACCATCGCCCAGTGAATCCGTTTGGTTGGTGGTATCCGCCAACGCTTTGGGAATGAGGTTGACATCCCCTTGAAGCAATTCCACAATTCGTTTAAGCATTTGATCGTTCAGTTGAACATTGTCATAATATTCCCAGCTGCTTCCTTTGATGGAAATCAGCAAAACGATTTCGCCCGCGTTGTTCTTGATCAAAGTAACCTTAAAAGTACCACTACCGGAATCCTTGGGTGTCCAATCTGCGCTAATACTTTTGGTACCGTAATGGTCACCACTTCCCCATCTAAAATTACTCAGCACACCATCTTCATTTCGTCCTTCCGTATAGCCTTGAATCGGCATAAATACACTGTAGGCCACATTGGCAAAAAAAGGATTGGCATTACCCGGTTGGCTACCCAAATACATTTTACATACCCCCGAAGTATAACCCACATTACAAGCGGCAGAATTAAAAGAAGATCCAATGATGTACAAAATCTTCTGATAGTTTTGCTCGACGGTTCGCGACTCCGGAACCGATTGATCAACAGGTGGACTCGCATTTCCTCCACCCATATTGTTGCAAGCGAATAAAATGGAAAAACAAATGAAAAGGAGTAAAGAGTTTTTTTTCATGGAAAAAGGATGTTTGTAATCAAATATAACAAGATTAGAATAAATAATTATATTCGTAACAAACATATCAATCAAAGACATGGAGAAATTAAAATTATGGTGGTCCCAGAGAACTAAATCCCAAAAAATCTGGATTTCGGTTGTTGGTATAATATTCTTGTTGGGAATTGCCAATGGCGGCGGAAAAACGACTGCAGAATGTAAAGACGAACAAAAGGCTTATCAATTCGGTACAGACATGGCCGTTATGTCTTCGTTGAGTTCCTCAAATCTTAGCCTTCGTAAGGCCATTGAACTAACCCAAGAAAGTATAGGTGTTGAAACCTACTCCGCTGATGATCCATGGGTAAAAAGAGGATATGAAGATGAGAAGGCTGGGATTGACAGTCCTTACAAATAGAGAATATGTTTAACAATAAGAAAATAGAAAAGGTCGAGAAAATCTCTACCGATGCTTTTGGCAATTCCAAATACAAAGTCACAGAGAGAACAGGTTGGTTCAGTACCAAAACCTATGAGGTATCCGAAAAATCCAACTCGAACAGCGCAGGTGCGGGAATAATTTTAATTGGACTAATCTTTCTAATTGCCATTGCGGCAATCGCAGTATTGCCATTTATCATGGTTTTAATCGCAAACTCTCCCGGCTCAATTAACAGACAATCTAAATACAGGTGGATCTCATTTGCATCTTTGATCGTCATCGTAACTCTTATAGCATATACATTGAATCAACCGACATTATACAAACAATTCAGTGCATTGACAAAAAACCCTTGGTTAATGAGCCTATTTATTGGTTTAAATGTTACGGCATTATTCAGTTTAATACTTGCTCAATTGTCATTTGTTACCAATAGAGCCAATCAATTTTTCTGCATTTTCGGGGGAATTGTTTTAATATTAATAGCATTTCAAATGCTTTTGTCCCAGTCCGCTTTTTTAACCTTTTCAAAATACAATGAAAAGCAAATGGAGGCCGCTTGTGAATGTTATCACAACTCATAGGACTTTAATCATCGAAGGTTTGATGACATGAATCCTTCAGAACAAAAAATGAGGAAAGACTGCTTTGAATTATTCAAGCCTTCCGATTACAAGCAAGGAGATGATGTGGACATATTTATGAAAGAAGCATGTGAACTAAAAACAAAGTAATATGTACGAATTAGTTAACGACAAAGATCAGTCGATATTTCAGATCAAAACCAAAGACGAATTAGACAAGAAAGAATATTGGTTTAACTGGATATACGCCAATACACGTGCACAAGTTAACTATTCGAATGAATGGCGATTACCCACGACCCAAGAATTAGAAGTCATGTACAAGGAGCTTCATCTCAAGAATCTCGGTGATTTTGAAGCCGAAAGCTATTGGTCTATTGATGAAGATCCTGAGACAATGGCCAACGCACGTTCTTTTAACATGTCCAAAGGCACAATCTTTCCAAGGAAGAAATCTGGCTTATTGCGTGTTCGATATGTCAAAACCCTGAAAGCAGGTATTCCATCTGAATCAGAATCAAAAGCAGATGCGCCAAAATCCAAAGGTTGTTTGGCTTTACTGGCCATGCTCGCAATACTTGGATCAGCTCTGCTCATTGTAATTTAGAATTAAGCCTATCGATTTACTCAACTTCCCCTGAAATTTATTCCATGTTTCTCTGCCCCAACCCCACCTGCGCCATCTCCCTTTCCAAGGCGACATTTCCTGTTGCCATGCCCTACCCTGTTTGTCAAACGCTGTTGACTGCGGCTTCAAGTATTAATGAAGATGAATTGGCCCTTCTACAAAATTTACCCTACGTCATCGCCTATCCACTCAAAAAAGCCATAGAGGAGAAACATCCTTGGACAAGGATCAATCTTTTCAAAGACACTTTTCTCAATTATTTAAAATACTTGGGACTGTTGTCTGCATCGGAGTTCTTCAATAGTCCTTTCAAGGATAAACGCATGGTGGCGCTGTTCCATAATACTTTGGCTGAACCTTCTTTTGGAACATGGAATCTTTTCATCAGAGAAACGTTGGCCTTTTTACACGAAAGAAATCATTCGTTCTTCATCTCCGAATTGCCTGCGTATTATGAAACAATTGAAACAGGAAAAAAGCGAAAACTATTCAAGGGAGAAATCGAATTCATTGACAGCAATGGTGATCTGCAGATTAAAAAACAGGAGGCCACTGCGATTGGCATGTTGATCAATTTCCGAAATCGTTATCTGGGACATGGACTAACATTGGACGCTCCAACCTCCGAAAAACTATGGGAAGAGTACTACCCTATTTTCAA
>CANFLZ010000064.1 GCA_947448135.1 Flavobacteriales bacterium
TGGTACCACTCTGGTTTGAAACCATTTGAGTGAGATGCAGTGATTGAAGCCTCATTGTTCTCAACAACTGATTTGTTAGAACGGAACTCAGCAACTTTAGCAGCGATCGCTTGAACTGCATTGTGCTTAGCAGCAGGAGCAACTACAACTGCAGCAACTTCTTCGTTAGCAACTACAGCTACTGGAGCAATTGCCATAGGAGCAACAACTTCGTTAGCAGCAACAACAGCAACTTCTTCTGTAGCAACTACAGATTTAGCAGCCTTTTCGTTTTTCACTTCAGCAACGTTTTCAACTTTACCGAACTTTTTGAATTCTACATGATAACCTGGAGCATAGTGACGCTTGGTTACAGAACAAGCGCTGAACACAACTACTAGTGCGATAAGCGCGAACATTGATAAATTTTTCATTTTCATAATGAGGTTGTTTTAATTATGACCGCAATATAGAAAAGCAATTGCCATTTCTTAATCAGTTGTTAATTTTTTTAATTCACAAATGCTGTGGGAAACTTTTTTTGAGGGGCAAGACAACTTTAAAACTGCAATTAAATACTGCCATAAGCAATCAAGAAAACAAAATATACCAAAGAAATAAAGATGACTAAAGAATACAAAGCACCTACAACAATTCCGGCGATGGCCAATCCTTTTCCTTCACCATTACCTTGTTTAATTTGCTTCAATCCAATAATTGAACAAATCAAACCTGGCAAAGCAGTAATCACCAATATAAATGAACCCATAGATAGACAAAAGCCAACCAAAGCCAATGTATTGATATTGCCACTTGGAGGTGTTGGTGCTATCGGCGTATCTGTTGAAACGATAGCTTCCTCATTAATTTGAGTTTCAGCGGAAGGAGATTGAAAGACATCTGTGTAATTGTTCACTACAATTTCATTTGCACTTTCTGTTTGAATTTCCTCATTGGCTCTCAAGCTACCGCGATCAATATCCATCCCATTCATTTGTTGGGAAGCAATCATTGGAATAGCGGGATCAACCATTACTGGAGTCTCAATTTCTTTGACGGACTCTTGGCTATCAGCCACATTTTGATTGGGTATAACATTTTGCGAACGCATCTTCCTCAACTCCACATGATATCCTGGCGCGTAATGGCGTTTGGTAATTGTACAAGATGACAATGCCGCAATGGCCGCAAAAAGAAAAATTATTTTTTTCATGGTGGTATATTTCTACCAAATATACTCCAAGGTCTTAAAATACAAAATCATTTTTCATTTAATATTCCCCATACCGTTTGTCGGGTTACAGCATGGTAAACTTTCTCGTACATCTTCATGTATTGAACAGCCTCTTCCTGCCTTCCATGTGTTTTTAAACTTTTGTACAATGGAGAAATAAACTTGCGTCTACCCACTGATCCCAAAAATTGTTTCAATACTTCAACAGATGCTTTGGATCGATCTCCGGTTTCGATGGTCTGAACAATCCAAGCGAATAATATCTCTTTGTTTCCTGTTTGAGAAACGTGCCATACTGCATCAAATTCATGCAATTGATCCACCGATTTAAATTTCACCTTGGATAAAAAACGATATTGCTCTTGATACATCCACTCCTTCCATGGCATCGTTTTCATCATCGTAGCATCCAACTCATATGCCTCTACCCATTCGTCTACTTTCTGAATTCTATCGCTTCCTATAAAGCATGCGTTTCTAGGAATGCCTTCATCATACACCCACACCTCTGGTTGAATATAACGGTAACTTCCGGGATCCAAAAGGTCTGATTTGAGAATTTCCAAAAAGCGCTCTGTATTCATGACCTTGAACGAATACTTGCTAAAATAATTCTTCAGAAAACGATCAAACTTTTCACGTCCTACTCTTTCCTCCATTGTTCTCAAAAACCAATAACCCTTGTTGTAAGCAATGTCATTCATTCCGTCATCTGGATCGCGGTCTTCCAATTTCAATTTCAACCGGGTGTCCTCCGGTTGCAATTCATGAATAGTGGCATACAAATCCTGAACAGCCAAAGTAGCCAACATATCTGAAACCTCATGACCATACAGCTCCTCCATGATTCGGAACTCGAAGTAAACAGTAAATCCCTCATTCAACCAGAAGTCATTCCAAGTTTCGTTGGTCACCAAATTGCCGCTCCAACTGTGCGCCAATTCATGCGCAATCAGAGAGACCAAGGATTTATCTCCTGCCAAAATCGTGGGCGTTGCGAAGGTCAACATCGGATTTTCCATGCCTCCAAAAGGGAAAGCCGCAGGCAAAATCAATACATCGTATCGTTCCCATTGGTAGGGGCCGTATAGTTTCTCAGCAGCGACAATCATCTTTTCCAAATCCACCAGCTCCTTGCTCGCAACATCAATCATGTCCGGAGTTGCATACACTCCTGCTCTTTCACTGATTGGCTTAAAAACAATATCCCCTACAGCCAAAGCCATCAAATAACTGGGAATGGGTTTGGGTTGCTCAAAATGATAAATTTTTGTTTTTCCCGATTTTCCTTCTTGAATCTTTTGAGGATTGCGGGCACTCATCAAGGCCAATAAATCTGCGGGTACTTCGACATTGGCATCGTAGGTAAATCGCAAGGAAGGCTGATCTTGACAAGGAATCCAAGTTCTGGCCAAAATGGCTTGAGATTGGGTAAATAAAAATGGCTTCTTCCCCTCTACCCACAAAAGCGCATCGGACTGATTGGTTGTCACATAAGACACTTTTACCGATTTTGACTTTGGAGTAACCGCAATGGTCAAAGGTGACCCCAACAACGGATCCGCTTTTCCCAATTGCCATGCTGCAGGCTCGCCGTCGACCAACACTTGCTCTATCACCAAATTCTTGCAATCCAAAATCAACTGCTTGGATTGCGCGGTAACTTTCAATTGATAAGTAGCATCCGCCACAATGATCTGCTTCGAAAAATCCACTTTGGCATTCCAGGTAATGTGATTGTAGGTCGTTTCACTGGGCACTCCAAAAGAATGATTGTTAACCTGGGCATGAACATGAACACACATGGCGATGAATAAAAAGATGATTAATTTTTTCATGATTCCACTTTTATCAAAAATTTTTGCAAATCCAACTGATTTTTAGGTAAGTCTGTCTGGATGATTTCCCACATGATCTCATCATCGGGATCATAATATTCATGGACAATATCATTTCGAAGCGCCACCATAGAATTCCAGGGGATATGCTTGTTCTTGGATTGCAAGCTTCTGGGAACGTGCTTTACCGCCTCGCCTAAAATTTGAAAGTTGTACAAGATGGCATCTCTTTCAGGCCCATCTGCTTGAAACTGATTGAATGAAAGATTTTGAGAAAAAAGTAAAATCTTATCAATAGCCCCGGACATGTCCCGAACGTATGAGGTAAACGGTCGAATGGTATAGCCTCTCATATGAATCGAGTGATTTCTCGAACTTCATCCCGAACAATCGGCTTGATGCCCGACCAGGTGGTTAAATCGATGTGCATGTGCAATTTGGCTTCCAGTAAAATCTTAAGCGCATAAAAATCCCAACCCAAAGGTTGCTCCAGATCGACAATGACCGTGATATCCGAAGTAGCATTTTTTTGATTGGTCCACCAAGAGCAAAAGCCAATGGTCTTTACGCCATATTTTCTTTCCAAAACAGGCTTTAATCCGGCAATGATGGATACGATACGTTGATTATTTGGCATAGATTCTTCCAAAAACGCCCAGAGGCAATAAAACTTCTGATTGTGACTTTAAATACAACTCACCAATATGCAATCGGTCTTTGGCTATGGGTCGCAAGAAATTCTCCAAGACCAAAGCAGACAATCCTAAAGAATAAGCATTGATAATCAAGAAACCGTCGGGATCAAGGATTGAAAGAACATTCTCCATCATTTCAGCGATATTCTCTTCCAATTTCCATTTTTCACCATTGGGACCATGTCCAAACGCAGGCGGATCGAGGATAATCCCTTGATACAAATTGCCTCTTCGTTTCTCACGTTGTGCAAATTTCAATGCATCCTCCACCATCCAACGAATTTCAGGAAGATGACTCAACTGTCTATTTTCATTGGCCCAACTTACCACCTGCTTGATGCTATCTACATGCGTCACATCAGCACCAGCAGATGCAGCGGCTAAAGACGCTCCGCCAGTGTATGCGAACAAATTCAACACCTTTGGCTTTTCCTTAAAACGTTTTACTTGCTCTTCGATAAACCACCAATTGGCACTTTGCTCAGGAAAAATCCCAACGTGTTTAAATGCCGTCAAACCCAATCGCATTTGAAATGAATCAGAATTTCGCATCGGGAATTCCAACATCCATTGGTCGGGCATCGATTTCAATTTGATCCAATCACCCGAATTGCTTCCCTTTTGGACAAAACGCACATGCGCCTGTTTCTTCCACTCCGCATCGCTCATTCGTTTTTTCCATACCGCTTGCGGTTCTGGACGAATGGTAACATACTTTCCAAAGCGTTCTAATTTTTCAAAATCGCCACAATCAATCAAGGCATAATCCGGCCAAGGATCTGGCGTAATGAGTTCAAAGTTTTTAATCATCCCTGCGAATTTACATTCGAAAGGATATCGATGTACCTTTAGCCCATGAAGTTTGCAGTGATTGGCAGTGGAAATGTTGCTTGGCATTATTGTAAAATGTGGCAGCAGAACGGCCATGAATGTCTTTTTGGATTCTCGAGAAGTGAAGACAATTTCAAAAAAAATATGTCCGATCTTGGAATTCCGTACATGGAAACGTCCGAATGGAATGAACCCATCGATTTTGTATTGATCGCGGTTCCGGATGAACATCTGATTGCAGCAGCCCAAACGGTGTCATCAGAATTTCCAATTGTATACCCCAGTGGCAGCACCGATTGGAATTTGATTGATTCAAACAACAAAGCAGTGCTTTGGGGCATTTATTCCTTTATTCATCATCGAGAAATTGACTATCACCAAGTGCCATTTAGTTGGGAAGCTTCCAACGATCAAATGACTGAAATGGTGATGGAGTTGATGCAACCCTTCAAGGACCAGCTGGTTCTTACCAATCAGACGCAGCGCACCAAAGCCCATATGGCAGCCGTCTTCTCGAACAACTTCGTTTCGACTCTATATCAAATTGCATTTGACATTTTAGAAGAAGAGCAACTTCCGCCTCAGCTGATCATCGCGACGATTCAGCAATTGGCCGAAAAATTAAAAACAGAATCACCCAAAAGTTTACAAACCGGACCAGCTAAAAGAAATGATCTCACGACATTAAAAAAGCACATTGCCTTGTTGGAGAACCAACCACAGAAAGAGACCATCTACCGGTTAATGAGCAATTACATTTTAGAAAAATATGGACATCCAAAATTATAAAGAGCAACTGGGAAAGACCAAAACCTTCATCTTTGATGTTGACGGGGTTTTTACAGACAACATTGTTTACCTGCTTCCGGATGGCGAGCAAATGCGAACGGCCAACGTAAGAGATGGCTATGCCGTTCAATTGGCTGTAAAAAAAGGAATTCAAATTTTCATTTTATCCGGAGGGAAAAATGAAGCGGTACGCAAGCGATTTGAAATGCTGGGTGTCACAGAAATCCATTTGGGTGTATCCACGAAAAAAGTTCGCTTGCAAGAGTGGATTGATCAAGGATTGATTGACCCCTCCACCACCACCTACGTAGGCGATGACATTCCCGATTATTGGGTGATGCAAATGGTGGCCATGAGCTGTTGTCCCTGCGATGCTGCTCCTGAAATTCGCGCTATAGCCGATTATATCTCACCTTTCAAAGGAGGCCATGGCTGCGTTCGTGATATTTTAGAACAAAGTTTAAAACTGAAAAAATTCTGGTTGGATGATGAATCCACCTCGTGGTAATATTGAACAACATGAAAAAAACATTGATTTTAGCATTCGCCTTTGCTTGGAGCGCTTTCACTTTCGGACAAAAAAAATGTTCCACCTGGCAACAACGTGTGGATTATGACATGTCCGTTGAGCTCAATGATCTCAATCACCAATTCACTGGAACCAGTAGCATCGAATATTACAACAACAGTCCCGATGATTTGAATGAAATCTTCGTGCATTTGTACTTCAATGCTTTTCAGCCAGGAAGCGACATGGACACCCGATCGCTTTGGATTGAGGATCCCGATTCGAGAGTTGGGGATCGCATCAGCAAATTAAAACCAGAAGAGACTGGACAATTGCATTTGACCAAAGTGAGCGTTCAAAACAAGGATTGTTTTGTGGAAGAAATGGGAACCATTGCAAAAATTCAATTGTCCTCCCCTATTCGTGCTGGTAAAAAAGTAAAAATAAAAATGAACTGGTTGGGGCAGGTTCCCATCCAAATCAGGAGAAGCGGAAGAAACAGTGCAGAGGGCGTTGATTACAGCATGAGTCAATGGTTTCCTAAAATCAGTGCATATGACAAAGATGGCTGGCACCCCAACCCTTATATCGCCCGTGAATTCTATGGTGAATACGGAAATTACAACGTTAATATCACGACGCAAAAAGACTTTGTCTTGGCTGGATCAGGGGAGATAAAAAAAGAGACCATCGCCAACGGCAAGAAGGTAACGCAGTTTGTAGCGAACAATGTTCACGATTTCATGTGGGCTGCGGACAAGGATTATCAGCATGATCAAATTATTTTGAAAGATGGTTTAAAAGTCAATTTCTATTATTTGAAAAATCAAGGATTGGAAGAAAATTGGAAGAAGCTGGAAAGTTTTACGCCGCAAATTTTCGAATACATGAACAGCCATTTTGGTCAATATCCTTATTCCGCATTTAGTATCATTCAAGGCGGTGATGGAGGTATGGAGTACCCTATGGCTACCTTGATTACTGGCAAGAGAAAAGTTGGATCCTTGGTTGGTGTAACCGCACATGAATTGGCCCACAGCTGGTACCAAGGAATATTGGGCTTTAATGAAAGTTTGTACTTCTGGATGGACGAAGGATTTACAAACTTCAGTTCAGATGAAGTAATGGATCGCATTTTCCCCAATCCAGCCAATCCTGTGCATGTTGATGCTGTTTCCGGGTATTTGGCCTTGGCATCCAGCGGAAAGGAAGAACCCATGACCACCCATGCCGATCATTTTAATACCAATTATGCGTACTCATTGGCTGCCTACAGCAAAGGACAAACTTACTTGTACCAATTGAAAGGGATCCTTGGAGAGGAAAGGTTTTATCATGGTATGCTTTCATTTTTTGATCAATACAAATTCAAACATCCCACACCAACTGATTTCTTGAGAGTATTGGAAAAAGAAAATGATATCGTCTTGGATTGGTACAATGAATATTTTGTGAATACCACCAAAACCATTGACTACGCCGTGGATTCCACCCTATCCAATCTAATTTCCCAAACCGTGGTATTGAATAGAGTTGGAAGTATGCCCATGCCAGTTGAAATTGAAATTGAAACAATGGATGGGAAGTTTGAATATTGGTACATCAGCCTAGATCTCATGCGCGAGAATCAACATCTCGAAAAAGGAACAGAGATCCATTGGATTGCTGCACCCGCATGGAATTGGGTAAAGACCCAATACACCATCACCTCCACTCAACCTATTAAAAAGGTAACGATTGATCCATTCCGTAAAATTGCAGATTTGAACAGAGAAAATAATTCATGGGACGTAAAATAATTGTATTCGTTTATTTGATTTTAGGCATAGCCCCTCTGATTTCGATTGCTCAAAAATGCGAACGTTGTTTTGAAATAGAAGTATATCAAGAAAATAAAAAAATTGATATTCAAAACAACACCGTTTATTTGAAACGAATGCCCTTTGAATTGCATTTTATTTTGAATGAACCACAAGGAATTGCCATCAATGCTTGTCTAAGCGACACCAACATGACAGACTTGATTCAAGGAAAACCCTTGAATGACATGCATCCGTATTTGTACGGAATGGCAGAGGAGCTGCACAATCCAGACCGAGAAATTTTGATCAACAGCAATGCTCCCAGCTATTGGTATTACGAAGACAGTATAACGCACAGATTCTCTAGCGTTTCGATATCGGCAGATAAAATTGAAGGCATCCGTTATATTCAGCAGATGACCAATGTAGAAACAGGTGAGATATTGCAAGTGAATCAATTTCCTAGTCGATTGTATCTCGGGTTAATAACCTGTGAATGGATTGCCGCCACACAAAGTGAAAAGGAATATTATCGCACCCATTTAACGCTCGATTTCGGTCAGTAATTCTATCTGACCCATTCTTTTTTCTGACATTTGTCATTGTCTGATTTGACTTGCCTCACAGAAGCAAGAAATTTGAGAATATACTTTTGGATTGTCATCATAATGTCAATTCATGAGCGCATTTTACATTTTAATTGGTTGTAGTTTACCCGTCGCGGGACTCTTCCTATGGGCCTTCATCAAGTCCGTTAACAGCGGACAATTGGATGATGTCGAAACGCCTGCGATGCGCATGCTTCATGACGACACAGTTCAAGATTCTCAAAACCCTCAATAAATTATGGAAAACCCAACACTCGAGAAATTTTTCTATGACAACAAGATTGTCAAAAATTTCGCTATTGCTACTGCACTTTGGGGTGCTGTAGGGATGACAGTAGGATTATTGATTGCCTTGCAATTGGTATTCCCTGCTTTAAATTTTAATGTAGCAGAAACAACGTATGGTCGTTTGCGTCCTTTGCATACGAATGCTGTCATTTTTGCCTTTGTTGGAAACGGGATTTTCATGGGAGTTTACTACTCGTTACAACGCCTTTTAAAAGCTAGAATGTGGAGCGATAAATTGTCTAAGATCCATTTTTGGGGATGGCAATTGATTATCGTTTTGGCAGCATTGACTTTGGTGTTGGGATATACAACCGGAAAGGAATATGCAGAATTAGAATGGCCGATTGACATACTCATCACATTGATATGGGTTGTATTTGGAATGAATATGTTTGGAACCATTTTAACCCGTCGAGAGCGCCATTTGTATGTTGCTATTTGGTTTTTTATCGGCACTTGGGTTACCGTTGCGATGTTGCATATTGTCAACAGCATTGAGATACCTGTTAGCTTAATGAAATCATATTCCTGGTATGCTGGAGTTCAGGATGCCTTGGTGCAATGGTGGTATGGTCACAATGCAGTTGCATTCTTTTTAACCACACCCTATTTGGGATTGATGTATTACTTTATTCCCAAAGCAGCCAATCGTCCTGTGTATTCATACCGTTTGTCTATCATTCACTTTTGGGCGTTGATTTTCATTTACATCTGGGCGGGCCCTCACCATTTGTTGTATACTTCCCTACCCGACTGGGCTCAATCATTGGGAACTGTATTTTCTGTAATGTTGATCGCACCATCATGGGGTGGAATGATCAACGGACTTTTGACCTTGCGCGGAGCATGGGATCGAGTACGTGAAGATGTTGTATTAAAGTTCATGGTTGTGGCCGTTACTGCATATGGAATGGCCACATTTGAAGGTCCCATGTTGTCTTTGAAAAATGTTAACGCTATCTCTCACTTCACTGATTGGACCATTGCACACGTGCACGTTGGCGCATTGGGATGGAATGGTTTCTTAACTTTTGGTGTATTGTATTGGTTGGTTCCTAGAATGTGGAGAACATCATTGTACTCTCAAAAATGGGCCTCATGGCACTTCTGGATTGGAACATTGGGAATCTTGTTGTACGCTGTTCCCATGTATTGGGCTGGTTGGATGCAAAGCTCTATGTGGAAAGAGTTTACTCCAGAAGGTCAATTGCAATATCAATTCTTGGATACTGTCAAATACATGCGTCCGTTTTACATGATTCGTTCAGTAGGAGGTTTGTTGTACTTGAGCGGAGCTATATTGATGGTTGTCAATCTTTGGAAGACTGCTAAACTTGGAAACTTCTTGGCAGAAGAGGCAGCAGAGGCGCCAGCATTGGCCAAAAATGTTGTCGTAAAAGGAAACGAACATTGGCACAGAGCCATTGAAAGAAAACCATTGATGATGTTGGTTATCGCCTTGATTATGGTAGCCATCGGCGGTTTGATTGAGATGATTCCAACATTCATGGTGAAGACCAATATCCCAACTATTACAGAGGTGAAACCGTATACTCCACTTGAGTTGCTGGGTCGTGACTTGTATATCCGTGAAGGTTGTTATACCTGCCACTCGCAAATGATTCGTCCATTCCGTTCTGAAACGGAGCGTTATGGTGAGTACTCTAAATCTGGAGAATTTGTGTATGATCATCCCTTCCAATTCGGATCGAAAAGAACAGGACCCGATTTGGCGAGAGAAGGATCAGACAAATTGCGCCGCATGAATAGCTGGCATTACAATCACATGATGGATCCTGGTAGTATCTCGTCTGGAACAATCATGCCCGCCTATCCTTGGTTGTATAGCAACAACATTGATTTGGCTTCTTTGAAAGGAAAAATGGAAGCCATGGTAACATTGGGTGTTCCGTATACACAAGAAGAGGTAGACAATGGTGAAGCCATTGCAATGAAGCAAGCACAGGGCATCTACGAGGATTTGAAAAAAGATGAAAAGAACTTGCTGTTGGGTGAAGATGGTTTGCAAAACAATCATGAGATCATTGCTTTGATTGCCTATTTACAAAGATTAGGAACCGACATTTCTGTATCCACTGCAAATTCAAAATAAGTATGAAATTCAAAACCTATCTTGAAACGATCAGTGGAGTAAGTATTTACCCAATGATTTCATTAATTCTTTTCACGCTCATATTTGGATATGTCATTTTCTCCACAGTGCGTTTGAAAAAAAATGACATCGAAGAAAAAAGTCAACTTCCTTTAGACTAAACAAAATGAAAAAAACACTCATCATATTGATTGGAATATTATCAGCCACCAGCATGTACGCCGCTGATAAAGTATCCACTGCAAAAGCAAATGAAAGCGTCTATCAAAACCCATTGTTTTACTTCTTGTGTTTTGTTGCCATTTTACTTTTGTTCTTTGTTTGGCAATTTCAAAAAGTTTTTGCGGCCATTTCACAAGAGAGAATTCGTAAGATGAAGGAAGAGCGCCGCATCAACTCCCACCAAAATGGCGGATGGATATTCCTGATTTTGGGCATCACAGATTTGGGTAAAGTTTTAGGAGATATTGCCCACAACGGTTTGGGTAACACCCCTCTGAATGCCTTGGCATTCATCATTTTCATTGAAGTATTTGTTGTACTTTATTACGCACAGCAAATACGTCGCATGACTGAAAAAGACGAAGAGTATCCAGAAGTCGCTCCAGAAGAAACTTTGGAGAATGGCGAAAATCGTTTTTGGAATTGGATCAACAACTCAGTTGAAATCAAAGAGGAAAAATCGATCCTTACCGACCACGATTACGATGGTATTCAAGAGTTGGACAACAGCTTACCACCGTGGTGGAAATATGGATTCTATTTGACCATTGTAATTGCCATAGCATACATGGGCTATTATCATGGAGCCGGTGGACCCAGCAGCGCAAAGGAATACCAAAATCAAATGGACCAAGCAGCAGCTCAAATTGCAGCGTACCAGGCCACACAAAAAGATGCAGTGAACGAAAACACTGTGACACTTTCCACTTCACCAGCAGATTTACAAGCAGGTGCAGCCACCTTCCAATCCTTGTGCGTCGCTTGCCATGGCGCATTAGCCGAAGGAAAAGTTGGACCCAATCTTACAGACGCCTATTGGAAACACGGCGGTGACATCAAAGATCTTTTTAAAACGGTCAAATATGGTGTCAAAGGAA
>CANFLZ010000065.1 GCA_947448135.1 Flavobacteriales bacterium
ATACAAGAGTTGTTCAAACCGCCTTGCATAATCCATCTATAAATCTCATTTCTTTCAGCGGCACTCAGCGGTCCTGCTGGTGGCATGCCATCAAACAAGACGGCATACAACTCACTGTTGTTTGGACTTCCTGGCGTCACGTAATTGCTAATGTGCGCATAGTCGTACAAACGCACTCCCTCTGCGTGGGTAGCTGCATCGTGACAACCAGACATGGCGCAATTGGAAATAATCAAAGGCAAGATCGTATTGGTAAAGTAAACTGTGTCGGGATCACAAGGGTGTGGATTAACGTATGGGATGGTATCTGTTCCTCCGCCATTGTTACCGCCGCCGTTGTTATTATCTCCAGTTACAGAACCGTCTGGCTGGTGTTTACAAGCCAAAACCACTGAGCTCAGCACCAAAATGGATAAAATAATTTTTTTCATAGGATATGGTTATGTATCAATGACCGCCAATTTGAAAAATTGGTTGCGCTAACTGATTTTTATCAGATCCACAGAGGACTTTACATTCCTTCTTTAGCGGCCTCTACCACTTTTTTGCTGTTGCCAATGAAGATCTGATCACCACTCACCACCACTGGGCGCTTCAAAAATGTATATTCTTCTAAAATGAATTTGCGGTAATCTTTTTCAGTTAAAGACATCTCATTGAGCCCCATGGAGCGGTATTTCATAGCCACTCGGCTGAACAATGCCTCGTAGCTTCCAGCCAACTTCTTCATTTCATCCAGATCCTTGGCGCTGATTTTTTCTGTTTTGATATCCTGAATTTCATACCCCTTGGTCTTGGTGCCGAGTTCGTTCAAAATGCGTTGGCAGGTGCTGCAGCTGCCGAGAACAAAAATCTTTTTCATCGTGTTTTTTTAGTAAAACAATCCTCTTTCGATTGTGTTCAATGGCCAGATAAATGCGCCTGTAGTGTATTGACTAACGTTTCCAAACCTTCGTCATAACTATGACTATTGTCGACAATCAATTCGCATGATGGTCGATGGGGTTCTAGGAATTGTAATTCGGCAGGACGCACGTGATTGTCCCACTGATAGCGGACTTCGTGCTCTGGGTATCCTCGCTGGTGAATGTCTCTTTTGATTCTCCTGTTCAAGCGCAAATCCACATGAGCATCTAAGTAAACTTTGTAATTCAAGCGTGATTTGATTTCTGAAAAATGAAAAACAAACAATCCTTCCATCACAATGATGGGAGCGGGATGAACCTCAATGGACTCGGGCTTCCATGCGGGGTTGTTGAAATTGTATTCGAGCTTGGTGATGGATTTGCCCGAAGCCAAATCTTCCATGTCGCGCACAAAGTGATCATGATCGATAGAGGAGGGCAAATCAAAATTAATGACTCCATTTTCATCTGCTTGCTGCAGTTCTTTGGGTTTGTAATAATTGTCTTGGGAGACCAAAGCAACTTGATGCGGCTCAAAATGATGCATCAAAGCTTTTAGAAAAGTGGTCTTTCCTGCGCCACTTCCTCCGGCAATACCAACGATGAGGGGTTTCATCCCACAAACTTAAAATATTTCGCTACATTTGAATCATGCAAAAGTGGAAAGTTTGGGCTTTGGCTTTGGTTTATGCGGTGGTATCAACATCGCCCATTGTCTATTTCCATGGATGTTGCTGCGGAACAGAGCAGTCTTGGTTTGTTCCGCCTGCTGATTGCTGTGATGAGCATGATCACCACCATTCCAATTCTATCGAAGAACAATGTTGTGAAGAATCGAGTATTCAACTTCGAGTAGATGATCAAATTTCGTCTATTGATTTTCCGGATTTGATTCAATTGTGTAGTAATTCTGGACCACATATTTCCTTTGCAAATCATGAATCTGAGATTGTTTCAAGAGTTTTTGTCTATTCCAAAAGCCCGCCCATTTCGATAGAGCGGTGTATTTTATTTTCTTCTTTGATTTTTTACGACTCATCAAACTTGTAGCGGTTTGTAAGCAGAGTATTCATCAAAAAAGAAAAGAAAATGAAAAAAATAGTATTGTTTGTTTTGTTGTCGGTGACAACAAATTTTATTTGGGCTCAGTCCAAAAAGACGGAAGAAGTTTCGTTTTGGGTCGCCGGCGTTTGCGGCATGTGTGAAAAAACCATCGAAAACGCATTGGACGTGAAAGGCGTCATCACCGCTGATTATGATTTGGAAACCCATCAGGTACACGTGGTGTATCGTCCAGCAAAAATAACAGTCGATCAAATGCACGTTCTCATCAATGCGGCGGGATATGATACTGAAAAGAGCGCTTGCACAGTTGAGCAGTACAACAGAGTTCATGGATGTTGCAAGTACCGTGAATTAAAGAATCATTGATGCGTTTAGGGATTTTATTTTTGATGGTGTTGGCTGGCATGTCGGCACAATCGCAGACCGTCATGGGCTTGGTGCGTGATCAAGAAACGGGTCAACCGTTGGAGTATGTTGCTGTGGTTTGGAAAAACAGCCAAGCAGGAACCTTAACCAATCAGGATGGCCGATTTACTTTGGGTAGAATTCCCGACCATGGTGTTTTGGTTTTTCAGCTCGCGCCGTATGAAATGTTTGAATTAGATGTTACTAGCCAATCGGAGTACGTTGTTGAATTAAAAATCAACGATATGGAACGATTGGAAATTCAGGAGCATTCGGGCTCCCAGCACATGCACGGCAAGGATCCACATTTGTTTCAAACCATGACCGAAAAGGAATTGTGTAAAGCCGCTTGCTGCAATCTTTCTGAAAGTTTTGAGACCAATGCCAGCGTAGATGCTTCTTATACGGATGGTATTTCGGGCACAAGACAAATCAAGATGCTCGGATTGGATGGGAAATATGCCCAATTGATGTCAGACAACATTCCTGATTTGCGCGGATTGGCTACGGTGTATGGGTTGAGCTGGGAACCTGGACCTTGGATCAAAGAAATCAATATTTCCAAAGGTGCGGGTTCAATCATTCCGGGATATGAAAGTATTGCTGGACAGATCAATGTTGCGCACAAAGGCGCCGAAATGAAGGAGCGTTTCTTTCTGAATGGATATGCCGGCAATCAAGGGCGCTATGAGTGGAACACCGTTTCTCAGCATGCGGTTGGAGAACATTTTCATTGGGATTGGTCTTCACATTTGGCCTTGAATAAAGGCGAATATGACATGAATAAGGATGGCTTTTTGGACAATCCAACCGGAAGGGAATTTAACGGAAGGCTCCATGCGAGCTATGAAAATCACGACGGCTATCGCGGCGACTACACGGTTACTGCGTTGAATTATAATTCCAATTTTGGAACCATGCCAATGACACTATTGAATCCATTGAAGATTGAAAATAATCAGGAGCGATACGGGGTATATTTAAAAAATGGATGGGTACTCAATTCGAAAAAGGAGCAAAGCATAGGAACGCAACTGAGCTTCACAGATTATCACATGCGCTTTCAACAAGCCGGATTGCCTTATGAGGGTGATGTATACGGCGGTAATCAACGAAACTTGCGTTGCGTTGCCATGCATGCACTTGAATTAACCCACGACATCAAGTGGACCAATGGTTTATCGTGGAATTGGGATGATTACCGCGAACATTTTTACCAGTGGGGAAAATTCAATCGAAAGGAAAATATAGTGGGAGGATTTTCAGAATTTTCTTTCAACGAACATGATTTGTTTCAAGCGATTTTGGGAATGCGATACGATTACCACAATTACTACGGCGGATTATTTACACCAAGGATTCACTTGCGCTTTTCGATCACCGAGAATGTGCATCTGAAATTGATGGCGGGCAAGGGAAGAAGAGTAGTGAATCCCATCTTGGACAACCCAGGCGTGTTGGCCTCCAACAGACAGGTTCAAATGTTGGGATTGAATCCGACTTACCCCAATGGATTACCAATGGAATCTGCTACCAATGCGGGATTTGTTATCTCAGGTGACACCAAATTGTTTTATCGAAAAATGTCTTGGAGCTTAGATGTTTTCCACACACAATTTGATCAGCAAGTTGTCATGGATTGGGACGCTACAGGTTATTTGAAACTGTATGCTTTGAACCAAAATGGAAACGGAAAATCGGTATCTCAAACTGCTCAATTTGAAACACAGTTTTCACCAATCAAGCGATTGGATGTGCGCGTGGCTTATCGCTATGTCAATACCTATGTGGATTACGCGAGTGGTCGACGTGAATTGCCATTTATCAGTAAGAATAAATTGTATACCAACATTGCTTATGGAACAAAGATGTTTGGCAACAACCATCGGGTTTTAATGGATGTTACGGCCAAGTGGAGTGATCAGCAACGCATGCCGACTCATGCCGATGAACAGCAGTTTGGTGTAGGTAAATACAGCCCAAGCTTTTGGATGTTGAATGGCCAAATTTCTTATACCAAAGAAGACAAGTGGGACCTTTACTTGGGCGTTGAGAATATTTTGAACTACAAGCAAAGCCGTGTTGTCGTTTATAGCAATATGGATACGGCCAATCCAGTTTTTGATAGTAATTTTTCCTACGCCCCGGCCTTTGGTCGAATGATGTATGTTGGGTTTAGAATGCGATTGGGAGGAGAGTAGTTTCAGAATAGATCTGCGAATTCACGGTGGTTGGCGAGGCGAGGCACTTTGTTTTGTCCGCCTAGCTTACCATTGGCTTTCATTACTTGCAGAAAAGCATTTTTTTCCACCCATTTGATTTTCAATGGCTGTAGTACTTTTCCTTCAATCAAGTCACGATAGTAGATGTTTTGTTGAATCATGCAACTGTCCATAAACGCGGCAATTTCTTGGCCTTTTTCAGGGATTTCAGTTGCTTCGATGAACCACTCATGGTAAGGCAATTCGTTGGAGACATTTAATTGCGGTGCAACATGAAATTCAGTGATGGAAAAATTGAATTTTTCCATGGAAAGCTGCATGGTTTTTTCTACCTCTTCAGCGATGACATGTTCTCCGAAAGCGCTGGTGTAGTGTTTTATCCTTCCCGTAACTTTGATTCGGTATGGATGAGTGGAAGTAAATTTAATGGTATCGCCGATGCTGTAACTCCACAATCCCGCGTTGGTACTGAGAATGAGAGCATACTGCGTTTCTGTTTTTACTTCCCAGAGCGGAGTTCTAGGCGGATTTTCATCAAAGTAATGTGCCGCTTCTACGAACTCATAGAAGATTCCCGCATTTGTATTTAAGAGCAAATCATCGCGATCGATATCATCTTGATAAGCAAAGAATCCTTCACTGGCTGGGAATGTTTCTATTGTGTCAATTTTGCCACCCATGAGCGCTTCCATTTTTTTTCGATAGGGTTCGAAATGCACTCCTCCAAAAACGAACAAACTAAAATTGGGAAATATTTCTTGTATAGTTTTTTTACCTGTTTGAGCAATTAATGTTTCAAAATACATCTGCACCCAGCTGGGGATTCCTGAAATGAGACGCATGTCTTCTGGGATGGTTTCTTGCGCAATTGTATTGACCTTCGTTTCCCAATCTTCGATACAATTGGTTTCAAATTTTGGAAGTCGATTCTTTTGTAAATACTCTGGCACATGGTGCGCAACGATTCCACTAAGTCTTCCAACGGGAATTTTGCTGGGTAAATAATCGAGTTCTGGACTCCCTTGCAAGAAAATCATTTTTCCATCTACAAAATGGTAATTTCCTGTTTTGGCTATATAACACAACAATGCATTGCGCGCTGCTGTGATATGATGGGGCATACTTTCTCTGCTAATAGGGATGTATTTTGCTCCGGCTGTGGTTCCCGATGTTTTTGCGAAATACAAGGGAAGTCCTTTCCATAAAATATCGGCTTCACCTTTTTTGATGCGATCGATGTAGGGAATTAAATCTTCGTATTGGTGGATGGGATTTACCTTTTTGAAATCTTCATAGGAGTGTATTTGATTAAAACCATGATCTTTTCCATAAGCCGTGCTTTCAGCAGATTTTACCAGCCGAAGTAGCGTTGCTTTTTGGTGGTTTTCAGCATTCAAACTATCCGACACCACTTTTTTTCTAACCCATTTGGCAAATGGAATTGCCAGCCATCCTTTTAAACCCATCTTATCGCTTCACTAGTTTTTTTCGAATGACGCTTCGGTTGTTTTTTAATTCAATGAGATAAACTCCTTCAGATAAACTTGAAATGTCGAATGTTTTTCCTCTCCAATTTTGCACGGCATTTACTTTCGCTCCCAATTGATTGTACAGCGTCAAATTCCAATTTTCTTGAAGGTCAAGATTCACGAAATGAATTTCATCAGAAGCAGGATTCGGGTAGAAATAGACCTCGGATAATGGACCCATTTCAATGACCGAAGTAGTGTCAATATTGTGTTGAATGGTGTCCATACAAGATTGAATGCGAATCATCGGTTTTCTCGACAAATAGTAAAAAGATCCTTGGCTATTGATCCAGCTGGTATATTGATCGGCGTCTCCTGCCATTCCCACCAAAACCTCATTGGGTGCTTGGGTGCTTTCAATGGTGATCCAATAAGGCGTATTGGCGTTGAGTACAACCGTATCAGGGAAAGAAAGAACTTGAAATTTATCTTCTCCCATGTCATTGGTTAAAGTAAGGTCTGCGACGCTCCATGGCGTTTCGGCTATAAGTGTCGAGGTGATGGAATCATTAAATACAAATTGATGGACACGACCTCTGATTTGGGCATTGCTGAGGTTGGTCAAATTAGAGAGACCTACTGTTATCGCAGCGGCTTTCATTTCGGTCGTAGGAAGCATGATATTTCCCATTTCAAATGGTAAGTTATTCACGACATCAGAACCCAAGTAAATGCTGGATAATTTTCCGTTGTCTCTTGCCATCACGCAAGGAGAGACTCTGAAGAAACTAGAATCGATGTTGTCATTGCTTACCTCATCTATTTCGTTTTGAAATACACGATACATGATTTTGTAGTTGCCAGTGTCTTGAGGCATTTGAAATGTACCAGCCCGCATTTCAGAGGTTAACGATGTTGCCATCGTAAAAGGAATGGCTTGTGTGACAGTAGCTAAATTTTGGCCATTATCCAATTGAAAAATTTGCGCTTCAAGACCACAACCTGTTTGCGCTAGACCGCCTCTGTTTTCGGTTGTGCTCCACAACTTTAAAAAAGGTGCTTGTGCGGTTGGGTATTGGCTGTACTCCATCCATTCGTATCCGGTGGGATTGGCTGGATCGAGAATATCAAAGTCGCCATAATGCAAGGAAGTGAGTGCAAGATCATTCGCCGCAATTTGCACCACTTTGATGTCATCCAATTGCCAGAAGTAATAGAGACCATCATAGACAAATCGAAACCGAACATCACTTTGATTGGCCGCACCTGGAATCGGAATTCGCAAATGCATCGCATTATCACTTGAAGCACCTAGTGGGACAGAATTGGTAAAAAAAGTAGACCAATTTCCTTGATTGACGCTCATTTGAATGTAGGTATTGCCTTGATAGAAACGCACGTATTGATCCAATTCAATCGCCGCATAGTCAGCGGTGGTGAGGTCGATGGAAGGTGTCGTTAATGAGGCATAATGAGGACCAGGTACAGGGCCCGTTCCAAAATATTCAGGAGCACAAGGGTTGGCGTTGTTATCCCAATAATTTGAATCGAAAATAATGAATCCATTATTGGATGATGCGCTATTCAAAGCGGGTCCTGCGAAGTTGGTGTTGCACGCCCCCCTGGAACCAATTGTATTGTTAGGGGTGGTATTGGGGCCACGGTATTCCCAGGCTGCAATTCCTGAAGTCTCTTGATTGATCCAATCCGATGGAATGCCATTGGCAAAATCTTCTGCCCAAACAATTAAATCTTTGTTGCTGGATTTTTGATCGAGATAAACTCCCGGAGCTTTACGTTGGGCATGTGCAATGAAAGTTGTACAGAACAACAAAAAGAGTACAGTGTATTTTTGATTCATAAGGGTTTTGCCAATGTTAAATAAGCACCGTTGATTTGTACAAACGATACCCGAAAGTATTCAATTTTATGTAGTTTCCCGCTATATTGAACGACAAATGAGGAATCGGAAAGTTGAAAAGGAGAAACGGTCATTTCTTGAGAAAAGTCGACCGCATGCCCAAAGAATTTGAAAACCGATTCCTTGGCCGACCAAATCAGTGTCAGCATTTCCTCGTTGTCAGCAAAATTTCTTTCAGAAATATTGGTGAATTTGGAAGCCAATCGATGAATTTTTTCATCGACTCTTTGGATGTCAACACCAAAGTTTTCATGATTTATTCCAACGATTAACTGCTCATGGGAATGGCTGATGCCAATATGCTGGGTACGAAGCATCGGTTTTCCAAATTCATTTTTTTGAATATCGTCCCAAGAATAATCTGGAGATATACAATAAGCGACCGCGTCAAAATCTTTCTGTCGATCTAGAATTTTTCTTTCCTGTCTGAGTGGATGATCAAAGACGGGTATCAGAAACTTGTCTGGGACATATTGCAGCGAAATATCTGAGATCTCAATGATAGTTTTCAAGTGATAATTTTCTTGTTCAATGCAAAGTAAACTTATCTTTGCTTAAAATAACGTATATGAGCAGTTTAACAGAAACGACTATGAAGTATAAAGTAAAAGATATGTCATTGGCCGAGTGGGGAAGAAAGGAGATCTTGTTGGCCGAGGCAGAAATGCCAGGATTAATGTCCTTGCGTTCAGAATTTGGAGCATCAAAGCCTTTGGCGGGTGCTAGAATTGCGGGATGTTTGCACATGACCATTCAAACCGCTGTTTTAATTGAAACATTGGTTGAATTAGGTGCACAAGTTTCTTGGAGTTCTTGTAATATTTTTTCAACGCAAGACCACGCTGCTGCTGCAATTGCCGCTGCTGGAATTCCAGTATATGCATGGAAGGGAATGAACGCGGAAGAATTTGATTGGTGTATCGAGCAGACGCTAAGAGCTTTTGATGGTGAAGAACCATTGAATATGATTTTGGATGATGGTGGCGATTTGACCAACATGGTTTTTGATAAATATCCAGAAATGGTTTCGGGCATCCGCGGAATTTCTGAAGAAACAACAACGGGTGTTTTGCGCTTGTATGAGCGTGAGAAAAACGGAACTTTGTTGTTACCAGCGATCAATATCAACGATAGTGTTACCAAATCAAAATTTGACAACAAATACGGTTGTCGTGAATCTTTGGTGGATGCTTTGCGTCGTGCTACAGACTTAATGATGGCAGGTAAAGTGGCAGTAGTTGCAGGATATGGTGATGTAGGAAAGGGATCTGCAGACTCTTTGAGAAATGCTGGTGTTCGTGTCATCGTTACAGAAATCGATCCTATCTGCGCTCTTCAAGCAGCCATGGAAGGATATGAAGTGAAGAAAATGGACAACGCTATTCCTGAGGCAGATATTATCGTTACTGCAACAGGAAACCACCAAATTATCATGGATCGTCATTTCTTGAACATGAAGCACAATGCGGTAGTTTGCAACATTGGTCACTTCGACAACGAGATCGACATGGCTTGGTTGAATGACAATTTTGGTTCAACAAAAGACACCATCAAACCTCAAGTAGACAAGTACACCTTGAACGGAAAAGACATTATTGTTTTGGCTGAAGGTCGTTTGGTGAATTTGGGATGCGCAACGGGTCATCCATCATTTGTAATGAGTAATTCATTTACCAACCAAACCTTGGCTCAATTGGAATTGTGGATCAACCACAGCAATTATGAGAACAAAGTGTATGTATTGCCGAAACATTTGGATGAAAAAGTAGCACGTTTGCACTTGTCTAAAATCGGAGTAGAGTTGGATGTTTTGACGGAAAGCCAAGCCAGCTACATTGGCGTTGGAGTAGACGGACCATACAAATCCGATCAGTACCGTTATTAATTTTATGACTAAAATCTGAAAAGCCAGCTAATTAGCTGGCTTTTTTTATGGTAGTTTTGTAAAGTATAATTTGCACTTGTACATGAAAAAGAGACTTTACAACACTGTAGATCGGCGCATTTTAAAAGCAAAAATGGCCAAGGATACAACTCCCAGGACGACTGTATCATTTTATCAATATTTTAAAATTCTAGATCCAGCTGCATTTAGAGATGAATTGTTTGAGAAATTCAGCAAGTTGGGAGTTTTGGGCCGTGTCTATGTGGCTCAAGAAGGGATCAATGCGCAGATTTCTTTGCCTTCACATCAGTTCGATAATTTTAAACATTATTTATACGGATTCGAAGATTTAAATGGTATCCGATTGAACACGGCGGTGGCGGATCAAAACCATTCTTTTTACTTGCTAAAAATAAAGGTCAGGAATAAAATAGTCGCTGACGGATTGGATGATTCAACTTTCAATCCCGCGGATACTGGAAAATATTTGGATGCCCAAGCGTTTAATCAATTGACCGACGATCCCAAAACAATTTTAGTGGATATGCGTAACCACTATGAGAGCGAGGTGGGTCATTTTGAAGGAGCGATTTTACCAGATGTGGATACTTTTCGAGAGGAACTTCAAATCGCAGAAGACCTTTTGAAAGAAGACAAAGACAAAAATTTGGTCATGTATTGCACCGGCGGGATACGATGCGAAAAGGCATCTGCCTACATGAAGCATCGTGGTTTTAAAAACGTTTATCATCTGGAAGGCGGAATTATCAAGTACGCCAGAGATGTGAAAGAGCAAGGCATCTCGAATAAATTTAAGGGAGTCAATTTTGTGTTTGACGAGCGTTTGGCGGAGCGAATTTCAGATGATGTAATAGCAAAATGCCATCAATGTGGAGAGCCGTTTGATCTTCATACCAACTGCGCCAATGTGGGTTGCCATATCCTTTTTATTCAATGCCCAAGCTGCAAAGAAAAGTTCGAAAATTGTTGCAGCGTCGCTTGCCAAACCATTACCCATCTTCCTGAAGAAGAGCAGAAGTTGATTCGTAAAAAAGAGAGAACAGAACGGAACATATACAAAAAAGGTCGATTCGAGGTGAAATGAAATGAATTGGAATAAGTTATTATTGTTTTCTAAAAAATATTACCCTAAATTGCAACAATATTATACCGTCATGAAGCAAATTTTATCATTGGGTTTTTTGATTTTTTTTAGTGTTGCATTATTCGGACAAACGACGTCGCCAACAGCGATAGTTTCTGCAGGCAATGCTGTTACCGTTCAAGGAACGTATGTTTCTTGGAGTGTAGGTGAAACGTTTGTGACCACCCTAACTTCTCCAAGTTTAATATTGACGCAAGGCTTTCAACAGCCGGATATCATCATTTCGGGATGTACAAATTCATTGGCATGTAACTACAATGCTGCCGCTACGCAAGACGACGGTTCTTGTATTTTGCCAGTAACGCCTTCAGTTGTGATTTCTTCGAGCGATGCGGACAATAGTATTTGTTCAGGAACCAGCGTGACTTTCACGGCTACCCCAACCAACGGAGGAACAACGCCAACTTATCAATGGAAGCTCAATGGTGCCAATGTTGGAACCAACTCAGCTACCTACACCAACGCTGCCTTGACAACAGGGGCTGTTGTAACGGTTGTGATGACAGCCAATAACACTTGTCAATCAACACCAACGGCAAATGGAAATAGCATTACAACAACGGTATTGAATAAT
>CANFLZ010000066.1 GCA_947448135.1 Flavobacteriales bacterium
AGGTGCAGCCACCTTCCAATCCTTGTGCGTCGCTTGCCATGGCGCATTAGCCGAAGGAAAAGTTGGACCCAATCTTACAGACGCCTATTGGAAACACGGCGGTGACATCAAAGATCTTTTTAAAACGGTCAAATATGGTGTCAAAGGAACTGGGATGAAATCGTGGAAAACAGATTTGTCTGCAGCACAAATGGCACAAGTTACTTCGTACGTCTTGTCTCTTCAGGGCAGTAATCCTCCCGGAGCAAAAGAACCAGAAGGAGAATTGTACCAAGCCAATGCAACCGATACAACACAAATGAAAACAGCTACTCCTGATAGTTTGACGACCGCAAAAAAATAGTGATGGAGGATTCATTTAGAGACCACGTTTCTCACATCGATGCAGAAGGCCATCGTGTGTTTTTTCATCCCAAAAAACCACATGGTAAACTGTACAACCTAAGATCGCTTTTGAGTTACGCATATTTAATGGTATTCTTCGGAATACCATTTTTGCGCATTCATGGGCAGCCTTTGTTTTTGTTCAATTTACTCGAGCGCAGATACATTCTTTTTGGTGTTCGATTTTGGCCACAAGACTTTTTCATTTTTGTGATTGGCATGTTGGCTTTCATTGTTTTCATTGCGTTGTTTACCGTAGTATTTGGCCGAATATTCTGTGGCTGGGTTTGTCCACAAACCATTTTCATGGAAATGATTTTCCGAAAAATAGAATATTGGGTAGACGGAGATGCAGCTCAGCAAAAGGCACTTTTGAAAATGCCTTGGACAGCTGAGAAAATCAGAAAACGCATCATTAAATTCACGTTATTTATCTTGTTCTCCTTTTTGGTAGGCAATACATTTTTGGCCTACATCATTGGAACAGACCACTTGTGGGCCATCATCACGGAGCCATTTTCTGAGCACATTGGCGGTTTTATTTTGATGTTGATATTCACCGGAGTATTTCTATTTGTATACGCTTGGTTCAGAGAACAAGTTTGTTTGGTGGTCTGTCCATATGGAAGAATGCAAGGCGTATTGTTAGATCCAAAGAGCATCATTGTCACATACGACTACGTTCGCGGAGAACCGCGTCACAAAGCACACAAAGGAGAGAACAAACCCGGCGAAGGAGATTGCATTGATTGTATGGCCTGTGTACATGTATGTCCTACCGGGATAGACATACGCAATGGAACGCAATTAGAATGCGTCAACTGTACTGCATGTATTGACGCCTGCGACCATATCATGGAAAGCGTTCACAAACCCAAAGGATTGATACGCTATGATTCTGAAGAAGGAATCAAAACCAAAAAACCATGGAAGGTCACTCCGCGTGTGATTGGCTATTCCATCATATTACTTTTGATTATCGCCTTAGAAGTAACGTTATTGGCAACCAGGACTGATGTTGGCATCAGCATCATCCGGGCCAGAGGAACTTTGTTTACAACAGAAACAGATGGAAGCATAAGCAATCTGTACAACATCAAATTGATCAACAAAACCGAGCAAGAGATGAAAGTAGAATTACGCTTAAAAGACCACGAGGGAACCGTAATTTGGATTGGTCACAATCCCGTTATACCACCCGCAGCTACTTTGGATGCAGAGTTCTTTTTAAAGGTCGCTCCGCAGTTTATAGATTCGCAAAAGAACAAGTGGAAAATGGAATGTTATCAAGACGGAAAAAAAATTGGATCTGACAACATTACCTTTATCGCACCACATCAAAACCATTGAATATGAATTGGGGTTGGAAAATTAGCATTGTATATATTTTATTTGCTGCGGGAATATTGACATTGGTGTATAAATCAACGCAAGAAGACATCACTTTGGTCACAACTGATTACTACGCCAAAGAAAAAGCGCAGCAAGGAAAAATTGACGCCGCCAAACAAGTGGTAAAAGACAACGCACAAATCAAATGGCTGTATTACAACCAAATTCCATTTGTTGTATTTCCGACCAATTTAAATTCTATCCAAAAAACGATAGATGTTTATTGTGCATTTGATCCTATAAGAGATCAAACCATACAAACGCAAGAAGACTCCATTGCCATGCCTTTGTTGAATGGAAAATACCAAATCAAATGCACTTGGGAATTCAAAGGCAAAAAATATTACCAAGAAAAAGAGGTCATCATCCGATAGTCTATGAATTACGGTCTTTGGGCAGGATTAATAATGGGACTCGGCGGTAGCTTCCATTGTTTGGGTATGTGCGGACCACTCGTCCTCATGATGCACGGACAAAAGCACCAAAGAAATGTCATCAATGTGGCGCTGCATCACATTGGAAGATCCCTCGCCTATTGGTTGCTGATGTTGTTGTTTTTTAATATCGGAAAAACCACACATTGGATGGGATGGCAAAACGGCATTGCACTTTTGGGTGGTGTCATTTTTATTTTGGGATGGATTCCATCTTTTCAAAAAAGATTGAGTCATTGGCTATCACCATTGCGCAATAAACTTTCCAACTCGTTGCCACAGCAAGGTGAGATCAAACACTTTCTCTTGGGTATGATGAATGGATGGTTGCCCTGTGGTTGGTCCATCAGTGCCATTGGCGCGGCATTGATGACGCAAAACCTGTGGAGCGCCAGTTGGTTTATTCTACTTTTTGGTATCGGCAGCAGTCCAGCGCTCATCGCGTTGGTTTGGGGTGGAGATCGACTACAAAATAAATGGCCGTGGATTCAAAGCAAATGGGCGCGAATCGCACTGATCAGCCTTGGACTTTTGCTCATTCTCAGAGGAGCCAATTTGGGCATCCCATATGTCAGTCCTAAAGTGAAAGCTGAAAAAATGAGCTGTTGCGAAAGTAGATGAGGTGGATGGTAATGGGTATTGGGTATTGGGTATTGGTAATGGGTGCACAGTAAAAAAACCGTAAACCCTAAACCCAATTAATTCTTCATCTTCCTCAGTTTATCTTCGTTCAAGATTGTGATCGATGATCCTTGAATTTTGATGAGGTTCTCTTCTTTGAAATCGCTTAAAGTTCTGATGACAGATTCGGTAGCCGTTCCAACCATGGCGGCCAAATCATCGCGCGAAATAGGCATTGTAAATAAAGAATCTGCCGTATCTTCATGGAAACGAGTCTTGAGTTTTAAAAGAGCGGCTGCTGTTCTTTTTCGCACACTGGAATAGGCCAAATTCACTGCTCTTTCGCGCTCGAAATTCAATGCAGCCGACATCAAGTAAATCAACTCCAACATCATCTTGGGCTGATCTTCCAACCAATTGAAGAATGCGTGACGGGGGATAAACATAATTTCGGAAAGCTCCAATGCCACTGCATTATCCAAATGAATTTCCCCTTGCAACAAGGAAACGTATGCGATCATCTCTCCTTTTCCACGAACACGCAATATCAAATCCTTACCCAAATCATGTGACTTATACACTTTGACTTTGCCCTTTAAAACAACGTAAACACCTTGACAAGTATCCCCTTCCGAATAAATAACATCTCGTTTTCCTAAAGTTCTGATGTGGCGTTCTGGCAAATCTTTGAGTAAATCATCCCATTGCACTTGACGATCTTTCATTTGATTCAAACGATAATTCAAGTGATCGATGGTACCAACATTGTTTTCAGATTTACGCAAGCGTGCCTCAACGCTGTTGAGCAATTCTGTATCATTGTAAGGCTTTACAATATAATCATCAGCGCCCAACTCCATTCCCTTGCGAACATCCGAGCGTTCAGATTTTGCTGTCAAAAAGATAAACGGAATGCGCGCTGTTTCTGGTTTTTTTCCCAAGAGATGCAACACGCCATAGCCGTCCAAAACGGGCATCATAATATCACAAATGATCAAATCCGGATGGTACTGCTGCGCAGTAGCAACGCCTTCCTTTCCATTGGCTGCCGTCATAACATGATATCCGCCAAGCTCCAACAATTCTGCAGTGTTTTCTCTAACTTCTAAATTGTCTTCGATGATTAAAATGGTTTTCTTTTCCATACGAATTATGATAATTTAAACTGAACAAAAAATGTAGTTCCCTCTTCCAATTGACTTTCCACGCGGATATCCCCATCCAATAGTTCCAAGCATTTTTTCACGATACTCAATCCCAATCCCGTTCCAGGAATGTTAATGGCATTGGACGCACGATGAAAGCGCTCAAACAATCTTGGCAACTCTGAACTGGGAATACCGGCGCCATAATCGCGCACTTTCAAATGCACGACTCCATTTTCCATTTTCATTTCAACTTGAATGGGCTGTGACTCATTTGAAAATTTGATCGCATTGCTGAGCAAATTCATCATCACATTGCGCAAAATTTTTGGCTCAGTTGTTCCAACAACATTGGACTGAATCTGTGTATCGAAATATTGTCCTTCTTTGAGAATGGATTGAAGCTCATCCAACATTTCTTCCACAAAAGAACTGAGATCCACCTCTTGGGTGTTGAGTACAAATTTCCCCTCTTCTAATCGAGAAAGTGACAAGATATCTTCCAAGATATCCGTTAATCCTTTGACCGATTGACGAATGCGCGTGACATGCTTCTGTTGCTTTTCAAAATCAGCCATCTCGCCATATTTCTCAATGAGCGATACGGAGGAAGAAATGGTGCTCAACGGTGTTCTAAACTCATGGGATGCAGTTGATACAAATCGCGATTTCAATTCATTCAACTCTCTCTCCTTTTGGAGCGCACTGTACAATTCCGATTTCGAATTTTCCAGATGAACCAGCGCTTCCTCGAGTACCATCGTTCGATCAAGTACTTTTTTCTCTAACGAATTATTTAAATTCTGCAACTCCTGATAGGCTTGTTGTATTCGCTCATCTTGCAGTTTCCTTTCCGAAACATCAATAATAAAAGCAATAACATGCTGTTCTCCTGCAGACTCATAATTAGACAAACTAATTTCGACAGGAAAAGTAGACCCATCTTTTTTCAAACCTTCCAAGAACATGTTTTTTCCCATGGGCCGAGCATGTGGATTGGCTTGGTACTTATCGCGATGACCTGCATGGTTTCCGCGTGCTGACATCGGAACCAAAATTTCTACTTTTTGCCCAATCAATTCTTCCTCTGAATATCCAAACATCACTGAAACCCTTGGATTGATTGACTCAATATCACCACTGTGATTCACAATCAATATTCCTTCGTTGACGTGATTAAATATGGAATGAAATCGTTGCTCCATTGTTTTTTTCCTATTGCGAATGAAAAAAGAAATCTCACACCAAAAAGTGATTTAAATCACTTTTAAAGAATTACTGACTTTGCTTGAAGGACTTAAAATCACCACTAAACATTTCATATCCGTGGAAAACACATTCGATTTTGGCATTGAGCCATTTGGACTTTTTGAATGGTTTTAATCCCACTTTTTTCATTCCTTCTAAATGACCTGAAAATACCCAAGCTCTCCATCCTTTCCAGTTCTTTTTGAAAGCATTGCCCAAATTGGCATAAAAGCCAATGGCTTCATCCAAAGGTAATCTTTCGCCATAGGGAGGATTCATGACGATAATCCCTGCCGTTTGATCACTTTCCAATTCAAAAAAATCTGCTTTCTCAAAATGAACATACTCACCCACATGAGCCTTATTCGAATTCTTCTTGGCCCATCCCAGCGCATTGGCATCCAAATCACTTCCAACAATGGGCACCAAGGGTGTAACTATTTTCGCATCTTCTGCAGCCTTCACTTCCAACCAATTCTCTTCCTTGTAGCCCGGCCATCGCATGAATTGAAAATTGGGACGATTGATTTGCGCAGGTGTATTAGAAGCCAACATCGCAGCTTCAGTAACCAATGTTCCACTGCCACACATGGGGTCCATGAATGGACACTCCCCTTTCCAACCTGTAAACCGAATCATCGCAGCAGCCAGCACCTCATTTAACGGCGCATCACCTGAACCCATTCGATAACCACGTTGATTCAAGGATCTACCGCCAGCGTCCAATGATAAGGTCACCGTATCGGTGTCAATGTGCAAATGAAAAAGTACATCTGGATTTTCTGCATCGACGTTGGGTCGTTGGTTGTATTCATTTCTGAAATAATCAGCCAAGGCATCTTTGACTTTCAAGCTGGCAAAGTGTGGGTGCTGAAAAAAGTCAGAGCGAACATGTGCATCGATGGCAAAAGTTTGATCCAACAACATCAAATTATCCCACTCAATTTTCAAGGCTTGACGATACAAATCATCCACCTTTCGAATTTTAAATTCTGTAACAGGCACCAAAACACGCAATGCCAATCTTGAGCAGTAACAAACCCGATACATCACCTCTGTGGTAGCCGTACCATGTACAATTCTTTTGGCGATTTCGATATCCTGAACACCCAACTCTTTTAATTCCTCACTCAACATCTCTTCGGTGTTGGCCAAGCATTTTACTGCAATGGAAAATACTGTATCACTCATGCCCCTGCTTTTTTTGTAGGAAAACCCTTTTCAATTAATAATTGTACAACCTTTTCTCGATGATCCCCTTGGATGATAATTTCACCCTCTTTGGCAGATCCGCCCGTACCACATTTGTTTTTTAAAAACTTCGCCAATTCATTCAACTCATCATCACTGCCACCAAAACCTTTGACTACGGTCGCAATTTTTCCTCCTCGGTGATTTTTCTCTAACCAAACGCGCAAATTCTGATCTCTTGGATCCAAAGGTGTCACGTCGTCATGTGCCTCCTGTGGCAATGATCCCGTGGAATACACCAAACCTCCCAATTCCGAGAGGCCCATCTTTTTTTTCTGTTGAGACATGCTGTAAAGATACAACTTCTCATGAAGAGACTTGCCCAATTGAACATTACAACATACATTTGCAACGCACTTATCAAGAAAGACGGAGGGAAATGGCCCGAAGATGTCTTGGCAACCCCGGTAATGCTGGGTGCCAAATCCTACTCTCGAAAGGGAGAAAGATGAGTAAAGAGATTTTCTCTTCGTCCCATTGATATGTAAGCAACAATACAATGGGAATATTTCAAGACATTCAAATCAAAAATTTGACACTGGACGGTGCCATGGGCACCATGATACAGCGCTATCCATTATCGGAAGCAGACTTCAAAGGAAATCAATTTCAAAATCATCCCATTCCACTCAAAGGGAACAATGATTTACTCTGCATTACCCGACCTGAAATCATTACAGAGATTCATCTCCAATATTTCGAAGCGGGTGCAGATATTGTTGAAACCAATACCTTCAACGCACAGCGCATCTCAATGGCTGATTACGAGCTCACCGAGTGTATTGCACAAGTCAACACAGCTGCCGTCAATTGCGCCAAAAAAGCCAGGGAACTTTATTATGAAAAGCATGGAGATGAGCAAAAAAAGTACATTGCGGGAGCAGTCGGCCCCACTTCGAAAACAGCTTCTCTATCTCCCAAAGTAGAAGATCCCGCTTTCAGAGCCATTTCATTTGATGAATTAAAATCGGCTTACTACGAGCAAATTGATGCCTTGATTCAAGCAGGTGTGGACGCCATTCTCATCGAAACCATCTTTGATACTTTGAATGCCAAAGCCGCGTTTTATGCCGCACTTGAAGTTCTTGAAAACAATAATCTACAACCCATCACGCGTGAAAATCCAGAGGGTGATATTGCATTGATGGCCAGCGGCACAATCACAGATGCCGCGGGTAGAACGCTTTCGGGCCAAACCGCCGCTGCATTTGCCATATCGTTGGGTCATCTTCCATTGTTCAGTATCGGCTTCAATTGCGCGTTGGGTGCTGATCAGTTACTGCCCCATATCAAAGAACTCAAAAAACATTCTTTGGCCTTTATCAGTGCGTACCCCAATGCAGGTTTGCCCAATGCCATGGGACAATATGATGAAACCCCTGAAACCATGCTCGAAAAAGTAAGGCCCTATATCCAAGAGCAGCATGTTCAAATTATTGGCGGATGCTGCGGTACCACCCCTCATCATATTCACGCAATTGCTTCACTTCATCAAAAGAAAGTTCAATCATGAAAACCGATTTCAAACTAATCCTATCGGGACTTGAAGCCTTGATCATTCGACATGATTCCAACTTTTTGAATGTCGGAGAACGAACGAATGTAACCGGTTCCAAGAAATTTTTACGTTGTATTCAGGAACAACGTTGGGACGACGCATTACAAATCGCAAGAGAACAAGTGGAAGGTGGTGCCCAAATCATCGACATCAATATGGATGAAGCCATGATTGATGGTGAAAAGGCCATGATACACTTCCTCAACTTGATTGCCTCAGAGCCCGATATTGCTCGTGTGCCGATCATGATAGATTCTTCCAATTGGAATGTCATCGAATCTGGATTGCGCTGCATTCAAGGCAAAGGCATTGTAAATTCCATCAGCTTGAAAGACGGCGAAATTGACTTTTTAAACAAAGCTCGCATCATTCAAAAATATGGTGCCGCTGTCATCATCATGGCCTTTGACGAAAAGGGGCAAGCAGATAGCCTGGACAGAAGAATTGAAATTTGCTCTCGTGCCTATCACTTGTTGCGCGATAGAATCAATTTTTCACCACAAGACATCATTTTCGATCCCAATATTTTTCCAATCGGAACTGGGATGGAAGAACACCGAAACAACGCCCTAGATTTTTTCAAAGCAACGGCATGGATCAAAACCAATTTACCCGGCGCCTTGGTATCAGGCGGAGTAAGCAATGTTTCTTTTTCCTTCAGAGGCAATAATACGGTTCGCGAAGCGATACATGCTGCCTTCTTGTACCATGCCATTCAACACGGAATGGACATGGGAATTGTGAATCCAGAACAACTCGTGGTATACCAAGAAATCAATTCACAGTTACTTCAATTGGTAGAAGATTTATTATTGAATCGAACCGAAAACGCGACAGAAAATTTGTTGGAATATGCCGCTCAAAATCAACAAAAAAAAGAAGCCAATATTGTAATAGAAGATCGATCGAAAACCCCACTTGAACATCGACTTATTGATTCATTGATTCAAGGCAAAACCTCCTTCATTGATCAAGACATCGCCGAAGCCATTGCCACCTATCCCAGCCCGCTTCACATCATTGAAGGTCCGTTGATGAAAGGAATGAACATCATTGGCGAATACTTTGGCTCTGGAAAAATGTTTTTGCCACAAGTAGTAAAAAGTGCACGAGTCATGAAACAAGCGGTGGCGATTCTGGAGCCATTGCTTTTACAAAGCGCTTCAAAATCCAATGCATCGCAAAGAAAGAAAATTCTTTTGGCTACCGTGAAAGGAGATGTGCACGATATCGGAAAAAACATCGTTGGTGTGGTGCTCGCCTGCAATGGTTATGACATCATCGATTTAGGCGTGATGGTTCCCAATGAGACTATTGTTTCAGAAGCCAAAAAGCACCAAGTAGACATTATCGGTTTGAGTGGTTTGATCACACCATCACTTGAAATCATGACCGAGATGGCTCAGCTTTTGGAAAAAGAAGGATTAAACATTCCCTTGCTCATTGGAGGAGCAACAACTTCCAAAGTTCATACGGCAGTAAAAATTGATCCCCATACCACGTATCCCGTTTTACATGTTCGAGATGCAGGAACAGCAGCTCAGGAGGTAAGTTACCTGCTGCAAAAAGACAATCATGATTTTGTATCAAAAACCAAATCTGACTACCAACGGGTTCGAGAAAACTACGTCAAAAACAGTCAACAAAATCCGCTGAAACCGATTGAGAAAGCAGATGAAAACAAGTTGAAAATTACGGATTGTATTTATCCCCCAAATTCAAAAGATCAAGTCATCATTGATTTTAAAATTGACGATTTAACTCCCTATATCGATTGGATGCCCTTCTTCCAAACGTGGGGTTTGGCTGGAAAATTTCCGGATATTTTAGAGGATCACATCGTCGGTGATGAGGCCAAAAAACTGCTTCATGATGCACAAGAAATGTTGAATGATTTAATAATAGATCCCAAAATTAGCATCCGTGCTACCTTCCAAATACTACCTGTAAAGCGCAACAATCCCGCATCGGTTCAAGTATTAGAAATGGAACATCAATTTCATTTCATACGACAACAACAAGGCAAACGCGCTGGTGAATCCCATCTCAGTTTAATTGATTTCCTTTCAGAAAATCAAACCGACTACATGGGCCTATTTGCGGTAAATGCTGGAATTGGAGTTGACGCATGGCTACAAGAAATTGACATAGAGAACAATGATTACAAAGAGATTCTGATCAAAGCCGTCGCTGATCGATTGGCGGAAGCTGCGACAGAGCGCCTGCATCAAATGGTTCGAACCGAATATTGGGGATATGCTTCCAACGAGCATCTGAGTCCTCAAGATTTGATTGCAGAAAAATTCCAAGGTATTCGTCCCGCTCCAGGTTATCCAGCCTGTCCTGATCATACAGAAAAGAAAACAATATGGGAAATATTGAAACCCGATCAAACGATTGGTTTATCGCTCACAGAAAGCATGGCCATGTATCCCACTGCCGCTGTGAGTGGATACTTCTTTGCTCATCCAGAAGCGACCTATTTCGGAATACCCAGAATGGGAAAAGATCAACTCGAGCGATACGCCGCCGCTAAAAATATCGACACACAAACTGCTCAACGTTGGTTGGGTCACTTATTACAAAACTCATGAAAGTAATTCAGCACATCCAAGAAGCCAAGGACACTCTGTTCAGCTTCGAAATTCTGCCACCATTGAAAGGATCGACTATCGATTCCATTTTTCAAACCATGGATAATTTGATGGAATTCAATCCAGCATTTGTCGATGTTACGTATCACAGAGAAGAATTTGTTTACCAAGAAGAAGGAAACGGATTATTGCGTAAAAAAACAACAAGAAAAAGACCCGGAACTGTAGGTATTTGTGCAGCCATTGGCAATAAGTACAAAGTTGACATGGTTCCTCACGTCCTTTGTGGCGGATTTAGCGCAGAGGAAACAGAAGATGCCTTGATTGATTTGAGCTTTTTGGGAATAGACAATGTACTGGCTTTACGCGGCGATTCCATCAAAAGCATTCCTGACTTCAAGGCAGAACCAGGAGGACACAGCCATGCGTCAGAATTGGTCACGCAAATTCAACAAATGAACCAAGGAAAATACTTGGATCCTGAATTGAGAAATTCTGAAAAAACCAATTTTTGTATTGGTGTAGCAGGTTATCCAGAAAAGCACTTCGAAGCTCCCAACTTAAATACCGACCTCAAATACCTCAAGGAGAAAGTAGATGCCGGTGCAGATTATATTGTCACACAAATGTTTTTTGATAATCAGGGCTTTTTCGCATTTGAAAAAAAATGCCG
>CANFLZ010000067.1 GCA_947448135.1 Flavobacteriales bacterium
CCGTTGCTTTCTGACACTCGATACGATGAAGAGGAAAAGATGGATTTTTATTGTGAGGTATACAACACTGACCTTTACTTTGGAGCCGATCCTTTTATTGTTCAATATCAAATTCTGGACAAAAATTTACAGGTAGTTCAAGGATTTCAGCGCATCAAGAGAGAAAACGGCAAAGCGGTCCTTCCTCTATTATTGTCCTTTGACATTACGAATTTACCAGCGGGAGAATATCAGTTAGAAGTTGCAATTTTAGACAAACTAAAGAATGCCATCTGTTCACAAAAAAGGAAATTCGCTCGCAAAAACACACGCATCGAAAGCAAAGAAATTTCAGCGATGCAAATCGCTGCGAGTTTTGCTTCGCAATACACCGACTCATTGGCTCTTAGAGAAATCATTCGTTCTTTTTCGCCCATTGCCAAAGGAAATGAAAAACAGTCAATAAGTACTGCCATTCAAGCCTACAATCTGAAACAACTGCAAGGGTTTATGTACCAGTTTTGGTACAAGCGGAATCCTTTATCTCCTGAATTGGCATGGAGTCAATACTCAAAAGAGGTTGAAGCCTGTCAGGTAGAATTTGGGACCAAAATCAAAAAAGGATGGGAGACCGATAGGGGTCGCGTTTATCTGCAATATGGAAAACCTTCCACTCGGGTTATTCGCAACAATGATCCCGATTATTGGCCATTTGAAATCTGGCATTATTATCAAACCAACAACAACATGCACAACAAGCGCTTGTTGTTTTACAACACCAGTTTGAGTGGGGATATGGAATTACTTCACTCCGATATTCCGGGAGAAATAACCAATTTTGACTGGAAAAACTTGGTTCGTTCAAGACAAATGAATGATCCTACAACGATTGCTCGAAACAAAAACAATCAACGTCAAGACCCTTACTCTGGCGATGAACTAGAAGGGCTCTGGTACAACCCACATTGATGAAGTCGATTGCAGTTGCCATATTGAATTGGAACGGTCAGAAATGGCTCGAACAGTTTCTGCAAAATGTTGTAGAGAACAGCGCTGCCTTGGCTGATGTTTTTATCATTGACAATGGATCTACCGATACCTCCAAGCAATTCTGCGCTGAGCACTTCCCAGAAGTCGGTTGGATTCAGCTTGACAAAAACTATGGATTCGCCGGAGGTTACAATGAAGGATTGAAACAAATAACCCACCCCTATTTCCTTTTACTGAATAGCGATGTTGAGGTAACGCCCAATTGGTTACAACCGATGTTGGATTGGATGGAAGGTGATTCATTACTGGCTGCCTGTCAACCCAAAATAATTGACTTTCAGACCAAAAAGCAATTTGAATATGCTGGCGGTGCTGGAGGGTATTTGGACAAAGACGGCTATGCTTTTTGTGCCGGAAGAATATTCTATCGTTTCGAAGATGACAACGGGCAATACACGGGACGACAAGAAGTGTTTTGGGCTTCAGGAGCTGCTCTCATGATTCGAAGAAAAGCCTGGTTAGAAGTTGAAGGATTTGATGCTGATTTTTTCGCTCACATGGAAGAAATAGATTTGTGCTGGCGATTGAAAAACAGAGGATATGCTATCGGAGCTGCCTTGGAAAGCACTGTTTATCATGTAGGCGGCGGGACATTGGATCGTCAGAACCCGATGAAGACCTATCTCAACTTCCGAAACAATTTGTATTTAATCACCAAAAACTACCGAAGATCCAATTTATTCTTAAAGATTTTTAGGCGGATGGTATTGGATGGAATTGCTGGTGTACGATTTATTTTGGAGCGTAAATGGGGACACGTTTGGGCGATTATTGAAGCCCACTTCAAGTACTATGTTATGCTTTCAAAAATGATCCAAAAAAGGAACCTAGAAAGCAATTATATCAAGGAAATCAACCATGTTGGTCTTTATAAAAAAAGCATCGTATATGCATTTTTTATAGGCAAGAAAAAAAAGTTCTCCTCACTTGACTCCAGTTCCTTTGTGCAATAAGCACAATTGAATGTCACGTATTTGGAGACAAAGTCCCTTCCTTCGAATTTTAATTCCCTTTCTCTGGGGACTATACGGCCTTGATGATTTCCGAGGCACTTTGGTATTTCTGATTTTGGCCTTTGCGTTGGCCTTAGTAGCGCGAATGAAAAAAGTTATTCTATGGACGAGTCTATCCATTTTCTGCTTGTTCATTTCCATTGGAAGTGCCTGGAACGCGCTGCTACCAGCCCCACCAAATGCAACGCTGTGCCCAACGGATTGGGAAGTTCGATCACAGTCAGATTATGAACAATCTGAGAAATTACACCATCAACTTTTACAATTTTACACTTCGGATGAAGCTGGCATTATTGTGGCCTTTTTAATCGGTGACACCCATTTCATTCCCAAATCCATCAACCAAGAATACAAGTCGATTGGCGTTAGTCACTTATTGGCAGTAAGTGGTATGCACATTGGCTTACTGTTCGGAGCCATCTCTCCCATTCTGGGGTGGATAACCCGAAAAAAGTTCATCAAATTAACCACTATTCTGACGCTCGTCATCATTTGGTCATTTTGTTATGTATGCCAATTCACGCCTTCCATTCTTCGAGCTGGAATCATGTTTACTTTTTTACACGGTGGAAAATTATGGAATCTCAAATCCCCGACACTTAATTTATTATCCCTATCATTCTTCATCATCATTTTACTATTTCCTGAAGACAAAAACAATTGGGGCCTCATACTTTCTCATCTCGCTGTAGCAGGAATCGTTCTCTTTCATCGTCCGATTCAACTGGTTATTGCTACTCATAATAAATGGGTTCAGCACATCATTCAATCAGTTGCCACAACCCTGCATGCCCAGTGGATGACCGGGCTCTTTCTCATGCCGAAAACCCTCACATTTCCCACCTATTTTTTGTTGGCCAATCTTATTCTCGTTCCTCTTTCCAGCCTGCTGATGTATGCATTTATCGTCTTGATTTTATTGCAGCCCATTTGGTCATCGTTCAATTTTCATTTTATCATCCAATGGGGTATAAAAGTCATGAATGCCATCGTTCACTATATCAATTCTTTTCCCGAACCTTCGCTGGTATTTCACCACTGGACTTTGGTTCATCAATTCACTTGGTGCATGATTGGTGTTTTGGCGTATGCGGCATGGAACCGCAACTGGCAGGGTTTTAAACAAATCGCATTGGTGTCTGGATTTGTTCTCATCTTCACGTCAGAGTGGGAAACACGAAATACGCATCCAACAATACATTTTTGGCGAGACAAGGGCATTCCCATCATCATGCTTGATGATACCCGCAAATCATGGCTTTATCCCATTCACCATTATCATCATCCATTTTATTATTCCGATTTACCCTCAGGGCCTTCTCAATAGGCTCGAAAAAAATTACCTTTGTGTCATGAACGATAAGCTCACGTGGGTTGAATGTCCGAGAGATGCGATGCAAGGCATTCAACGTTTCATTGACACCCATCAAAAAATAGAATACATCAATCAATTGATTGCAGTTGGATTTGACACCATCGATATCGGTAGTTTCGTTAGTCCTAAAGCCATCCCGCAAATGCGTGACACCCATGAAGTGATCAATGGCGTTCAATGGACCGGAAAAAAGCCAGAGTTTTTGGTGATCGTTGCCAATGAAAGAGGTGCAGAGCAAGCCTGTTCAGAAGCATTGGTCGATGTTATTGGATTTCCCTTTTCAATTTCTGAAACCTTTCAGCAACGCAACACAGGTTCCAGCATAGCCGAGAGTTGGACCCGATTGACTAACATTTCATCGATGGCACAGGCTGCAAATAAAAAACTCGTGGTTTATCTCAGTATGGGATTTGGCAATCCGTATGGTGATCTATATAGCACTGAGATTGTCTTGGAATGGAGTAAAAAAATAATGTCGCAAATGCCCATCCAAGCTTTGGCATTGAGCGATACCATTGGTGCTGCGACCCCAACAGAAATCACTCAAATATTTGAAGCTTTCAAAATCCAACTACCCGATTGTCCTCTTGGTGCTCATTTACATGCAACCCCTAACGATGCGCTTCCCAAATTACAAGCCGCATGGAATGCGGGTTGCAGGCGAATAGATACAGCGATGGGAGGATGGGGAGGTTGTCCCATGGCCAAGTCTGATCTTACAGGCAATATGCCTTCTGAGGTTTTGAGACACTGGTTAGAAGGAAAAGTATCCGGCTACGATTGGACAGCCTTTGAAAAGGCCAGCGAAATGACCCCACGCATTTTCTTGTCATGATCAGAGGAATCATTTTTCTGCCATTGGTTTTGGTTTGGACACTCCTCACTGGGGTTCTCGGATTGTTGCTTCGGATATTTTTTAAGCCAGAGAAATGTGTCTATTGGATAGCTCATTTCCTTTGGAGCCCTGTTGTTTTTGGGCTATACGGAATCAAATTGCGCATCCGAAAAAATGAAAATCTCCCGGATGTCCCAGCCATTTTTATCGCCAACCACACCTCTCAATTAGACATTCCCGTTGTCGTTTATGCCATTCCACGCGGATTGTTTTTTGTCGCAAAAAAAGAATTGGCAAAAGTTCCATTGTTGGGCCAATACATGCAAGCCATGGGAATGATATTCGTAGATAGAGGAAACCGAGAAAAGGCCATCCAAAGTATGAATGAAGCCGCCAAAAAAGTGGTTTCAGGTAAAAATTTGGTTACGTTTCCTGAGGGAACCAGAAGTGAAAATGGTGCTTTATTGCCTTTCAAGAAAGGAAGTTTTGTTATTGCCCAGAATGCCAATATTCCGATCGTGCCTATAGCGATCAGCGGAGCTGAGAAAGCCCTTAAAAAGGGAGGTTTCATTGCGCATTCGGGAATAATCAAAGTGACCATTGGCGAAGTCATTTGGCCCAAAGAACATCCTGATTTCACAAGTGCCCAACTGGCCAATTACGCGCAAATGGAACTTGAAAAATTGATCAAAGCGCAACAAAATTAACTACCCAAAAGTAGGGTTTGATTAACGAAACAAAATCAAGTTCTCGTAAGCATTGATGGAGATACTGGAACCAACATCTACGGGTGATCCGGTAAGAGCATTCGTATATGTGCCATGCCAATTCGACGGAATAGATAAGGTTTGATTTGCATTTCTAATGTTGGCCAACAGAATGGCATCATGACCATTCCAATTCTTCTTTAACGCCAAAATATTGCTGTTGCTTTGCGAGGCAACAAAGCCCTTCTTCACTGCTTCATTGTCTTTATACCATTTCATGAGCGATTGATAAAACTGTTTCATTTCTGGATGTGCTGACCAATCAATTGGAGAGTTAGAAAAAAACGGTGTTGTGGTGCTGCGTCCCACTTCTTGTCCTGTATAAATCAAGGGAACACCTCCAGTGAAAATAGAGATTGCAGATGCGGTCATCGCACCTTGTGTTCCCCCGAAAAGTGTAACCGGAGAAGCGTCCCAAGCGGACTCATCATGATTGGTCGTGAAGCGCAACTTGTGCTTGCCAATTGGGATAGCCGTATATTCACTATTGTGAATGGACAATAAATTGGAAGCAGCCGTTCCATTGTAGGCATTTTTTAGTCCGTTGTAAAAATCCCAACCAAAATTCATATCGAAACCAGCGGTCAATAATGCTGCGCTTGCGCCTTCAGCCAGAAAAATCAATTGTCGATTGGGAATGCTGCGCAAATTATCAATGGCAGATTTCCAAAAATCATTGGGAACCCCATCGGCGTGGTCACATCGAAATCCATCCACATTGGCCTGTAAAACCCAATAGCGCATGGCGTCAATCATGGCCACTCGCATTTCTTGATTATCATAATTTAAATCCGCTACATCCAACCAATTGGTTCCTGCAGGAGAAATTATATTGCCATTGGCATCTTGGGTGTACCAATCAGGATGATCCGTAATCCAAGGATTGTCCCATGCAGTGTGATTGGCAACCCAATCCAAAATAACGGCCATACCACGGCTGTGGGCCAAATCAACAAGATTTCTCAAATCCTCCAAACTTCCATACTCGGAAGAAACCGCTTTGTAATCTTGGACTGAATAAGGTGAATGAACAGAATGAGGAATACCAATTGGATGAATGGGCATCAACCAAATAACATTGATGTTCAAGCTATCTAATTCATCCAATCGATTGATTACACCTTGAAAATCACCAGAAGCAGAATACGCTCTCAGATTCACCTCATACATGCGCATGTCTCTGCCCAACGGTAGGGAATCCATTGGGCTACCGTATTGTGCATAGTCTTGCGCAACAATGGAATCCGCTTGACTCTCGGCAGTTGGAAGGCATTTTTTGCAATCGACCATCGTCAAAGAAAAGAGAAAACAAAGAACAAGAGCAGACAGGAAATTTTTCATTTGGCTAAAATCCTAAAAATAGCGCACCCTTCCTTAAAAAATAAATTTGAATATCCCATTGATTTTAAGTAAATTCGCGCTCCTCTTAATTGAGAGGACTCTGCTGATGAGGTATAGCAGAGAACAAAAACAAGTTGAACCCATTTGTTCTATGCCTCACGTAAAAACGAGAACAAATACAATTTTAAATGCCATATGGCAGAAAACACAACCCCGGCTGAAAACGCCGAAAACACAGGAGCAACAGCTCCAAGTCAAGCAGAAGAAACCATTTCTCGTGAAGAGCCAATGGATTTGTATAGCACTGCTGACGACGAACAATACATGAACAGTAACGGTGAATTTAACTGGGATGCCTACGAGGCTGCTGGTGGATACACTGCGGAAGAGCGCAATCGCTTTGACGAAGTTTATGGAAAAACTTTATCTACCATCAAAGAAAAAGAAGTGGTTCAAGGAACCGTTGTTTCTATTGGTAAAAAAGAGATTGTTGTCAATATCGGATATAAGTCTGAAGGCGTAGTTGCCGTGACTGAATTCCGTTACAATCCAGATTTGAAAGTAGGTGACGTAGTTCCTATTTTCATTGAGACCCAAGAAGACAAGTCTGGTCAAATGCGTGTATCTCACAAGACAGCTCGTTTGTTGAGCGCTTGGACAGATGTAAACAACGCTTTGGAATCAGGCGAAATCATCAAAGGAGAAGTGAAGTGCCGCACGAAAGGTGGTTTGATCGTCGATGTATTTGGATTGGAGGCTTTCTTGCCAGGATCACAAATCGATGTGAAGCCTATTCGTGACTACGATGTGTATGTAGGAAAAGTAATGGAATTGAAAGTTGTTAAAATTAACAACGAATTCAAGAACGTTGTTGTTTCTCACAAAGCACTTATCGAAGCAGAAATCGAAGAGCAAAAGAAACAAATCATGTCAGGTTTGGAGAAAGGTCAAGTTTTGGAAGGTGTTGTCAAAAACATCACCAGCTATGGCGTATTCATCGACCTTGGCGGCGTAGATGGATTGATTCACATCACCGATCTTTCTTGGGGACGTATCAACCACCCAGAAGAAGTGGTTCAATTGGATTCTAAAATCAACGTGGTTATTCTTGACTTTGATGATGACAAGAAGCGCATTGCATTGGGCTTGAAACAACTTTCAGCTCACCCATGGGATGCTTACCAAGACACATTGCAAGTTGGACAAAAAGTAACTGGTAAAGTTGTTGTTTTGGCCGACTACGGAGCATTTGTTGAAGTTGCACCTGGTGTTGAAGGATTGATTCACGTTTCTGAAATGTCTTGGAGTTCTCACTTGCGTTCAGCTCAAGATTTCTTGAAAGTTGGACAAGACGTTGAGTGTGTTGTATTGGCTGTAGAAAAAGACGAGCGTAAATTGAGCTTGGGTATGAAGCAATTGACTTCAGATCCATGGGAAGGTATCGAGTCTCGTTTCCCAGTTTCTAGCAAGCATACTGCTAAAGTTCGTGCATTCACCAACTTCGGTGTATTCTGCGAATTGGCTGAAGGAATCGATGGTTTGGTTCACATCTCTGATTTGTCTTGGAGCAAAAAAATCAAGCATCCATCTGAATTCTGCGCTATCGGAGACGATATGGAAGTAGTTGTTTTGGAATTGGACAAAGACAATCGCAAGATTAGCTTGGGTCACAAACAAATCGAAGAAAACCCATGGGATGTATTCGAAACAGTATTTACTGAAGGATCACGTCACCAAGGAACAATCATCCGTAAAGAAGGAAGCCATGCAGTGGTTTCATTACCATACGGATTGGAAGGATTCTGCGTAAGCAAAAACATGAAGAAAGAAGACGGATCAACTGCTAAAGTTGACGAGACTTTGGAATTCGTTGTTTTGGAATTCAACAAAAACCAACGCAAGATTGCCGTTTCTCACACGGGAACTTTCAAAGAAGAAGAAGCATCTGCTGAAGCTCCTAAGAAGCCACGTGGAAAGAAACCAGAAAGTGCTGGTGATTCAAATGCTGTGAAGGCGGTTAACGCTCAAGTAGAGAAATCTACTTTAGGTGATATCGGCGCTTTGGCTGCATTGAAAGAGAAAATGGAAGGAAAAGGAGAATAATCCTCTTCTGTAAATAATTTGAAAAGGCTGTCTTCGGACAGCCTTTTTTTGTACCTTTTGGCCTGCATCTGAATTGATTCCAGGCTGCACAACATACGGTATGAAATTAAATTTATCTTTACTGCTATTTTCTCTTCTGCTTGCTCTCGAGAATAATGCACAAACCTTCCAGGAGAAGTTTGATTTAAAAATGGACAACAACGACACCACTGGCATGTACAGTCTGGTGATGGAATGGAAAAAAACTGAACCAAGCAATCCTGAAATGGAAGTGGCGATTTTCAATTACTATGCGATGCGTGCTTTTTCAGAAATCGTCATGCTCAATCCTACGCCACCTGAAGATGGAACTGAAGCCATTGAAGTGGCTGACAGTTTAGGCAACATTTCAGGATACCTATACAGCGTCCCCAGTATCAACGATAGCCTGATTCAATTGGCTATTCGAAGCATTGATGGTGCGATTGCTAAGAATCCAAATCGATTGGATCTTCGCATGGGAAAAATTTACATTACCCGAGAATCTGAGCATTGGGATTGGATGGAAAAAGAAATTATCAATACCATCAATCAAGGACAAGCCAATAAGAACAGCTGGTATTGGTTGAAAAACGAGCCTGTTGAAGATGATCTTAATTTTTTGAATAGTTCCTTGCAGGAGCATTTTTATGTCTTGTTTGAATCAGGCCTTCCCTACGCATACGAGATCATCGAAAGATGTTCAAAAATCATGCTTGAGCAAGATGATGCAAACGTCATCACTTTGTCCAATATAGCAACTTGCGCTATGATGAAAGAGCAATACACAGAAGCCCTAACCTACATCAATAAAGCATATTCTATCAATCCCAATGATGAAATCATCATCAACAATGCTGGATTTTGTCATTGGAAATTGGGGCATCCAGAAGATGCCAAAAGATATTATGTCAAAGCTTATGAAATGGCCAAAGAAGGAAATAATCCCGAAGCAATGGAATATTACCAAGGGCAAATTGACATCATGAACAAAGCCATAGAAAATCGTTAATGAGATTTGCTGTTTGCTTCATCATTTTATTCTTAGGCCTGCAATCATTAGCCCAGAACAAAAGCTACAAAATTGTTGACCTCAACATTCGTTACAACAACCCCAACGATATCCCCAACGATTGGAATTCTCGAAAAATGGGAACTCTCCAATGGCTCAAAAAACAAAAAGCTGATTTTTATTTTTTTCAAGAAGTACTGAGTGAACAATTGACCGATTTGCAATCCGGACTTCAATTATTTGAAAGCTATGGGATTGGTCGAGAGGATGGAAAAACAAAAGGCGAATTCTCCCCTATTTTTTACAACTCTGAAAAATTTCAGTTTATTTCAGGTGAGACCTTGTGGCTATCCGAAACACCTCAACACCCATCCAAAGGCTGGGATGCCGCTTGTGAACGAATCATTACACATCTGATTCTATGCGATAAGAATTCACACGACACCTTGGATTTGGTGAATACCCATTGGGACCACATCGGACGAGAAGCTCAAATGCACAGCGCCGAACAAATGACTCAATTGATTCGTTCCATTCCGCAACATCATCGTTTGATTTGCGGTGGCGATTTCAATACCGATATCCATTCTACACCGATTCAATTTTTAATCACTTCCAATGAGCTCGCGCCAAGCGGAGACCTTTCCATATGGGAAACGAACAGCTATCACGGATTTGGCAAAGTAGATTCAGGCAAATGCATCGACTTCATTTTTTACAATCA
>CANFLZ010000068.1 GCA_947448135.1 Flavobacteriales bacterium
TACTTGGCCAATACCAAACCAACACCAATCTTAGAAAACTCCGACGGTTGAATACCAAAACTACCAATTCCAAACCAAGCTTTGGCACCGTTGACTTCTTTACCCACCACTAGAACCAGGGCTAGCAGTAGCACAAAAAAGCCATAAATCACCCAAGCAAATTTGGCAAAAAAATCACCCTCTATATACAGCGTGAAAATCGCCAACAACACGGATATTCCGATCCACATCATTTGTTTTCCATACTCCTTTGCAAAATCAAATGGCATCGGATGAGCGCTATCATAAGCGGCACTGTAGATGGTCATCCATCCAAAAACAATAAAGAATATCCATATGCCAACAATGGTCCAATCGATGGGTCCCACTACACTGGTATTTCTATTTCTACTCATTATTGATTTAAAAAATTCTGCTCCAAAATATGTTTCTCACGGTCTTTGTTCTTGACCTCACCGTTCAAATACTGCTCAATCATCAAACTCGCAATCGGCGCAGCCCATGTTCCACCAAATCCACAATTCTCCACGTAAACAGCCAAGGCTATTTTCGGATTTTCTTTAGGGGCAAAACAAACGAATACACTGTGGTCCTTGCGTGGCTCATTTTGAACGGTTCCAGTTTTACCACAAATCACGATATCCTGCAGTTTAGCTCCATTGGCTGTTCCACCTGGACCAACCACTTTCTCCATGGCGGAGACAATAACATCAAAATACTCCGGATTTACGCCAACATCATTCTTCTCTAAAAATTCCGGACGTGGCTTTCCACCCACGCCAATACTCTTGACCGTATGAGGTGCATAGTAGTATCCTTTGTTGGCGACAATGCAAGCCAAATTACACATCTGGATAGGCGTTACCAGCATCTCCCCTTCTCCAATACTGATGGAATAAATTGTACTAAAATTCCACGATTCTTTACCGTAAGCACGATCGTAATATTCTGGACTAGGAACCAATCCCTTTTTAACTCCTGGAATATCGGTCTTTAAATTCGTTCCAAAACCAAACTTCATCATTTGCTCTCTCCACAAACCCAATCCAACATGCGCATCCTTGTTGCGACTGCCTTTTACTCTTCCTCCTTCTACAACGCGCTGCAATACGCCCCTGAAATAAGGGTTACAAGAATGAACAATCGCCATTTCCAAATCATCCATGCTGTGTGCGCCGTGGCAGCCAATCAAAGCACGATTACAAGCAATTCTTGTTTCCTTTGTAATCGAACCCATTTGCAAAGCCGTCAACGATTGGGCAATTTTGAAAATAGAGCCTGGTCGATATTGAGCTTGTGTCGCCCGATTGAACAAAGGCTTTTGCTTGTCGCGACTCAAAGCCAAAAAGTTTTTTCCTCTTGCTCTACCCAACAACAAATTGGGGTCAAAAGTTGGCGAAGAAACCAAGGCCAAAATCTCACCCGTACTGGGTTCGATGGCAACCACACATCCTCTTTTATTTTGTAACAATTGCTCGCCGTATTTCTGTAGCTCCACATCGATAGAAGAAACAAGGTGGGTTCCCTCAATTGCCTTGACGTCCAATGACCCATTGGCAACCTGTCGTTCAACTCCCAAGTTGTCTCGAAAGACATACTTAATTCCTCGCTGCCCTCTCAATTCGTTCTCATAGGATTTCTCAATTCCGCTCAGTCCAATGTAATCACCCTTTTTATACTCAGGGAACTTCTCCATCAGGGACTTTGTTACCTCACCCACATCTCCCAACAACAGCGCACCTGCTTTCTCTGGGTACACCCGAAGTGTTCTAGCTTGCGCATAAAATCCCTTAAATTGATACAGTTCTCCCGCAATTGGCGCGTACTCTTCTGGCTTCATCTGCTTGATGACTGCTGAAGGTTTGTATTTGACATTTGGATAAGTAACCGCTTTCTTGAGGATGGAACGAAACTCTTCAATTTTCAAGTTGGTTATCTCACAAAATCGAGCCGTATCAAAAGGAACAACATCCTTGGGCAAAACCATCAAGTCATACACCGTTTGAGAGGTAACCAATACTTTTAAATTTCGATCATAAATAACCCCTCGACTGGGATAAACTACCACTTCTTTCTCGGTGAGGGCAGTTCCGCGGTCAGACCAATACGAACTAATCACTTGCAAAGAGAAAATACGAATCAAATAAATGGATGCAATCGTCAACACGATAACGATCAGTGTATAGCGACGTCCATCCATGATTAACCTCTGCTTTTTTGAACTGAAATTAAATACTGGCCAATTACCATCAAGACCACTGTAGCCATAGCACTAAAAAGGATATGACCAAGTTGGTAAAAGAAAGGAGATAAACGCAAAGTCTCCGCGAAAAACAAAACAAAGTGATGGCAAAAAGTTAGAATTCCCGCGTAGGTCAAATACCAACGCAACCCTTGCTTTTGGATGGTCGGTTCTTGATTGACTTCATACCCTTCTCGAGGGGACAGCAATCGCTGTACCATCGGTTGCAACCAACCCAGAACTGTGCATGCCAACATGTGCATACCCATAGGGCCAGAAAACAAATCCATGATGTAACCCACAACGAATGATATCAACAATACCATCCATTTTGGTGTCTCAAAAGGCAACATCAATATGGCAAAAATATACACCCAAGGCAACACAAATCCATCCAAAACTTGAAGTCTAGAAACGACCAAGGCTTGTAAAAACACCATGAAAATGATGCGCAAAATATTAATGGGAATCATCGACGCCATCGTGCTCTTGTTGTTGTTTCATTAATGAATCTTGCTGTCCCTTGAAGATATCACTGACTACTTGAACGTAGCTCAATTTTCTAAAATCGGTTGACAGTTGAATTTTAATTCGATGAAAATTCTCTTCGGGCTGATCATTCAATTGACTGACATATCCAATCAAAAGATCATTGGGAAAATGTGAGCCAAATCCGGTGGTCAATACCGTATCACCTATATTCACTTGCACGTGTTTCGGGATATCCTTCACATCAGCATAAGCAGGATCTGAACCTGGAGGCCATGCAATCAATCCAAAATCTCCTGAGCCTTTCATTTTCACACTCTCCTGAAATTTGGAATTCAAGATCGGAAGTACAACTGAGAAGTGATCACTCACACTGGTCACCACCCCTACCACACTCCCGTTGCTGATGACACCCATGTTGGGACGTATTCCGCCAACGATACCTCTATCTAAAGTTAGATAGTTGCTTTCACGATTCACTGAAGCATTGATAACACGTGCGTTGCGATAGGCGTAACGCTGCATACGCAATGTGTCATTTTTCGAAAGAACTGTTGTATCAATGACAAAAAAATTGTCTGGCATCTGGGCCCGCAATGTCGCATTCTCCAATGCCAATTGATCATTGATTTCCTTCAAGCGCAGATAACGCTGAAGTTCATCCCGCCATTCAAATATCGAACCTACCCAATCGGAACTCTGCTGCAAAAACGCGGCTCGCTGGTAACGATTAGAACTGAAAAGTACAACGGCAGAAAAAATGAATAAAATACCAAATAGAATGAAAACGAAATGCCGTTTGATCAGCTCAAAAATATTCTTCATTCCTCAATACCAATATTATTCTCTCATCAAGAATTGGAAACGGTTGATATTTTTTAAGGCGATTCCCGTACCACGAGCAACCGCACGAAGTGGATCTTCAGCAACGTGAACAGGCAATTGGGTCTTCTTTTGAATTCTCTTGTCCAATCCACGAAGCAATCCACCACCACCGGCCAAATAAATTCCGGTTTTGTAAATATCCGCTGACAACTCTGGAGGTGTATTGTCCAAACAACTCATGATTGCTTCCTCAATTTTACTGATACTTCCGTCCAAAGCTCCTGCAATTTCAGAATAGCTCACTTTGATCTCCTTTGGAATCCCCGAAAGCATGTCGCGACCACGAACGCTGTAATCTGCCGGTGGATTATCCAACTCTGGCAAAGCAGCTCCGACTTCAATTTTGATTTGCTCCGCAGTACGCTCACCAACTTGTAGATTGTGCTGACGACGCATATAATCTTCAATATCCTTGGTCAACTCATCACCTGCAACGCGGATGTTCTTATCCGTAACAATACCTCCCAAGGCAATTACAGCAATTTCTGAAGTACCACCACCGATATCGATAACCATATTTCCCATTGGTTCTTCCACATCGATACCGATACCAATTGCGGCAGCCATGGGCTCGTGAATCAAATAAACCTCTTTCGCTCCTGCATGTTCCGCACTATCCTTTACCGCGCGCTTTTCAACTTCTGTAATTCCAGAAGGAATGCAAATCACCATTCTTAAAGAAGGTTGAAACATACTTCGACCACGGTTGATCATTTTGATCATTCCCTTGATCATATCTTCTGCTGCATGGAAATCTGCGATTACTCCATCTTTTAATGGACGAATCGTCTTGATATTTTCGTGCGTTTTACCATGCATCTGTTGTGCTTGGCGTCCAACGGCTACAGTCCTTCCAGAAGTACGGTCGCGGGCAATAATCGATGGCTCATCCACCACAACTTTATCATTCATGATGATAATCGTGTTGGCAGTGCCTAAGTCAATAGCAATTTCCTGAGTAAGGAAGCTAAACAATCCCATTTGGTTTCAGTATTATTTGTTCGGTTTTGGGTGAAATTCACCTCAATGTGCAAATATCGAAAAGGCAAAGCAGATTTGGTGCAATTGTTCAAGATTTTTCTTTCATTTTTTTGCACCGCTCCTAACCGCATGCGACAACCTTTCCAACCAAAGATTTCAAAGGAAACATTTGTTTTATTTTTTGAAGTCTTAGGTTTTCTATTTTCGCATAAAAATTGAACGATATGAAATTTGAATTAGCCCCTCTCCCATACGCCTATGATGCGTTGGAACCGCACATCGATGCGCGTACCATGGAAATCCATCATTCTAAACACCACGCTGCCTACACCAACAATTTGAATGTTGCATTGGAGAACTCTCCTCTTGCTGGAAAATCAATTGAAGAAGTGATGGTACAAGGCTTTGAAACGCCAGCTATCCGCAACAATGGCGGTGGATTTTACAACCACAATTTATTTTGGGACATTATGACGCCAGGCGGCGCTACAGCACCTGAAGGTGATTTGGCTGCGGCAATTAACGAGGCTTTTGGATCATTTGAAAATTTTAAAGATGCTTTTGCTAAGGCTGCAACTACTCGCTTTGGATCAGGTTGGGCTTGGCTTTGTGTGCACAAAGGTGGAAAGGTTGAAGTTTGTTCAACAGCCAATCAAGACAATCCATTGATGCCCGGCACTTGCGGTGGTTTCCCGGTATTGGGTATTGATGTTTGGGAGCACGCTTACTATTTGCATTATCAAAATCGCCGTCCAGACTACATCAACGCATTTTTCAATGTGATCAATTGGACTAAAGTTTCTGAGCGTTATAACGCCAATCGATAAGCATGTACAACATCGATTTATTTCAATACAAAAGATTTCCAACCCGCGCCGTTCAAGTAGGAACCATCGGCATTGGTGGTCATCATCCGATACGTGTCCAAAGTATGACTACAAAAGACACGATGGATACGGAGGGCACTGTTGCTGAGAGCATTCGGATGATTGATGCAGGGTGCGAATTGGTTCGCATTACTGCTCCAAGTAAAAATGAAGCCGAAAATTTAGCCCACATCAAAAAGGCGCTTGTTGACAAAGGATACAACACGCCATTGGTAGCTGATATTCACTTCACGCCCAATGCAGCTGAAATTGCAGCCAAGTTGATAGAGAAAGTTCGAGTCAATCCTGGTAACTACGCGGATAAGAAAAAGTTTGAAGAAATCGATTATACAGACGAATCATATCAAGCGGAGCTACAACGCATCGAAGAGCGTTTTACTCCGCTTGTTTTATTGTGCAAAGAACATGGAACCGCTATGCGTATCGGAACCAATCACGGTTCTTTGAGCGATCGCATTCTCAGCAGATATGGCGACACTCCAGAAGGAATGGTTGAAAGCGCCATGGAGTTTTTACGCATTTGCAGAAAGCATGATTTTCATGAAATCGTCATTTCGATGAAGGCTTCTAACACCATTGTGATGGTTCAAGCTTATCGCCTTCTCATGAAAACCATGTTGGCGGAGCAAATGAATTATCCCTTGCATTTAGGGGTTACTGAAGCGGGTGATGGTGAAGATGGGCGAATCAAATCGGCAGTAGGTATTGGCGCTCTTTTAGAAGATGGAATTGGAGATACCATTCGCGTATCCCTGACTGAGGCTCCTGAATTTGAAATTCCCGTTGCTCAAGCATTGGTGAATCGCTATAAAAACAGAGAAAATTTACCGGCAGTTATTGCCCATCCGTACAACCTCAATCCATACCAATATCAAAGAAGAATTTCTCATTCGATTGACAACATTGGAGGCAAACATGTTCCAATAGTGGTAGCGGATTTGAGTCATAAAAATGAAATTCATCCCGCCTCTTTTTTCAGTGCTGGATACGCATACAGCGTACCAATGGACAAATGGAATTTGAGTGATTTGGCTTGTGATTATATTTTCATTGGAGATCATGTATTATCCTTTGAAATCCCAGGAACTTTAGGCGTTATTCAAAATGCCTCCGCTTGGCAAAACCAAAAACATGCAAACTGTTATCCCCTATGGAATTTAGAAGATTTTAAAACCACTTCTGACTTCCATGAAAAACTCAATTTTGTTCGTTTAGACAACTCCCTTTGCACCGATGAAAATCTCACTTTTCTGAGAGATAAAAAAAATGTGGCCGTTGTTCTTGAAAGCAACAATCCTTTGCGCATGATGGACATGCGAGCGGCCTATTTGGCGCTTATCGAAAAAGGAATCGAAATACCCGTTATCAATTTCAGCCAGTATAGCAATGAAGATGAAGATTCCTTCATGCTCGATTCTGCTGCAGACAATGGCGCTTTGTTCATCGATGGATTGGGCGATGGAATTTGGATTCAAGCATCCAACATTGCATCGCAACGCGCCAATTCAACTTCGTTTGGTATCCTACAAGCTACCCGCACACGGATTTCAAAAACAGAATATATTTCCTGTCCGTCTTGTGGAAGAACATTATTTGATCTGCAAGAAACGACTGCTAAAATCAGAGCCAGAACTTCACATCTCAAGGGGATAAAGATTGGCATCATGGGGTGTATTGTCAATGGTCCAGGTGAAATGGCCGATGCTGATTATGGATACGTGGGAACTGGCGCAGGAAAAATTACCTTGTACAAGGAAAAAACGGTGGTGAAGAAAAATGTGCCTGAAGAAAATGCTGTGGAGGAATTGATCGAATTGATCAAAGAATATGGCGATTGGGTAGAGCCACAAGCATAGTTCCAAAAGGCTGAATTATATCATCGTCATTTTCAAGAAAATAGAAGATTCCTCGAAGAGTTAATCGTATCTTAGCGCAAACTATTTTTTCACCCAAAATGACTGTCACAGTAGATGCAATCGAAGGGCTGAAAGAGCGCGTGTTCGCGCTCGGGAGGTACCTTTGACGTGGAGAATAAGAAACTCCAAATTCAAGAAGATGAAAAACTAACGCAAGACCCTTCCTTTTGGGATGATCCCAAAAAGGCTGAGGTAATCATGCGTCAAATACGAACCCGCAAAATGTGGGTCGATGCGCACAACGCCTGCCACTCTGGTGTTGAAGATCTTTTTGTTCTTTATGATTTCTTCAAAGAAGGCGCTGCCACTGAAGAAGAGTTGGAAGAACAATACCAATCTGCCGAAAAAAAAATCGAAGAGCTTGAATTCAAAAACATGCTCTCTGCAGAAGAAGATGGTCTCAGTGCTGTGATGCAAATTACAGCAGGTGCCGGAGGAACGGAATCATGCGACTGGGCCGGAATGCTCATGCGGATGTACATCATGTATGGTCAAAAAAATGGCTACAACGTGAAAGAACTCGACCTGCAAGAGGGCGATGTCGCCGGTGTTAAACAATGTACTTTGGAATTCAACGGGGAATTTGCTTTTGGAATGCTCAAAGGTGAAAATGGTGTTCACCGTTTGGTGCGCATCTCGCCATTTGACTCCAATGCAAAACGCCACACTTCTTTCGTTTCTGTTTATGTTTATCCATTGGTGGATGACACCATCGAAATCGATATCAATCCATCAGACATTACCTGGGACACTTTCCGATCTGGTGGTGCTGGAGGACAAAATGTAAACAAGGTGGAAACGGGTGTTCGCTTACGACACAAACCCACTGGAATCATCATTGACAACACTGAAACCCGCTCACAGCTTCAAAACAAAGAGAAGGCCATGCAATTGCTCCGCTCTCAATTGTTCGAAATGGAATTGGCCAAGCGCAATGCCGCTAGAGAAGAGATTGAATCGGAAAAGAAAAAAATTGAATGGGGATCTCAAATCCGCAATTACGTTATGCAACCTTACAAGCTTGTCAAAGATGTTAGAACTGGACATGAGACAAGTGATGTGGATGGCGTGATGGATGGTGACATCGGTGATTTTTTGAAAGCCTTTTTGATGGCACAAGGAAACGCAGTAGAATAAATTGAAATAAATAACAACATGGAATACCGTATTGAAAAAGACACCATGGGTGAGGTAAAAGTGCCCGCTCATGTTTATTGGGGAGCACAAACTGAGCGCAGTCGAAACAATTTTAAAATTGGACCATCGGCCAGTATGCCCAAAGAAATTATTTATGCTTTTGGCGTTTTAAAGAAAGCTGCCGCACACGCAAACTGTGAGTTGGGGGTTTTGTCAGAAGAGAAACGAGATTTGATCTCAAAGGTTTGCGATGAAATTATCGCTGGACAATTGGATGATCAATTTCCATTGGTGATATGGCAAACCGGTTCAGGAACCCAAAGCAACATGAACGTCAATGAGGTCATCTCCAATCGCGGTCATGTTTTAATGGGCGGGAAATTGGGTGAAGGAACACCATTGTTGAATCCCAATGACGATGTAAACAAGAGCCAAAGCTCAAACGATACTTATCCCACAGCGATGCATATCGCATGTTACAAATTGGTGGTAAAAAAGACCATTCCCGGAGTTGAGCAATTGAAAACGACATTGCGTAAAAAGAGCAATGACTTCATGGAGGTTGTAAAAATTGGTCGCACCCATTTGATGGATGCTACACCTGTTACTTTGGGTCAAGAATTGAGTGGATATGTCGCACAATTGGAGCACGGTATTCGCGCAACCAAAAACACTTTGGCTCACTTATCTGAGTTGGCCTTGGGTGGAACAGCCGTCGGAACAGGAATCAACACACCCCGTGGGTATTCTGAATTGGTAGCCAAGAAAATCGCTGAATTCAGTGGATTGCCTTTCGTTACCGCTCCTAACAAATTCGAGGCTTTGGCTGCACATGACGGAGTGGTTGAAGCACATGGTGCCCTCAAACAATTAGCTGTCTCGTTGAACAAAATCGCCAATGACATTCGAATGATGGCGAGCGGTCCACGCAGTGGAATTGGCGAGATTTTTATTCCTGAAAACGAACCAGGTTCCAGCATCATGCCCGGTAAAGTAAATCCTACACAATGTGAAGCTTTAACCATGGTTTGTGCGCAAGTCATGGGCAACGATGTCGCTATCACAATTGGTGGTACACAAGGACATTATGAGTTGAACGTATTCAAACCATTGATGGCCGCCAACTTCTTACAAAGTGCTGAATTGATAGGCGATGCATGCGTATCATTTGATGAGCATTGCGCCGTAGGAATAGAGCCCAATTACACCCGCATTGATGAATTGGTCAATGGCTCATTGATGTTGGTTACGGCTTTAAATACAAAAATTGGATATTACAAAGCCGCTGAAATTGCCAAAACAGCGCACAAGAACGGAACTACTCTAAAAGAAGA
>CANFLZ010000069.1 GCA_947448135.1 Flavobacteriales bacterium
TCGCAATGTTTACTTTGACAAAGGCCAGTATACATGGCCTCCATACAAACTTCAAACTGTCCTGCCTGAAAAGTGGGCAACTGAAGCGTGATGTCATCGCTCTCCATGTCAACAGAACCATCCAAACTCCAAGTGTAAATAATGCCTTCAACGCTGGGTCCATTCAATTCCAAAATGGCCTGATCATCCATCACCATGTGCGGCGAATAGGTAAACAATGAATCGGGTTGAAAACGATCCTCCTCAATTGCAACACTCAGGGTACTCGAACATCCGTTGCTCCCTGTTGATGTCACTTGATAGGTGTCGGCATCTGCAATCGCTATTGAATCATTGGTTCCCCATCCATTGGACCATGAATAGGAAATTCCATTTCCACTGGCAGCAACAACGATGGTATCAACAAAACAATTCAAAACGGAGTCTGACAACAACAAATTCAAAGTTGGTGGCGTAATATTTTGATACAACACATATTGAGCTGTATCCAAGCATTGATTGGCTCCTGTCACCTCTACTTGAACAATCCCTGGCACCATATAATTCTCATTGGCTGTATTGCCCCCATTTACCCATTCATATCCTACTCCGCCACTAGCGGTTAAGGTAATAGAAGGCTGTAGACAAGTCAATGTATCGAAGCCACTAAAATTGGTAATGATTCCATTGGGCGAAATGGTATCCAAACCAATCGCAATGGACATTTGACGAGTGCAGCCATTTGCAAACATGACATCAACCTCATAAAAATCTGGGACATTCACATTGATGGAATTCGTCAGCTCTCCATTTGGACTCCATGCATAGGAAACCCCGCCAACAACGTGAATCGGAATATTCGACACCAAGCAATTCAGCGTATCAAAAGGATAAACCAATTGCGCGGTAGTAGCGGTATCCATCGGCACCGCAATGCTCAACTGACTCATGCATCCATTGACATCTTCAACGGTTACAATGTGCGGAGCATCATCTGATACCGAGATCATGTCCACGCTCTCACCACTGTCCCATTGATAACCAACTCCTCCTCCTGCTGTAACATTTACAGTTGGTTGATTACAATCAATCACTGGATGGGACAATGCAAATGTGATGGTTGGCAATTCCAAAACAGTAACACTCAAAGATGTTGAAGAATAACACAATCCAGAAGTGGGTGTAAAAACATAATTACTCGTTCCCGCAGATGCAGTGCTGACGACCGAAGGAGACCAAGCGCCAGATACATTCTCAATAGACTGGCTGGTCAATGCATCAGGAGTATCACTGATACAATAAGGTCCTATTGCATTGAAGGTTGGTATTTGATTATCCTCTACCGTCAATTGATACGAAAACGTTGAAGCACAAACATTAGAAGCCGGTGTAAAGGTGAAGTTTTGATTCCCCACCACCGATGAATTGGCTGATGAAGGACTCCAAGTTCCATTGATTCCATTGGTGCTCGCGCCTCCCAATGTCGGAGCCGTAGCGTTCTTACAAATAGAAAGAGGCAAAGTAAATGTCGGGGTTGTTGGAGTCTGAACCGCAACGGACAAACTTGCTGAATTTGCACACGCCCCTGCGGCCGGCGTAAAAGTATAGGTAGAAGATCCTGCAGAAACGGTCGATATCGTTGAAGGATTCCAAGTACCTGAAATATTCTGAAGAGACTGAGTAGGCAAGGCAGGAGCAGTTGCGTTTAAACACAATGCCGCAATTGAAGTAAAGGTTGGATTTACAGCAGCCTGAACGACAACATTTAAAGTCCCGGAATTCGCGCATTGATTGGGATCTGGTTGAAAAGTGAAGTTTTGTCCTGCTGCATTAAAATTGGTCATATTGATAGAAGCAGGTGTCCATGACCCTGTAAAGCCTTCGTTTGAGGTAAGCGGTAATGTCGGGGTATCGCTTTCGCAAAATGGTCCAATTGCCGGAAAAGTAGATGGAGTTCCGTTGGTAATCGACACCGTCACATTCAAAGGAATGGCGCATTCATGCAAAGGATCACTGGGATTGGGTGTGAAAACATGGACTTGATTTCCCAATGCGGCGGTCGTTATTGGCGTATTCCAGGTTCCTTGAATACCATTGTTGTCGATCAAAGGCAATGCAGGTGCGGTTGCATTTTGACACAATGAAGTAACAAAAGAAAAGACCGGCACTTCCTCAGGATTGACGGATACATTGAAAGAATACGAATTGGCGCATTGTCCCGCGCTGGGCGTAAAAGTGTAGGAAACTGGAGCCGCCGCGGCAGCAGCACTGGTCGAAATGGCTGTCGGATTCCACGCCCCTAAAATTGTACCATCCGTTGTTGGCAAAAGGGCTGGTGTATCACCCTGACAATAGGTGTTGTCAATCGCAAAGACAGGGTCAACGGGAGCGATGACAGAAATCGCAGCTGTGCCTTGATCATAACATCCCAACAAAGGATCAGGAGTAAATGTGTAGATACTGGTCCCAAGAGAGGAAACATTCACTACCGCAGGTGACCATGTTCCCGAGACACCTCCTACAGTTGAATTGAGAACAAACGGACTGGGTGTATTTTGGCATTGATCCGGCACAACAGGTGTATTGACCGACTGATTGGGATTCACCATCAAACATGTTTCCAAGTAACAATTGGTATTTCCAACAATAAAGTGAACCGGGTCTGGTGTGGCAGCTCCAAAAATCACAACATCATCGCCGTAGCTCAATGCCCCATCATCCGCAGGTGATAGAAATTGATTGCTCAATGTCGTAGCAATTCCAGCAGATCCAGGATTATTCACCAACATACCGAATAACTGAATGTTGCCCGAAGGGTTACTCAAATTCGACAAAGCCACTTTCATTTCATAACCTGCAGTAACATTGATGGTTGATCCTGCCGGTTGATAGGCCAATAAATTCGAACCGTTAGAATTTCCAATGAACTGATTGGTATTGGAAGACATGTGATACAAATCCAAATAGCCAATTCCACCCGCATCGGTATTCAACGCCATGATATAGTCCGGTTCAAAGCCTGCATCAAATTGAATATTTCCCGACAAATTTTCCATGGAATAATAAGGTGCATTGCTTCGATTTGTCCAAGCCGAAAGTTGATTGTAACCTCCAGCTTCAGTATCCAAAAACAGCAAAAATCGATTGTTGGTGCCTGCCTCCAATTGACCTGCCAAAGCAATGTTCAAAGTATCTCTGTACTGGGCCACATACAATGCATCCAAATGATTGTTACCAAAACTTGAAGTCAGATTACTGTTGGCTTGCGACAAGGGCTGTCCCCAATACGCTTCGTTGATTTGACCATCAATAATAATGGTTGGTCCTTCATAGCCCCGCACGCACCAATCATCATTTAGATTAACAACAGGAGAAACGACAAGTGAATTTGTATTGGGTAAACCTTGACTGATACCATTTAAAAAGTACTCATATTGAAAAGCCAAGTTGGCAGAACCATCAAATGTTGTTCCCTCGCAAATGCTTGAAGGGGACAATGCCAAATTCTCTGGTATATCTTGAACGGTCAATCCCGTTTTAGCTGTCAATACGCAACCACCAATCGTTTTGGTATAAGTAACCACATAAGACCCCGGCGTGCTGGTATTCAATTGAATATTGCCATTGTTGGATAGAGACAATCCTGCAGGAACTGCTGAGAATGTACCACCATTGCCTCCTGTAATGATGGGATTGATCGCTCCTCCCCCTTCACAGAGATTGGTGGAATAAGAAATGGAAAGCGGAACAAAGCTGGCGTTGTTATAGGTAACATCATCACTAAAATTGCAGGTCGCTGTTCCCACATTAACCGCAAGTGAATAAGTAAAAACATCCCCACTCATTGCGCCATCAGCCGCAGTTACATTGGCCGAAGGATCGGAGATGATTGCAAAACTGTTTGTGCTCCAACTTCCGGATAGAGTCGCGTTCAATAAAATGGGAGTCGTATAAATGGCAGGCAATGGGACAGTAAAATGAGACGCAGAAGTTGAATTACAAGAAAAGTCATTGATTGTAGAATTCATTGCACCGGAATCAAAAATGATATCACTGGGAGAACCATTGACAACCGGTAAGTTTTGAAAGTGAATCGATGCGTGAGTCAAAGATCCTACGTCGTCGAATTCGCAATCATAAACCATTACTTCCCAACCGCCTTCTGCAGCATTGCATCCATTCAAAGGATTCCAATTGATTGGATTGCCGCTATACGAATCAAATGTTCCACTCAACGGAGTATTTTGATTACACACATTGAAATTAGGGGATGGAAAAGTTGTGAAGCAAAGATTGTTAAGGTTGTTTCCTGGGTTACAAACGTTATTATTGTTGGTTGCCAGCGTAACAACAGGAGACCCGCAAGATGGTGGCCCCACCAAATAATAAGCTAAATCCGAGACATAGGTATGGTTACCAGAAAAACATACGGTGATATCCGTATTGTTATTGATAATGGCCGCTGGCGCAGGAGGATTGTGATAGGAAAATTGAAGATTGGGGATGGCAATTGAAAGATTGACATCATTGCATGCGGAGGCGTTTGCAATGGCATTTAAATTCACATTGACATTCCAAATCCAAGCAATATCATCCAACAAAAAAGTGCCTGAATTGTCCGAGACAACAACGCGATATCCACCACTCGCTAAATTCGAAATAGAAGATGAAGTTTGACCAGGAATCAACGTCCAACTGAAGTTGGTCGAGTTGTATTGGTACCAAGAATAAGTAAACGGGCCTGTTCCAGCAATTGTTCCCACTTCGAGAGCACCATTGTTTCCGCTACCACAAAAAATAAAAACATCATCATTGGGAGAACCATCGGTATAGGCAGTTTGCGCCACACCATCAGCTGTGCCAGATAAAATCTGCGCCATGCAATCCAAAGGCACCAAAAACACGGCCATTATGACAAATGAGAAAAACAGAAAAGACGCTGACGTTAAATAAATTTTCACAGGTTTGGTTTTCAGGTCATGCAAGATAAAATAAAAGCCTATAATATCCAATAATACTAAAGACTACCTGCCCAAAATCATATCTTCAGGAAAGCGAAAAAAAAAGAGAATGTAGAGTCTGCTATTTCCCGATACAAAACTTACTAAAAATCGAATGCAAGATATCATCGGCGGAGACTGAGCCGGTGATGCTGGCCAGGTGATACAGGGTGTTGCGGATGTCAATGGCCAATAGGTCGCTGGTGAGCTGGGCGCTCATTCCGCGCTGTACTTCTTGCAAGGATTGCAAGGCCTGACCCAAAGCCTCGTGGTGACGGGCATTGGTGACTATGGTGTCTTGCCCTTGTAACTCCTCTTGAAAATGGGAACTGAGCTGTGCTTTCAATGCTTCTAATCCCTGCTTCTCTTTGGCGCTGATGCGAACCTGAGGACAAGCTTCCCACTCAATGAGGGTATCGGCCTGATCTTGTTTGTTGATGACCAACAATACATTGGACTCTGGTCTACGGACTGCCTGTATCTGCTTCCACTCTGCTTCCATTTGGTCTTGGGAACAATGTCCTCCATCGACCATCCACAAAATCATCTCGGCATGTGAGGCTTTCTCCCAACTGCGCTCAATGCCCATGCGCTCAATGGTATCCTGGGTTTCGCGGATGCCGGCTGTGTCAATCAACCGAAATTGAACCCCACCCAAATGCAAAATCTCTTCTACGGTATCACGGGTGGTACCTGCTATATCGCTGACAATCGCTCGCTCTTCATTCAACAAGGCATTCAACAAGGTGGACTTCCCTGCATTGGGTGCGCCAACAATGGCGGTGGGTATGCCGTGCTTGATGGCATTGCCCAAGCGAAAACTTTCGCGCAATCGAATGACTACTTTCTCTATTTCGGCCAACAATTTTTGCAAGGCGCTGCGATCCGCAAACTCTACATCCTCCTCTGCAAAATCCAATTCCAATTCCAACAAGGACGCAAATTGTATCAACTTCTCACGCAAGCCATCAATCTCCTGAGAGAATCCGCCTCGCATCTGGTGCACGGCTTGCTTGTGCGCTGCGGCGCTCTCCGCTGCAATCACATCCCCTACCGCTTCCGCACGACTCAAATCCAACTTGCCATTCAAATAGGCACGCATGGTATATTCTCCCGGTTGTGCCATACGACAACCCTGCTCCACCAAAACCTGCAACAATCTTTGTTGAATGTACCGAGAACCATGCACCGCTACCTCCACTACATCTTCACCTGTAAAACTGGCGGGACCTTGAAAATAGGTCATCACCGCTTCATCCAAAATCTGACCACCATCCATAATTGCCCTGAATTGAGCAACACGAACTTTGTTTTCATTCAAAGGCTGACGTACTATTTTCTGGGAAATGCGCAATGCATCAGGACCACTGATCCGCACCACAGCAATACCTCCGACACCTTGTGGTGTGGAGAGTGCGCAGATGGTTTCATTGGTTGAACTCATGCCGCAAATATAGGTCGACTCACAATTGGAATTCAGACCTAATTAAACGCATTGAATTGCAACACTTATTGCCCTTCAAGAAAATGCTTAATAATCATCTGCAAAAACATAAAAGCAGGAAAAATCAACGCACCACGCTGATTGAAAATCCCAAATGTCGAAACCAACATCAAAGGAAAAGTTTCATCCTGAATTGGCAGCGCTGATTCATTTTCCAATACCACTTTGTATGGTCGCCTATTCCACCACTTCCCCTGCTTTTCAAGGCACATTACTTCTTCATCTTCCGCATTTACAACAATCAATTGATTAGCCGAAGCCCCCTTCTGCTTTAATTTCCAAATTTCACCCTCTGGATTTACAATGGTTATTCCACCAAAAAATTTAGTCTTCAATGTTAGTATGCACTCCCCTTGTCTAACGATTGAAAGGTTCCACTTCCAAAATGAGTCCTTACTAATCGTGGTATAATCTTCTTCTCCTTTTTTGATCACTATGTCAGTTCTCCACCATTTCAACAATGAAGAATGAGCAACCTCAATTCCATCGATCTCAAAAATTGTTTTAAAATTTCCTTTTCTCTTGACAAATTTTTCCATCCAACGAATTACATCCAAAATACAACGCTGTTTCATACTCCAAATGGAGTATTTTCAGGAAGATGTCAATTCGCCAATCTCAAAGCAACTCCAAAATTCAATAGAAAAAATGGTTTTGTATTAAAATACAAACCGTTTTCGGTAACTGTTTTGGAATCTGTGCTGGAAAAATATCTGGGTGCTTTACCGACGAAATAGCCCCCTTCTACAAATGTGTAGTACGACTTGAAATGGTATTCTAAATAGGTTTTCAATTGCATTTCGTTGTAACGGATATATCCTTTATCTGGAGTATTGTAAAATGACCGAGTAGAAGATCGATAAGCGACACCCACATTGAGCGCATTGGGTATGGCCGTAAATTCCAACTTCATCATATTGGGCAGCAATGCAATCATTTTCCAACGATCATTGATCTTCCAATCCCATCCGAATAACGGAATGACAAAAGGACCAAAGGCTTCACGATTGACAAATACACCCATCTTCCAGCGCAATTCAGGACGAACCATTTTAGTCGCCAAGAATACGCCGCCCAATTGAACTTGATTTTTCCAGTCGCTACCCTGCTCCCAGGTACCGGCCAACTTGGCTTGCCCCAAAATCAGATATTTCCAATTGGGCATTTTGCGAGAAGTCCAATTGTATCCCATCGGAAGAGCCAAAGATGAAACATACTGGCAATCATGATTGGAATAAACTTGCAATCGCTCGTAGGCGCCGCGAAACACGATAACATCTTGATTCTTCCGAACGATTGGCAACATGACATTGACAAATTGATTGTATGTTGTCATCGTATCCGTACCCGATTTGCTTTGCGCTTGGTACATCTGTTGGTTAAAAGAAAGCAATTCTGTATAGAATTGGGAATTCGCGGCGCTGGCTGCTAAAAAACAGGATAACGCTATAAGGAAATGTTTTGGTGGCATGTATCAAATATAATAATTGACTTGTAAGCCACCAAAAGTTATACTTCTATATCGTTTGAGAGAAAGTGGGTGTTTCGGTGGAAACCACCAATGGATCCAAGGTCATACAGACATTTCGAACAAATCCTTTGCCCTTTTCAGTCACCTCTATTTTTCCCGGTTGAAGGATAACCAATCCATCAGCAATCAACTCATTCCACACAAACTTTCTATCCTCGATTAGTTGGTCCAAAAAATCATCATTTTCCCAATTCGTTTCAAAATGACACATGAGTGATGTAATGTGTCGACGCATTTTCAATTCTTCATCATTTAAAATATGACCTTTGAAATGAGCAAATTCCGATGCGTTGATTTTTGATACATATGACTCTACTGTTTTTTCATTTTGAGCAAATGCCATAAATGAATCGCTTATGGCAGACACGCCCAAACCAATCAATAAGGGAGTATTCGTGGTGGAATAGCCCATGAAGTTTCGATGCAATTTCTTTTGCTGAAACGCATGAAAGAGAGGATCTGATTGCAGTGCAAAGTGATCCATACCAATTTCGACATAGCCAGCCTCTTCTAATCTTTTTCTACCCAGATCATACAATGCTCTCTTTTCGATTCCCGAAGGAAGATCAGCCTCTGTGAATTTTCGCATTCCCGGTTTGATCCAAGGGATATGAGCGTAACTGTAAAAAGCAATGCGGTCTGGTTTCCATTTTAAGACATCGTCAAAAGTGAGATTTATACTTTTGTTTGTTTGTTTGGGTAGTCCATACACCAAATCAATGTTTACAATGGAATAGCCCATTTCTCTTGATTCACGCATCACGCGATCTACATTTTCCGCGGGCTGGACGCGATGAATGATCTCTTGCACAATTGGATCTATATCTTGCACACCAAAACTTACGCGAGAAAATCCCAATTCGCGAAGTGTTTTCAGGTGATTGAATGTAGTATTGTTGGGATGGCCTTCAAAACTAAATTCAAAATTCGGATGTAATTTGGCTTTAGAACAGATGTGCTTGATCAAGCGATTGAGGTTTTCTGGACTAAAGAAGGTAGGAGTGCCCCCACCTAGATGTATTTCAGATATCGTGCAATCATTTCCAAAAAGTTTCACATACATATCCCATTCCTTGCAAAGAGCATCAATGTATGGGATTTCCACCTCATGATTCACTGTGATTCTGGTATTGCAACCACAATAGGTACAAAGACTTTCGCAATAAGGCAAATGAATGTAAAGAGCGATTCCTGAGTCAGAAGGAACGGACAATAGAGATTCTTTGGCTAATATTGTCCACTGACTGAGGATATCACCATTTTTCCAATGAGGAACTGCGGGATAAGAAGTATAACGAGGACCAGGAACATTGTATTTTTCGAAAAGTTTAGCAGACATAATCATGAGATGTTCGGCAAATTTCGATGAATATAGGAGACCAGAAATTGAGATTGGTCATAAAATAAAAAACCCCCAGAGGAAACTCTGAGGGTTTTTGAAGATCGGCGACGACATACTCTCCCAGCTTTTGGCTAGTACCATCTGCGCAGGTTAGCTTAACTTCTCTGTTCGGAATGGGAAGAGGTGGACCTAACCGCTATAATCACCTAAAA
>CANFLZ010000070.1 GCA_947448135.1 Flavobacteriales bacterium
CACAGATGACACCTCCATTATTGGAATTGGAATTATTTGAGGGGAAAAAATTCGTTCAGTCCTATTCGTATGAACTCGATAAGGAATACGGATATTCAACCATTGCAGAATTTCATCAATTGAAACCCGGCACAGAATATTGGATTCGATATTACAATTACTATTCAAAAGTTCGAGATTCCATTTCGTTTACCACACAACCCTTGTGGCGCTATCGCACCAATGCACCCGATCTGGACATTGCATTTGGATCTTGTGCGTATTTGAACGACCATGATTTTGATCGCCCCGGAAAATCTTATGGTGGAGGAGATATCATCTTCAACAGTATCGCACAGAAGCAACCCGATGCGATGTTTTGGTTGGGAGATAATGTGTATTTCCGCGAAGGCGATTGGGATAGTCAGGCTGGAATGGTGGGGCGCTATTTACAATCCCGATTGGATCCTAGATTGGATTCCATTTTCAGATTTGTTCCGAACTACGCCATCTGGGATGACCACGATTACGGTCCCAATGACAGCAATGGTAGCTTTATCCTAAAAGACAAAAGCAAAGAAACCTTTGCGCATTTCTGGCCCAACCCAACGACTGGGGTACCCGGTGTTGAAGGAATTACAACCATGACCAACATTGGGGATGTCGACTTTTTCATGTTGGATAATCGCTACAATCGCATTCGACATGACCTAGTGACAGCACCTTACTTGTCCGTTCAAAAAGGACAAACGGTTTTGGGACAAGAACAAATAGCTTGGCTGATACAAGCCTTAAAAACAAGCAATGCCACCTTCAAGGTGATTTGTATTGGAGGTCAATTTTTAAATTCTGCTGCCGTTTATGAAAACTATAGTAATTTCCCTAAGGAGCGTGCATACATCATCGATCTTCTGAAAATGAATCAAATTGAAAACGTCCTTTTCATCAGTGGTGACCGACACTGCGGCGAAATCAGTCGTCTGGAAGATGGGAACTTCATCACCTATGATCTTACCTCTTCTCCATTAACTTCTGGTCCTTCAGATATGACGGCCGAAAAAAATGATTATCGCGTTGAAGGCACTATCGTTCCGCAAAGACACTTTGCCATGCTACATGTTCGTGGTGAAAACAAAGCACGAAAACTTTCCGTGAGCTATCATGACACCAAAGGAAATCTCATCTTTGAAAAAGAACTCAACTTCCATGCGAAATAGTTGGTCCGTCGCACTTTTAATGACAATCATCATTGGTTGCAATAGCGGTAATTCACTGCGTTTCGAACATGATTTTGGAAAGGAGATGATTTGGAAAGAACCTGTACAATGGGAATGGAATATTCAAAAAAATGATCTTCCCTATACCCTTCACTTGGATTTGCAATGCGCCGTTCATTATCCCTATGACAAACTGCCTATTCAATGGACAGAAACGGATCCATTGGGAAATACCGTTACCCATGAAATGGACATTCAGATACGCAACGAAGATGGTAGTTTCAATGGAGACAAAGCTTTGGATTATTTGAACTTTGATATTGATTTGGCTACCAACCACCAATATCCACAGTTTGGAAAGTATCACTACACCATTGAACAAAAAATAGGGCCTCAAATTGAGGCCCCATATATCGTCGAATTAGAGATTACTGCTTTAGAAAATCAATCCAATCATTGATTTTCACGTTTTGCTTTTTGCATCTCATTCTCTTCTTGAGAACGACCTCTTTTTTCTTTGAACAAATCAAAACGATTGGGAATCACTTTAGCGGGCCAGTAGTTGTTGTTGAGTTCAACGTCTGCGGTTTCCAATAAAGGATCCAAGGCGATCTCTTTGGCTGGTTGATCCAAAACAAAGACCTTGGTAACAGTTGGCTCTGACATCTTCCAAATTTCAGCTGGGATTCTGAATTGCTTCTTGGTTCCGTCTTCCAACGTAAATTCAAAGATCAATGGCATAATCAAACCACCCACATTCTCAACGGTCAATTGATAGTAATAACGTTTTGTTGCGAACAATTTTTTCTCATCATCATTCAATGACTTTTGAAACTCTTCATAATTCTTAACGTCCGTTTTGGTGACTTTGTAAGGATCAAAAGAATAGTAAAAATCATGCGATGCTGGGTCCATTTCAACCCATGTAGGAATCTTCTCTTGACGATCTCTCATCAAACTAATGTCAGCAGGTTGACTTTGTTTTTTTGCGCGATCCACTGGCTTTTCGATGTTTGGATTTTCAGTATCTAAAACAAACATCTTCACCTCTTTTAATGACATGTCACAATGATCGGTTCCATAAAACCAACCTCTCCAAAACCAATCCAAGTCAACCGCACTTGCATCTTCCATCGTTCTGAAAAAATCTTCTGGTGTCGGATGTTTGAAAGCCCAGCGACGACAATATTCTTTAAAAGCATAATCAAACAACTCACGTCCCATGACGGTCTCACGCAAAATGTTCAAAGCGGTACAAGGCTTTCCATAAGCATTGTTTCCAAACTGATAAATACTTTCGCTATTGGTCATAATAGGAGACATTTTGGATTTATCTCCTTTCATATAATCCACAATATTGCGAGCAGGACCGCGACGAGTTGGATAATTAGCATCCCATTCTTTCTCTGTTAAGTATTGCACAAATGTGTTCAAACCTTCATCCATCCAGGTCCATTGACGCTCATCACTATTGATGATCATAGGAAAAAAGTTGTGTCCAACTTCGTGGATAATCACACCCAAAGTAGCGTACTTGGTCGCCTCTGTGTAGGTTCCGTCAGCTTCTGTTCTGCCACCATTGAAACAAATCATGGGATACTCCATACCAATCCATTTGGCATTGATACTTTGTGCAACCGGATAAGGATAGTCGATTGTGAATTTGCTGTAGGTCTTCAATGTATGTGCAACCGCACGGGTTGAAAATTGCCCCCACAAAGGATTGGCTTCTTTGGGATAAAAACTCATGGCCAAAGGAGTCTTGCTGCCCACTTGCACTGCCATCGCATCCCAGATAAACTTTCTTGAAGATGCGAAAGCAAAATCGCGGACATTATCCGCTTTAAATGTCCAAGTCTTTTCTTTGGTGGTTCCTTCTTTTTCATTGGCAGTAGCTTCTGCCTGCGTGATGATTTCGACTGGAGCATCGAACGTTTTCTTTGCTTTTTCAAAACGAGTCATTTGTTCTGCAGTCAAAACACTTTTAGCGTTTTGCAATTCTCCAGTTGCTGCAACCACATGATCATCTGGCATGGTGATATTGACTACATAATTTCCGAAATCCAAAGTGAATTCTCCAGCGCCCAAGAACTGTTTGTTCTGCCATCCCGCATAGTCCATGTACGCCGCCATTCGAGGATAAAATTGAGCCATTGTATAAAGGTAATTTTTGTCCTCTTCAAAATACTCGTATCCGCTTCTTCCACCCAAACGCAAACGATCGTTGATGTTATACCACCATTTGATCTTGAAAGAAAACACGCCACCCGATTTCAAGGGTTGGGGTAAATCGATGCGCATCATGGTTTGATTGATGACACACTTCAGCTCCTTGCCTGACTTGTCTTTGACTTCAACAATTTTAAAACCACCATCATACCAAGGCTCCAAATCGATGATATCATTATAACTCATCTTGTCATTGATCTTCGACTGCTCAATTTTTTGCGCATCACTTTCTTTGGCCATGTTGTTTTGATCCAGCTGAACCCACATGTAGGTCAATGGATCCGGAGAAAAATTGTGGTACGTAATCCACTCTTCTCCGTACAACTTTTGAGTAGCATCATCGATTTTGATATTCATCGAATAATCCACTTGCTGCTGCCAATACTTCACACCAGGTGCACCGCTTGCAGTGCGCTGCTCATTGGGCGTGGCAAGCTCTGGACCCAATTGCTTAAATTGATCTTCCCAAACATTTTTCTGCGCGCTGGATTGTAAGGCAACGAGAGAAAAAATAGAGATAGATAAAAGCGAATAAATCTTTTTCATGAAAACAAAAATAAGCAATTCACTTGCTTATATTCGTTGCAGCAAAAGCGAAACTTATGTCTGATTATCAAGAACAGTCCAATTTTCAATCCTCATTGGTGAATGAAGAAGAGTGTGCGCTAATCTTACACAATGACTACAACAATATTGAACATGTCATTCAATGTTTGGTGAACATCATGGGCCAAGATCCGATTCAAGCCGAGCAATGCGCATTTATTGTTCATTACAAAGGAAAATGCGTGATTAAAAAAGGAAAGTTTGAAGCGCTTCAACCCTTCCATAAAATTCTTGCACATCAAGGATTAACCGTTTCGATCAATCAATAATGGAAAATCGAAAAAAGTGGATTGAAGAAATGTTGGCCACTCATGCGGAGGATCCATTTTTGCATTATGCCTTGGCCTTAGAAAATCAGAAGGAAGGTTTAATAACTGAAGCGATCCAAATCATGGAGAAACTGCAAGCTAACTTTCCAGATTACTTGGCAACCTATTATCAACTTGGGAAACTCTATGAAAGCATCGGCGAGAATGAGAAAGCTGTAGATGCTTTTTTAGATGGAAGAAGATTGGCCAAAAAAAATGGAGACATCAAAGCTACTGGGGAATTGAGCGAAGCTTTGATGATGCACGATATTTTTGATTGATGGGTAAAAGTCAACACATCGGATTTTACTGCTCTTCATTGAGCAAAGGAGGACTTGAGCTCAATACGCTGCGGTACGCAGAATACATGATTCAAGCGGGTTACGCCGTTACCCTTTTCTTGGTAGAGGAAAGTCCGATGTATCAAATAGCGCAAGAAAAAAATCTCAATACCGTTGCTATAAAACGCAACAAACGATATTGGGATTGGAAAAACGCGCGAGCACTCAAAAAGATAGGAGAAGAGAACGATATCACTTTGTGGTGGTTCAGAGATCCCCGAGATATGGATTTACTGTCATGGACCAAATTCTGGGGATCACCAGCAAAAATCTTGTATCACCAAGCGATGCAAATCAATCACGCTAAAAAAGATTGGATTCACCGCTGGCGAATGTCGAAAATTGATCATTGGATTTGCCTTTCCGATCATCTTCAAAAACAAGTAATCGAATTCACCGCGTTTCCGAAAGAGAAAATCAATGTCATCCCATTGGCCTTGCCTGATGCACCGCAATCATCGCCCTACAAAGATGGGCCATTTCAAGCGTTGGTAGTTGGAAGATGGGACGAACAAAAAAATCAACATACGGTCATCAACGCGTTGCAATTGTTGCACAGCAAGTATCCGAATATACACTTGACTTTTGTAGGAGAAAGCACATTGGGTGAGAGTCAACAGTATGAGAAAGAGAATAGAAAAAAAGTACGCCATCTGGATTTACAAGACAATGTTCATTTTGTGCCTTTCACATTTGACCTTACATCCATATTTGCCCAATCTCACTTGCTCATCATTCCCAGCTTGAATGAAACTTTTGGAATGGTTACGATTGAAGGCATGCGAGCAGGCCTTCCATTGTTGGGCGCTAATACGGGAGGTACCCAGCAGCTGATCGAAGACAACCAATGTGGAGAAACCTTTGAGCCTACCAATGCGCAAATGCTCGCGGAAAAATGGGAAGCCCTGATTTTGCATCCTGAAAATAGATTGCATTGGTCGAAGAACGCGCGCACAGCATTTGAAAAGCATTTTTGGATACAACACCAAATCACAGAATGGAAAAGAATCTTATCCTAATCGTTGGGTTAGTATGGCTATCCTTCTTTTCTACTTCCGCATTGGCTCAGGAAACAAACACGACTTGGCCCACAGGCGATTCGAGTGAACAATTTCATTTGTCTCCTCAATTATTGATGGGGCAAATTATCCCACATCGCCATGAAATGCAGCATCTCATTCAAGGGCAATCCTCTGGAATCGCGTTGCAGTTTATCCGAAGAAAGAATTTCTCTTGGTGGGGCATGTATCAAAAACAACCCATTACAGGAGTTGAATTGTATTACAGTGCAACTGGGAATAGGAAACAATTGGGTGATCAATTCGCCTTGAATTATATCATGTATCGCCCATACGGCAAATCAAAAAGAAAACTTTGGTATGGCTTAGGACTCGGAATGGCTTACGCTACAAAAACTTGGAACCTCCACGAAAACTATCAAGCGCCTGTTATCAGTACCCATTTAAATGCTTGTCTCACTTTGCATGCCCATTACCCCATTTTTCAAACCCAAAAAACAGATTGGTTATTGGGACTTAGAATGACACACATGTCCAATGGCTCTTTTCAATTGCCGAACCTAGGAACCAACAACTTTCAATTGTCTTTGCAATATCAACCGCGTCTAATTCTTAGGAAGAAACCGGTCAATATCATCGATATATTGCCAGGATTTCAACGAACTCGATTTTTCAGTTTCACTTTTGCGGGTGGGTTCAAAGAGACATTTCAACCTTTGGGCAAAAAATATCCAGTATGTAATTTTCAGTTCACCTACGCAAAAAATATCAATTGGAGGCATCGCATCTCTTTCGGCGCAGACTACTTATACCAGCCCGCCTTGAAAAAGTTATGGGACAAATACAAAGGGATTCAAGCCACTCCCAGTCAATGCATGCAAGCGGGTGTAGCGATTGGTTACCAGAGCATATTCGGATTCACTACATTTTCTATCCAACAAGGTTATTATTTGTATAGTCCTTGGATGGAGAATGGTCGTTTCTATCATCGTCTCTCCATACGTCGTAATTTTGGCATGAATTACAATGGTAAAAAAGGATTTATCTATGCCGGATTATTTACCCACTGGGCCAAGGCCGATCACATTGAAGTAGGATGCGGATTCGATTTGTAAATATGTTCTTGCTACTGGGCATCTTGATATCCAGTTGCAATCGACCTGATGTACCCGACTGCTTTCAGCGCGCTGGTGTAAATGATGAGCTTTCTGGAACACTCTCTCCTTTTGATGTGCTTCATTTAGAAGACAATTTGGACTATGTGCTGCATGTAGACAGCATATGGCACTACAAAGTAGAAGGCCCTGTCAATTGGATTCCGGAAATCAATTTCAAACTTTCCGATAAAACATTGACCATCTCTAATGAGAATCATTGCGCCCTATTTCATTCCAAAAAAAGGAAATTCACCATTCATATTTACGCACCAACCTTCCATCAATTCATCATCGAATCTCAGGGTTTATTGACTTGTATGGATACATTGCGAACGTCGTTCATAGACATTCATTATAACAACGCCAGTTGCAACTCCCAATGGCTTTTGCACAATGATTCATGTAACATTGACTTTCCAACGGGAACCGGCAATATGGAAATAAGCGGATTCTCACAACATGCTTGGATATATTCCAACGCCATTGGAGTCATTGATGCCCGCAATTGGCAAACCAAAGAAACCTATGTGCATCAAAATAGTTTGCAAGACATGTATGTTTTCCCTGTCGATTATTTGCATGCAGAAATTCACAACAAAGGAAACCTTTGGATCAAGCAGTTTCCTGCCTTGTACGATTTGGATATGACCGATGAAGGAAGAATGGAACTTATTCCATGATCTCGCTTTCAAAATACGGTTGTAGCAATTGCATCAAGACCTCAGGACAGCGCGTCGGTCGACCGCTCTGGCTCGAGACAAAGACCAATGTTGTCGTACCGCGATTCAATAACACATCGCCACGGTAAGTTTCGTATTCAAATTTCATTCGCGTGGACGGCAAGGAGCGGACACAAACATTTACGGTCAATTCATCATCGTATAATGCAGGTAACAAATAATCAATTTGCAAATCACGCACAGGCATCCAAATGCCCTGGTCCTCTAAAGCTTTATAGCTCATCCCGTGTTGTCTTAAAAGTTCAACACGCGCCACTTCAAAATAACTTGCATAATTACCATAGTAAACAAACTTCATGGCATCGGTCTCCGCATATCGAACACGGACAGAAATGGATGATTTCAACATAATTCAAATGAAATAAAAAATCATTTCCAAAACACAAAAAAATCATCTATTTTGCTAACGTATTGACATTCAGAAGACGCTCTGAAACCCTTGATTTATCTACATAATCAAAAATTCTTACAAATCAAGAGTAATAATTTTTTTTTTTCACTTTTTTATTACTTGTTTTGTGGTGTCAGTGTGCATAACATTGGCAACACCTAAACAAACAACTCTTATTACCTAACAATAATATGGCATCCAAGAAGGATCAATTTCAAGTTTGGAACAACTGCTTATCTGTCATCAAGGACAATGTAAGTCCACAAGGATTTAAGACTTGGTTTGAACCCATCAAACCTGTAAAACTCGAGAATAGCGTTTTAACGATACAAGTTCCCTCTCAATTTTTCTACGAATGGTTGGAGGAACACTACGTGACCTTATTAAAGAAAATCATCAAGAAAGAATTGGGCACAGAAGGTCGTTTGGAGTATTCCATCATCATGGATAACAACAACCACCCTTTCACCATCAAGGTTCCAACTGGGGATCGCAAGTCTACCAAGAATGCGCCTGTGAGTATGCCGTTAGACATGGGTGAATCTCCCATTAAAAATCCTTTCATCATTCCAGGTCTTCGCAAGATTCAGGTGGATTCTAATTTGAATCCCAACTACTCTTTCGAAAACTTTGTTGAAGGAGATAGCAACCGCTTGGCGCGTAGCGCTGGTTATGCCGTTGCCAACAAACCTGGCGGTACAGCCTTTAACCCATTGTTGATATATGGTGGTGTTGGTTTAGGAAAAACACATTTGGCGCATGCCATTGGTTTGGAGATCAAAGCCAAGTATCCGGAGAAAACAGTTCTTTACGTTAGTTCAGAAAAATTCACGCATCAATTCATTGATGCTGTGAAAAACAATACGGTCAACGATTTCTCTCACTTCTATCAAATGATGGATGTGTTGATCATCGATGATGTTCAATTCTTCTCTGGAAAAGAAAAGACGCAAGACATTTTCTTCCATATTTTCAATCACCTGCACCAAACTGGCAAACAAATCATTTTAACGAGTGACAAGCCACCGGTTGAAATGCAAGGAATGGAGCAACGTTTGTTGTCGCGTTTCAAGTGGGGATTGAGTGCAGATTTGCAAGTGCCCACCTTGGAAACCCGTATTGCTATTCTTCGCAAGAAGATGTATGCAGACGGAATTGAACTCCCTGAAGATGTAGTAGAATACTTGGGATACAGCATCACTACCAACATCCGTGAGTTAGAAGGTGCATTGATTTCATTGATCGCTCAAGCCTCTTTGAATAAGAAGAACATCAACTTGGAGTTGGCGCGTCAGATGATCGACAAGTTTGTGAAAAACACAGCGCGTGAGGTGAGCATCGATTACATCCAGAAAGTGGTTTGTGATTACTTCGACTTGCCCATTGAATTGTTGAAGAGCAAGACCCGCAAACGCGAAATCGTTCAAGCCCGTCAAATCGCGATGTACTTTGCCAAGAAGATGACCAAATCATCATTGGCCAGCATTGGAGCACATTGCGG
>CANFLZ010000071.1 GCA_947448135.1 Flavobacteriales bacterium
CAAGTAGCCATAAAAACGAAATTGTTGACCATTGAAACCAGAACCCATCAAAGTGAGTAGGATAGAAGAAGGACCTACCCAGCCTTGGATTTTAAATTGATTTCTTTGAGCAAAAGCAACTACTTGGTTCCCAGGATCAGCAATGCAAGGCAATCCAGCATCACTCATTAGAATGGCTCGTTTCATTTGAAGCAGACGCTTGAATATTATCTGTTTGTCAGCCTCTGTTGAATTTTCATTCCATTCTAAAAATTCTTGTTCATCAAATACACCTTTGAAACCAACTTTTCTCAAGTTGCGTCGTGCATCTTTCAAGTTTTCTACAATGAACAGACGAACATCGCTCATGCAAGCCCAATTGGCTTCTGGAAAAAATGAAAAGCCCTCATCCGCAATCGGTGAGGGCAATAAGTATAAGGTAGAAGAAGATTCTTCCATTCCTAATTCAGACATGTGGAGGAATTACAAACTATTGAATTCGTCGTCGATCGAGTGATTGTTTTCTACTGGTGCAGAAGGCAAATCCCCTTGCTTCTCCTTGATGTAAGCGATGGTTTCCTCTAATCCTTGGATGAATTTTTCAAAGTCTTCTTTATACAAGAAAATCTTGTGCTTCTCATAATTGACGTTACCAGACTCAGCACTTCCTGTTCTTTTACTTTCAGTAATCGTCATGAACAAATCATTGCCACGGGTGGATTTGACATCAAAAAAGTAAGTTCTCTTTCCAGCTCTTACCGGCTTTGAATACACGTCATCGCGGTAGTTATTTCCATCTTGCATAACAATTTTGGTTTTGATCTATGCCAAATATAAATTTTTTATTTAAAAAAACAAATCTTTGTGACATCTATTTTTTTGTTGTCTCCGGCGATCACCAATAGATCTTTGTCCAAAAGTAAAATGTCATTCACTGAGCGAAACACAGATTGATTCATTTTGTCCCATTTACCAAGACATTCCCATGTTCTTATGTCCCACGCTTTTACCGATTTGTCCAATGAACAGGTCCACAAAATTTGGCGATCTTGATCTATCAGCAGGCGATATACATTGCTTTTGTGGGCTTGAAAATCAAACAACGAATGCGATTGAGAAGGATCCCAAAATTGAATCATACCATCTTTACCTCCGGTAATCCAGAGTTTCTTTTGGTCCCAATAGCATACCGAAGTCCCTCCTGTAAGGTGGGTCATTTGGGTATGCCATTCATTCATCCATTCTTTTTCGAAGATGCGCAAATAGCCATCTAGTCCGATAACGCCGAGGTTTGAATGGGTATTGTCCCAACTCATATCTCGCAACTTTACGTCACCCAAAATGATGGAGCGATTGTTTTTTAAAGTGGACAATTCCCAGATATTGATGGTGCCATCTTGTCCGATACTCCAAAGTTCATCATCCCATATGAGCATTTTTAAAATGCCAGATTGATGTGCCTGTATAGCTTTTTGCAATTGCTTTTGATGGCGATCAAAGACATAAATGGTTCCTTTAGAATCGCCCACAAATACATTTTTTGAATTGAAACAGCAGCAAAATCCAGAAGTAGGCAAAATGGCCCAAAGCTCCGCATACCATTGGTTGTCATCCAACCAATAATGGAAAACTTGGCGGTCTGCACCAACAGAAAAAAGTTCATTTTCAAATTGTGCCAATCCATATATGGGGGCTTGATGGAAATCAAATTGATCGATGGATTGTAATTCAATCGGCATGGCGCGAATTTAAGATTTATCTTTGCAATCAAATGGCAAAAGTTTCTGTTTCAATCCCCAAGGGGACCCGCGATTTTTCTCCATCAGTGATGGTGAAGCGTCAATACTTATTTTCTGTGGTTCGCTCTGTTTTTGAGTTGTATGGTTTTTTGCCTTTGGAAACACCTAGTATGGAAAACTTGGATACCCTCACCGGCAAATACGGCGAGGAGGGTGATCAGTTGCTTTTTAAAATTTTGAACAATGGTGCCTTTGCTGAGAAGGTGAATGATGCCGATTGGAATGAAAAGAATCACAAGCACCTAATACCGCAGCTGTGCGATCGTGCATTGCGATATGATTTGACAGTTCCATTTGCTCGATTTGTAGCCATGAATCAAAATGACATTGCATTTCCATTCAAGCGATATCAGATTCAACCAGTTTGGCGTGCCGATCGCCCGCAAAAAGGTAGATACCGCGAGTTTTTTCAATGTGATGTTGATGTGATTGGAACGGATAGTTTGTGGTGCGAATTGGAGTTGATGAAAATCTATGATGCGGTTTTCAAACGTCTAAATCTTCCGGTTGTTATTCATGTCAACAATCGGAAAATGTTGCAAGGTTTAGCAGACGTTTGTGGAATGTCAGACAAGTTTGTGGAGATGACAGTCGCTTTGGATAAATTGGATAAGATCGGTTGGGATGGCGTGATTAAAGAGATGACGGAAAAAGGAATGTCGTCCAGTCAAATCGAATTGCTTCAGAATTGGGTGGAAAGAATTCAGCGCGATGCGCAAGTTTGGAATGAACTTTTGTCCACCCCAGGATTAGAGAAGGCAAAAGAAGAGTGGGCATTTTTACAAAATGCTTTGCAAGTTTCTCCATTGAAAAACGCTGAGGTGGTTTGGGATATCACCCTTGCACGTGGCTTGAATTATTATACAGGATTTATTTTTGAAGTGAAAGCCAAGGGAGTGAACATGGGCAGTATTGGAGGTGGAGGAAGATATGATGATCTCACTGGGATTTTTGGATTGCCGGATATGTCGGGCGTTGGAATCTCATTTGGTGCGGATCGTATTTATGATGTCATGGAAGAGTTGAGTTTGTTTCCAACTTCCTTGAATACCAGTGTCACAGTTTTGTTTGCCAATTTCTCAGAGGAGACCATCCACGAAACTGTTCGTTGGGTATACCAATTGAGGGATAATGGAATTGCATGTGATCTGTATCCAACTGCAGCCAAGATGAAAAAGCAGTTCAAGTATGCCGATGATCGGAATATTCCTTTTGTGGCCGTTATGGGCGACGAAGAATTGAAACAAGGAAAAATCAACATCAAGAACATGCTTTCGGGAGAACAGCATTTGGTTACACTTCAAGAATTAATCGAATTTCAATTTTAAACCAATGAAAAAAAGTTCCTTGTCAATTGTATTGGCGTATATCAAGCGTGAATGGATTTGGGCTGCTTTTATTGGCTATGAATTGATTGCGGTTATTTTGGCGATGTTTACCAAATTGGATATTGCGATTCCCTGTTTGTTTACCAAATTGACAGGCACAGAATGCCTCGGTTGCGGCATGACAAGAGCGACCATGTCTATCATGAAATTTGATTTTGAAAGGGCTTGGCATTTCAACAAATTGTCCTTCATCGTTCTTCCAATATTGGTGACCATGATTATTATGGATTTTAAAAAATTCTATAAATCGAAAATGATTGAACCAATCGAAGGATAATTTGTTTAGAATTCTATTGTTTATTTGCTCTGAAATTTTTTAACTAATACATATATGAATCACACATCCGATCACAAAATCACGAGAGTTGCTGTATTCTTTGACGGCGCTTTTTTTCTTCAAGTCAATTCATTTTACAAGCATAATCATGAAGTAGGGAAGAGCTTTTTCTTCTCTGGTTTTATGGAGTATATCCGTCACAAGGTGGCGCAGCTTGAACATTCTAAGTATCATTTGTGTCCGATTGTGGAGGCGCATTGGTTCAAAGGAAGATACTCGGCCAATGCTTTTGAGGCCCGATATCCAGATGCTCAAAAACGTTCTGAGATTATGACCTCTGAGCGAAAGACAGAAGATTCTTTGGTATATCAAGGGGTGAAGTTGCATTACACTCCGATTCATTTGGACAATGAAACCCAAGAGCCTTTGGACAAGCCTGTGAATGTGGCTTTCACAGCAGAAGGAATCACATTAGCGGCTCAAGATCGCTTCGATGTCATCGTTATCGTTGGCGGAGATGGTGAGTTTCAGCACATGGTGAATAAGATCAATGCCTTTGGTAAACGAGTGATGGTGCTGGGATTCAACTTGCAATACGAAACCGATAACGGTTACGGACCGAAGAAGAAGTTTATTCGCACATCACAAATTTTAATGGAACGATCTAATTATTCTGTTTGGATGGATCGAATTATCGAAGAAGGGCTTGAGTCCAATGAAAGATTGATTTTAAGTTTATTCAATAACATGTAAAAAATCTGGTCGGTAAGGATTATCTTTGCCGCCACTCGGGACATTAGCTCAGCTGGTTAGAGCGCTACCTTGACATGGTAGAGGTCATCGGTTCGATTCCGGTATGGCCCACAAAAAAAGGAGAACATTGGTTCTCCTTTTTTATTTGATGGTATTTATTTCATCAATAGTTCCCCATTTATTCCATCGATTCTATTTGAATTAATTTCATAACTGATAAACGAACTTAAAAAGCGAAAGGACCTGCCTTGAAAATTGAAATCAAAGATGATTTGACCTTCGATGTTTCGGTCTTGGTTGCTTTTTTTATTTTTCCAATCTTCCACCAATCCTTTCAATTTATTTCCGAAGAAAAACGATTGTTGATTACCCGATTGGTCTTGCATAACAATTTGCAAAGTTTCATTTTGATTTTCTGGATCACTTACCACGTCGGCAATGATTCTGGCAGAATAACCGTTGCTGAACATTTGAGAATCTCCATCTGAATTTCTATTGAGATAAATCATTTCATTGTATCCCGCAATGTTCAATGGGCCGTCTGATTCAATGATCAAGTCGGTGTATTCATTTTCGAAAAAGACACTGGTGTCTTGTTTAAATTCCCAGTCGGTTTTTTCAATTTGTTGACTTGCCCAATTATACTCATCAACTTCTTGGTTGGAAGTGGTATCACAGTCAATACAAAAAGAGGACACTTCATTGGGATGATAATCGGAAAGATATCGAAGTACATTCACCGCTTGATCATAAGTGTATTGCGAAGGGTTGGATTTTATCAAATTCCATTGTCTCATTTGGGAATGATAGGAAAGCTGCGCCGCCGATAGTGGGCCTCCATTGATGTAAATGAAAGCAATGACGAGCAATATAGACGGAATGGCGATGATGTGCGTTTTGGGTTTCCAAAAAAATAAAAGGGACACAGCGGTCAAGAATACCGCTATGAAAACAACGATGGATCGGGTTTCTGTCAGTCCGTATTCCAATAGTCGATAGAGGATGGCATACCAAAGCAATCCGATCAGCGGAAAGAGGTATAAAAAAAATCTACGGGACGTAATGATCCATTTGGAAGCGTTTTCTGAAACAAATGGACGAGCCAAAAGCCAATTGAGCAATCCAATGATACTGAACAGCAGAATCCAAATGCTGACCCATCCTTTGGGTAATGTTTGCTGAACAATAATTTTTCCCATGTAGATATACAAGATGCTCAAATAAATCACAACAAGAGGAGAAAGAATCCATTGTTGAATTCGTTGTAATGCCAAGAGATTGGTAGAACCCAGTTCTTCTTCGTCATCAGATGGTGCAGATGAAAGGAAAAAGATGGGGTGAAAAATGCCAATCAATAAAAACAGAAAAGTCAAGTAAGCCTTCCAGCTGAGATCCTCAAATAGCAACAATTGAATTCCTCCGAGACCAAGTGCTATTCCGGCATAAATAAGCAGGATATAAAAAGAACTTGCGATGAAATTGGAGAACATCCAATGATTGAAATTCCAAAAGCCTTTTAATTTTCGCGATTGGAAAAAAGGTAAAATAGAAGGGTAGAGGTGAATGATGATCAACCAGCTCATTATCCAATAGGGCTCGTGGTGTGCAGATGATTCAATATCTAAGTTATAAATGTGCTGACCGATGTAAAAGTGGATCCCAATCGTGAGCGCCAATAGAGCAGCATTATAGATGCGATTGCTGAAGGTTTGATTTTCATACCAAATGAAATAGCCCACATAGAGCGGAAGACCCGATGCCAAGATGAATGCCCATCGAAATCCTTCAAAGGATTGGTCATTTCCATCTTCATTGATCATCCACAAATTGAATAACGCAAGGAAGGTTGCAAAGGCCATTAACAGGATAATAAATGGATAGCGCAACGAGGTGTTTTTGATGGCAGCACCCAATTGCGCAATTTTTAGTGGAGAAAAGTTCATAAGCTGAATTTTATCAAATATAGTTCAACTTCGTCCTGCTTATATTTGCCGACAAATCATCAATGCAATGAGAACAGATTTATACCAAGGTCACGACTACTACATGATGGATGAGTTGTTGACTGATGAACACAAGTTGGTTCGTGACGCGGCGCGCGCATGGGTTAAAAAAGAGGTTTCTCCGATTATCGAAGAAGCTGCTGAAAAATGTCAATTCCCCAAACACTTGTTGCCAGGGTTGGCCTCTATCGGGGCATTTGGACCATACATCCCCGAAGAATACGGTGGAGCAGGACTCGATCATATTTCATACGGAATCATCATGCAAGAGTTGGAGAGATGCGACAGTGGATTGCGCTCTACGGCTTCTGTACAATCATCTTTGGTGATGTATCCTATTTATAAATATGGTACTGAAGAACAACGAAAAAAATATTTGCCCAAGTTGGCTTCTGGCGAATGGATGGGATGTTTTGGTTTGACAGAGCCTGATCATGGTTCCAATCCCGGAGGCATGGTAACCAATTTCAAAGACATGGGTGACCATTATTTGTTGAACGGTGCCAAGATGTGGATTTCGAATGCTCCTTTCGCACAGATCGCTGTGGTTTGGGCGAAGAATGAAGAGGGTCGTATCCATGGATTGGTTGTGGAACGCGGAATGGAAGGATTCTCAACCCCTACCATGCATGGAAAATGGAGCCTACGTGCTTCTGATACAGGTGAGTTGATTTTTGATAATGTCAAAGTTCCAAAAGAGAATTTATTGCCTGGTCGCAGTGGATTGGGTGCTCCATTGAGCTGTTTGGACTCTGCTCGTTTCGGAATTGCTTGGGGTGCAATCGGTGCGGCTTTGGATTGCTACGATACTGCTTTGCGTTATTCCAAAGAGCGCATTCAATTTGGAAAACCCATCGGGGCTTTCCAATTGCAACAAAAGAAATTGGCCGAGATGATTACCGAAATCACCAAAGCACAATTGTTGACTTTCCGTTTGGGTCAATTGCGCAACGAAGGAAAAGCAACTTCAGCGCAGATCTCGATGGCCAAGCGTAACAACGTGGATATGGCCATCAACATTGCGCGTGAAGCACGTCAAATGTTGGGTGGAATGGGTATCACCAATGAGTATCCGTTGATGCGTCATAGCATGAACTTGGAATCGGTGATTACTTATGAAGGAACGCATGACATTCACTTGTTGATTACAGGAATGGATGTTACCGGGTTTGATGCATTCAAATAATGAGTCATCTCATGAATATTGAAAGCAGGACTTTGGTCCTGTTTTTTTTTTGCTTTTCGTTCTACTTTATGAACAATATCATGGGAAAATGTGTTTCTCATCGTGACGTTCTATATTTTGTGAATGTTATTTTTGTGGACTAAATCTTTAATATGATAGAATCAGATATAATCATCATTGGAGCCGGCCCTTGTGGTCTTTTCACAGTGTTTGAAGCAGGTTTATTAAAATTAAAATGTCATTTGATTGATGCATTGCCTCAACCTGGAGGACAATTGACAGAGATATATCCCAAAAAACCCATCTATGATATTCCTGGATTTCCAGAAGTATTAGCGGGAGATTTGATTGATAACTTAATGAAACAAGCGGAGCCTTTCAAGCCAACTTTTACGTTGGGTGAGCGCGCTGAAAGTTTTGAGAAAGATGAAAACGATCACTTTATTGTAACCACCAATCGCGGTACAATACACAAAGCGCCAATCGTTGCAATTGCAGGAGGTTTGGGTTGCTTTGAGCCCCGTAAGCCACCGATCTCCAATATCGTTGACTTTGAAGACAAAGGAATCGAGTATATTGTTCGTGATCCAGAGTTTTATCGTGGTAAGCGTGTGGTGATTAGTGGCGGTGGAGATAGTGCTTTGGATTGGTCGATTTTCTTGGCCAATGGAGTGGCAGAGCATGTAACCTTGATTCACCGATCGACCAGTTTCCGTGGCCATTTGGATAGCGTTCAAAAAGTGATGGACATGAGTGAAAGTGGAAAGATGCGTTTGATTACCAATGCGGAGGTGGTTGGATTGAATGGAGGAGAAAATTTGAATTCAGTAGTTGTCAATATTGATGGTCGTGAGAATCCTGAAGTTTTAGAAACCGATCATTGGTTGCCTTTGTTTGGGTTGTCTCCCAAGTTGGGTCCATTGGCGGAGTGGGGATTGAACATTGATAAAAATTCAATTGAGGTCAATACGTTTGATTACAGTACCAATGTCCCAGGGTTGTATGCTATCGGTGATATCAATACTTATCCTGGAAAATTGAAATTGATATTATGCGGATTTCATGAAGCTACTTTGATGGTGCAAAGTGCTTTTAAACGCATTTATCCCAATAAAAATTTGGTATTAAAGTACACCACTGTAAATGGTGTCAATGGATTTTAAATGAAAAAGGCAGTTGTCATTGGTGCCGGCATTGGTGGCATGGCTACTGCGATTCGATTGGCTTGTCAAGGATATGCAGTAGAGGTATTTGAAGCCTCTGATCATATCGGTGGCAAGTTGCATGCAAAGAACATTGGTGACTTTCGTTTTGATTTAGGGCCGAGCTTGTTTACTTTGCCTCATTTGGTGGAGGAGCTTTTTCAGTTAGCCAATGTTTCGGTATCTTCTAAATTTGAATATGAGCGACTCGCAAGTGTCGCTCATTATTTTTGGGAGGATGGTGTTCGATTGAAGGCATCACAAAATGAAAAAGATTGGGCCCGTGAAATTGCGCAACATTTGGGAGAGGACGAGAGCAAAGTGAATCATTATTTTGATCGGGCCCGTTGGATATATCAAAATACCAAGGATGTTTTTTTAGAGAATAGTCTGCAACGATTACCCATTCGCAAATGGAGTTTTTGGCGTTCATTATTTTATTTGCCTTTTATGCCTATTTGGGGAACGTTGCATCAGCGCAATTCCCGATACTTTAAGAATGCCAAGACGATTCAGCTAATGAATCGTTATGCGACTTATAATGGAAGCAGTCCTTATAAGACACCGGCGATGATGAGCATGATTCCTCACCTCGAACATGGAATAGGTGCCTTCATGCCCAAAGGTGGAATGCATGCGATTACCAAAGCATTGGGAGATTTGATGGATCATCTTGGTGTACGAGTGAACTTGAATTC
>CANFLZ010000072.1 GCA_947448135.1 Flavobacteriales bacterium
AAAAAAGATTTATTGACATTCAAAAGCCAACATCCTTTTTCAAGTCAATGGGATTTACGACATTTGCCAAATGTCAGTGAATAAAGATATTCGAAGAGTTACCACCCACACGCTTCACGAAATGAAGGTGAAAGGTGAAAAAATCAGCATGTTAACGGCCTACGATTTTACGATGGCCGGACTCATCGATGCTGCGGGAATTGATGTTATTTTGGTAGGTGACAGCGCTTCCAATGTAATGGCTGGACACGAGACCACTTTGCCCATAACGTTGGATCAGATGATTTATCATGCATCCTCTGTCGTTCGAGCGTGCAAAAGATCGTTGGTGGTTGTGGACATGCCTTTTGGCTCGTACCAAGGCAATTCCAAAGAGGCTTTGAACTCTGCAATTCGAATCATGAAAGAAACCGGAGGACATGCAATTAAATTAGAAGGGGGAGCAGAAATAGAAGATTCGATCAAGCGAATTTTAACTGCAGGAATCCCGGTGATGGGACATTTGGGATTGACGCCGCAGAGCATTTATAAATTTGGTACCTATCAAGTTCGCGCCAAGGAAGAGATGGAGGCAGAGCGATTGAAACAGGACGCCAAGATGTTGGAAGAAGCCGGTGTTTTTGCCATTGTGTTAGAGAAAATTCCAGCGAAGTTGGCCGAGGAAGTTGCCAAGTCTGTTCAAGTGCCTATAATCGGAATTGGTGCGGGCGCGGGTGTTGATGGACAAGTTTTGGTATTGCATGACATGCTCGGTTTGACCCAAGATTTTAGCCCTCGTTTTTTACGTCGATATGCCAATTTAGGAGAGACAATGACTGAAGCCGTGAAGCAATATATTGTAGATGTCAAGTCAAAAGATTTTCCGAATTCATCTGAGCAGTATTAATGGCGCAACCTCCTAAAAAAGATTGGGCGCAAGCCCCTGTTGCTCCGATCGTTTCGACAAGAGTAGAAAACTTACAGGTGTTGTTTGAGGATAACCATGTGATCATCGTCAATAAGAGAAGTAGTGATATTGTTCAGGCCGACAAAACGGGAGATGTTGTATTGAGTGATGTTGTCAAAGAATACATCAAGAAAAAATACAACAAACCAGGAGAAGTTTTTGTGGGAACTGTTCATCGCATCGATCGTCCTGTGAGCGGCGCTGTGGTGTATGCCAAAACCTCTAAAGCCCTGTCTCGTCTTACGGTTGCTTTCAAGGATCGTGAGGTACAAAAAACTTACTGGGCAGTTGTTAAGGGAGAACTTCCCAAAAAGTCTGATACAGTGATCAATTATCTCTGGAAAGATGAAAGACAGAACAAAACTTTTTCTTTCAAGGAAGCAGGAGCCGGAAGAAAGGAAAGTGAATTGACCTATCAGGTGAAAGGGAAAAGTGATCACTATACTTTTGTCGAGATCTATCCCAAAACAGGACGACATCATCAGATTAGAGCAACCATGGCGTTTTTGGGTTGCCCCATCAAAGGAGATGTGAAATACGGAAGTAAGCGAACCAACGAAAATGCAAGCATTCATTTGCATGCTCGAAAAATTAAGTTTCCTCATCCCACCAAAAAGGAAATGATTGAGATCATTGCCCCAATGCCAGAAGATGTTCTTTGGGATGAATTTTTGAGAACGGAATATAGTGTGTAGAGGGTATTGGGTATTGGGTATTGAGTTAATACAACAACCCCCAACCCCTAACCGTCTACCCCCAACCCAAAACCCACAACTTGAATTTTGATTAATTACTGACCCGATTATATTTGCTAAAAAATAAAGCATTATGGAAGTGAATGAGCATATACATTGTTTGATCATAGGCAGTGGTCCTGCAGGATATACAGCGGCTATTTATGCTGCTAGAGCAGATTTGAAACCCGTGATGTACATGGGTAATCAGCCCGGAGGGCAATTAATGGATACCACAGAAGTGGATAATTTTCCAGGATATCCCAATGGCGTCAAAGGTCCTGAAATGATGGAAGATTTGAAAAATCAAGCAGCTCGATTTGGTACGGATATTCGAAACGGTTGGGCGACCAAAGTTGATTTTTCAGGTGACAAGCACATTGTTGAGTTTGACAATGGAAAGCACGTGGTGAGTGCAGATGCTGTGATCATCGCTACTGGAGCTTCAGCCAAATGGTTGGGGTTGGAGAGTGAATTGCGATTGAGAGATATCGGAGGAGGAGTAAGTGCTTGCGCTGTTTGCGATGGGTTTTTCTACCGCAATCAAGATGTTGTGATTGTTGGAGCAGGAGATACAGCTGCCGAAGAAGCTACTTATTTGGCAAAATTGTGTCGCCAGGTGTACATGATCGTAAGAAGTGACAAAATGCGTGCAAGCAAAGTCATGCAGCACCGCGTTTTAAATACCCCCAACATTGAGGTTATTTGGAATGCCACTACAGAAGAGGTTTTGGGCACAGACGGAGTAACTGGAGCTCGTTTCTTGATCAATGGAACAGAAACCCGAGAGGTTGCTGTAACTGGATTTTTTGTCGCTATTGGTCACAAACCCAATACGGATGTTTTCAAACCTTGGCTAACCATGGACGAGACAGGATACGTCATCAACGAACCTGGATCTACCAAGACCAATGTTCCTGGTGTATTTGTGGCGGGTGATGTCGCCGATAAAACCTATCGTCAGGCCATCGTTGCTGCCGGTTCAGGTGCAATGGCTGCTTTGGACGCAGAAAGATATTTGGCTGCTAAAGGCCATTGATTTTAAGATGAAAATTTGAATGAGGCAGAGGCTCTAAGAATTATCTTTGCCTCATGTCAAATTTTTCTTTGTCAATTCATCAGTCGGGCCTTAGCGCACAACAAACTTTATTGAACGATTATCGTCTTGCATGGATTAGCCGTGAGGCTTCTCTTTTGGGACGGAAAGAAGTATTAACCGGGAAAGCCAAATTTGGGATTTTCGGTGATGGAAAGGAGTTGGCGCAAATCGCTATGGCGCGCGCTTTCAAGAAGGGTGATTGGAGATCTGGTTACTACCGCGATCAAACTTTCATGATGGCTATCGGTGAACTAACGGTTCGCCAATACTTTGCTGCATTGTATGCTCACACGGATATCGAGCAAGAGCCTGCAAGTGGCGGACGTCAAATGGGTGGGCATTATGCTACACGGACTTTGGATGAGAATGGGCAATGGAAAAATTTAATGGAGATGTACAATTCTTCATCGGATATCTCGCCTACAGGTGGACAAATGCCCCGTCTGTTGGGTCTTGCTCAAGCCAGTAAAATTTTCAAGAATGTCAAGGAACTTCATGATTGGGTTCACTTCTCAGATAAGGGAAATGAGGTTGCGTTTGGAACGATAGGCGATAGCTCCACTTCAGAAGGTTTATTTTGGGAATCATTGAATGCAGCCGCTGTGCTTCATGTTCCGCTCTGCATGAGCGTTTGGGACAATGGCTGGGGAATCAGTGTTCCGAAAAAGTATCAGACATCAAAGGAGAGCATTTCTGAAGTGTTGTCGGGATTTGAATTAAATGACAATGGTGATGGAATTAAAATTTTCAAAGTCAAGGGGTGGAATTATGCTGAACTGGTATTAACCTATGCCAAAGCAGTGAAGTTGTGTCGAGAGCAACATGTTCCTGTTTTGGTTCATGTGGAAGAGTTGACTCAGCCCCAAGGCCACAGTACATCCGGTTCTCATGAGCGTTACAAGTCCAAGGAATTATTGGATTGGTATCAAGATTGGGATTGTTTGGTGCAATTCAAGAAATTTATTTTGGCGCAAGGAATTGCCTCGGAATCGGAATTAGAAGAAATTCAATCAGAAGCCAAAAACTTTGTTCGTCAGGAACAAAAAGATGCTTGGGCCAGTTATAGAAATTCGATCGATGAGGATGTTGAGGCTACCAAGTCACATCTGACTGCGGTTCAAGGATTAGCAGGATGCTCTGAAATTGTTGCTGCTTTCAACAAGTCCAAAGAGCCGGGTAGAAAAGATATGATGTCAACGATGCATCGCGTTTTACGCTTGATCAAGGGCAATGAAGCTGCAGCAGGCTTGGCTCAATGGTACAAATACTTGCAGAACAAATATCAAAAAATGTACAGCAGTGAGTTGTACAATGAGGGTTCTCAAAGTGTATTGAATATTCCCGTTTTGGATGTACAATATGACAACAATCCCGAGCAAGTGGATGGTAGGGTTATTCTTCGGGATTTTTGGGATTATCAATTGGCCAAGCGTCCAGAGGTTTTAATTTTTGGAGAGGACGTTGGAAAGATTGGTGGTGTCAATCAAACTTGTGAAGGATTACAGGAGAAGTATGGTGAGTTTAGAGTCACTGATACTGGAATCAGAGAGGCGTCTATTTTGGGTCAAGCCATCGGAATGTCCATGCGTGGATTGCGTCCGGTTGCAGAGATTCAATATTTGGATTATATCTATTATGCATTGCAAATCATGCGCGATGATTTGGCAAGTGTGCGATACAGAACGGCAGGAGGGCAAAAGGCTCCCGCTATCATCAGCACTCGAGGTCATCGTTTGGAAGGTATTTGGCACAGTGGAAGCCCTATGGGTGCCATTGTTCATAGTGTAAGAGGTATGGTGGTATGTGTTCCCAGAAATATGACACATGCAGCGGGTATGTATGCGACCCTTTTGGAAAGTGACGAACCAGCTTTGGTAGTAGAGTGCTTGAATGGATACCGAACCAAAGAGCCAATGCCTAAAAATTTGGGCGAATACAGAACACCCATTGGAATTGCAGAAGTAGTGGAACAAGGTGAGGACATCACACTCGTTTCTTATGGATCTACTTTTCATATTTGTGCAGCAGCGGCAAAAGAACTTCGAGAAGAAGGCATTTCAATCGAATTAGTGGATGCCAGGACATTGTTGCCATTTGATACCACAGGAATTTGCTTGCAGTCTCTGAAAAAGACCAATCGATTGTTGATTGTCGATGAAGACGTTCCGGGTGGTGCATCGGGTTATTTATTGAATGATATTTTACACCGACAAGGCGGGTATCAATATTTGGACTCTGCACCTGTAACGCTTACGGCTAAGCCGCATTTGCCAGCGTATGGAACCGATGGAGATTATTTTTCTAAGCCAACTGTAGAGGACGTTATTGACAGCGTGCTTGGGATAATGCGTGAAGCGCATCCTGGAAATTTCGCGTAAAAACGCGATATTCGCTTTGTCATGAAATTCAAAACACTACTTTTTGGAGTCTTTTTGATTCCAGCGCAATTGCTTTGTGGCCAATCCATTCAAGGGGTTGTCCGCGATGCCAAAATGCGTAATCCTCTACCAGGAGTAGCGATTCAAGAAAAAGGGACACCCAACGGACAAATTGTTTCCGAACGAGGAGAATTTTCGCTTGTTCCGCAGCATTATCCGTGTACTTTAATCTTTAGCTTCATCGGGTATGAAACGCAAGAAAAGACATTTCAAAAGTCAGAACGTGATGTGCTCATTGAAATGTCTGAAGAGAATAGTACCTCTAAAACTTTGGACATCCGCGGAGAGCGGATCAATGAAAAAGTGAAGCAAGGTCCATTAACGATTGAGACTTTGGATTTAAAGGCGATCAAGCAAAGTGCTACGGGTAGTTTTTATGAGAGCTTGGGATCACTAAAGGGAGTTGACTTGACGACGGCGTCTCTGGGTTTTCGAATTATCAATACAAGGGGATTTAATTCTACGTCTCCAGTTCGAACCCTTCAAATCATTGATGGTGTTGATAACCAATCACCAGGATTGAATTTCTCTTTGGGTAATTTTTTAGGAGCGCCTGATTTGGACGTAAAAAGTGTTGAGATCATCCAAGGAGCGAGTAGCGCTTATTATGGTCCAGGTGCTTTCAATGGAGTGGTGAGTATGGAAACAAAAAATCCTTTTGTTTTCAAAGGTGTTTCTGCTCAATTGAAAGTTGGTGAGCGCAATCTGAATGAATTTTCTGCACGTTGGGCTGATGCAATAAAAAATGAAAAGGGTCAAGAGTATCTGGCATTTAAAGTAAATGTCTTTGCCTTAAAAGCCTACGATTGGGAAGCTACCAATTATAATCCAACAGAAAATTCGCCCAACGGATCCAACAATCCAGGAAGATGGGATGCGGTGAATATGTACGGAGACGAGTATTTTCCAGCAAATGATTTGTCAGGGGCATCGCCGTGGAATTATAAGGGCATTGGGACATTCTATCGAACCGGATACAATGAGAAGGATTTGGTCGATTACAATACCAAAAATTACAAGGCCAATTTGGCGGCACATTGGCGATTGAAGCCAGAGTTGGAATTGAATAGTCCAGAGTTAGTGGTGGGAGGAAATGTCGGCGGTGGAACAACAGTGTATCAAGGGGACAATCGATTCAGCTTGAAGGATATTTTGTTTTATCAGGGAAAAATTGAATTGAATAAGAAAGACAAGTATTTTATTCGATTGTATGGAACAGGGGAAGACGCAGGCAAAAGTTATGATCCTTATTTCACCGCCATGAAAATGTTGGATCAAGCCCGAAGCAATGAAGATTGGGCCAAGGTTTACACCAAATATTGGAATAGTCAAATCAACCCTAAGATTGCAGGGTTGGGTTATCCTGAGCTACAGACCAATCCCAACTGGCCAGGACCTATAGCAGATCCAACGTACAGTCAATTTTATTTGCCATATGATTACAACGCGTTGTCACAATGGACAACTCAATATCATGATTCTTTGACGGCTTGGCACCAACAAGTGGCCAATCTAACCAATAATGGCAATGCAGGATTGCCGTTGGATGAATTGGGATATTTTGCGCCGGGAACGACACAATTTGATGAGCATTTTCATCAAATAATTGCCGCCAAAAATAACAGTGTTGAAAATGGGACACGATTTTCTGATCGATCTTCTTTGTTCAATGGACAAGCCCAATACCAATGGGAAGTAAAAGGTTGGAAAATGAAGACAGGCGCCAGTGGTAGGGTTTATCGACCATACAGCTTGGGGACAATTTTTTCAGATGGCGCAGCAAGAATTACGACCTATGAATACGGCGCCTATCATGGTATTGAAAAGCACAACGCTTCGGATAATGTGATCATGACAGCTACTGTGCGCGCTGATAAGAATCGAAATTTCAATTGGATTGTTAGTCCAGCGGCCTCTTTGGTACTAAAACCGGCGCCAGGACATTATATCCGCTATTCTGTTTCGTCAGCATTGCGCAATCCAACTTTGACCGATCAGTATTTGCATTTGAATATCGGGCCTGCCATTCTAAGCGGAAATTTGAATGGTGCCGATTCGTTGATTACGATTGAATCATTTGCCGCTTATCGCGGTAATCTGAACGTCGATAAATTGCAATATTTCTCCATTGATCCTATTCGACCAGAGCGAGTGAAAACTTTCGAAGTGGGCTACAGAGGAGCGTTTTTCAATCGGGTATTTTTAGATTTGAGTGCTTACATGAGCCACTACCGTGATTTTATCGGGTACAACATTGGACTTCGAGCGGCATTTGATGCCCAGACCGGTTTGCCTTCGGATATCATCGTGTATCGTTATGCAGCCAATGCTGCGAGTAAGGTCACTACTCAAGGGGTGAATTTAGGTGTTCAATATTATTACCATGAAAAACACACGGTTTCTGCGAATTACTCTTGGAACCAATTGGTAAAAATTTCCAATGATGATCCCATCGTACCGGCTTTTAATACACCCAGAAATAAATTCAATGTTGGATTAACGGGAGAAAAATTATTCACGAATTCACAAGGCAATGAGTGGGGATATAGTTTGAACTACAAATGGATTCAAGGATTTTTATTCGAGGGTTCTCCTCAATTCACGGGATTTGTTCCTACCTATGATTTGTTGGATGCTCAGGTCAATTATCAAGTCAAAAAGGCCAGTTTAAATATCAAATTGGGCGCTTCCAATGTCCTCAATAACTATCAGTTTCAGACCTATGGCGGTCCAAGAATCGGGAGATTGGCCTATATTAGCCTACGATATGAGTGGAATAAAATCCCTTCAAAAAAGTAAAATTTTAAATCAAAATCAAATAAACATGAAAAAACTCTACAGTTTTTTTGCCATTTTGATGGCAATGGCCACCACATCTGTGAGTGCCCAAACCCGTTACCTCAATGAGGTATTCACTGATGTAAACGTTGAGTCAAACGTTACATATGGAGTGAATGCAACCGTTTTGTATTACAGTGTTTTGGGACAAGCCGTTCCTGAGGCTTTGAAAATGGATGTATATACGCCTGCTGGTGATGTTGAAACCAACCGTCCATTGGTATTGTTCTTCCATACAGGAAATTTCCTACCTCATCCACAAAATGGTGGAACAGGTGGAACTCGTACAGATTCATCTGCTGTTGAGATTTGTTCTCGTCTTGCGCGCATGGGATATGTAGTGGCATCATGTGATTACAGATTGGGATGGAACCCAATTGATACATCTCAAGAAGGCCGTGTGTATACTTTGATCAACGCGTCTTATCGTGGTGTACAAGATTCTCGCACTGCTGCTCGTTTCTTCCGCAAGTCTGTTGCAGAAATGGGTAACATGTATGGAGTAGACACTACACGTATTGTGGCATTTGGTCAAGGTACTGGAGGTTATATTTCTTTGGCAACTACTACTTTGGATGTATATGAGGATGTTGTCCTTCCTAAATTCACCCGTGTGGTTCAAACTCCACTCGGACCTCAACCATTGCCAATGGTTTTAGAATCAGTAAATGGAAATTTAGATGGAACAACTTGGGGAACTACAGCAGGATTTGTAGCTCCTGGAACGGAAGATACTTTGTCTTATCCCAACCATCCTGGTTATTCTTCTGCAATTCATGCTTGTGTCAACTTGGGTGGTGCGTTAGGAGATTCTTCATGGTTTGATGCTGGTGATGGATCTTTTATTTCATTCCAAACACCAAC
>CANFLZ010000073.1 GCA_947448135.1 Flavobacteriales bacterium
GAAACTTCATTGGTAAAGTTTCAGGCTCTTTGTTTCGTCCATCATAAGACATCAACCATTTGGTGGTCTTGGGATTGAAAATGACATCTTGTCCAAACTTATTCAGTCGAACTTCGATATAACGTGATGCCGCAGCGCTGTCTCCTGTAAAAATATTTCCCCAGTTACCTTGCGTATCCAAGAACAAATTCTTTTGTCCCAATTGTACCAAAGCATCTCCAATTGAAGCATCACCATGCGGATGGTACTTCATCGTATTTCCAATGACATTGGCCACTTTGTTAAAGCGACCATCGTCCATTTCCCAAAGGCTGTGCAGAATTCTTCTTTGAACTGGCTTTAAACCATCATTGATATGAGGAACGGCTCGCTCCAAAATAACATAAGATGCATAGTCCAAGAACCAATTTTTATACAACCCATTCACTTCGGTAACTCCACTCAATTGTGCTTCATCAGCACCTTCTGGGGTAATTGGATTCAATTCTTCGTCCATTTCACTCATATTTCCTCCTCGATTTTTTCTGATTTCAAAGTATCAATATCATCTTTTTCAACCTTAAGATTAGAGATAATAAACTCTTGTCTATCCGGTGTATTTTTGCCCATATAAAATTCCAAAAGGTCTTTGATGTGCATTTCTTTACCGATGACCACCGGTTCCAAACGGATATCTGCGCCTATGAAATTCTTGAACTCTTCAGGAGAAATTTCGCCCAATCCCTTGAATCGAGTAATCTCTGGTTTGGTTCCTAGTTTTTTGATGGCGTTGATTCGTTCTTCATCGCTATAACAGTAAATGGTTTCTTTCTTATTTCTCACGCGAAAAAGCGGCGTTTGCAAAACATACAAATGACCTGACTTGACCAAATCCGGGAAGAATTGCAAAAAGAAAGTAATCATCAGCAAACGGATGTGCATCCCGTCGACATCGGCATCGGTAGCAATAACGACATTGTTGTATCGCAATCCATCTAAACCATCCTCAATGTTCAAGGCCGCTTGCAAAAGATTAAATTCCTCGTTTTCGTAGACTACTTTTTTGGTCAATCCATAAGTGTTCAATGGCTTTCCCTTGAGTGAAAATACGCTTTGGGTTTGAACGTCACGCGCGATGGTAATTGAGCCAGAGGCTGAATCCCCCTCCGTAATAAACAAAGTTGTCTCCCCTGCTCGATCACTTTTATCACCAAAATGCAATTTGCAATCTCGGAGTTTTCGGTTGTGCAAATTCGCCTTTTTCGCTCTTTCTCGAGCTAGTTTCGCAATACCGGCCAACTCTTTTCGCTCTCGCTCACTTTGAAGAATCTTCTTCAATAAATTCTGCGCAACCTCAGGATTTTTATGCAGAAAATTATCCAACTCTTTGGACAAAAATTCTTGAACAAAAGCCTTGATCGATTTTCCTTCGGGTTCAATTTCGTTGGAACCCAATTTGGTTTTTGTTTGAGATTCAAAAACGGGTTCAATCACTTTTACGGCAACCGCAGCAACAATTCCGGCTCTGATATCCACTGCTTCGTAATCTTTTTGAAAGAAATCACGGATCACCTTCACATATGCTTCTCGAAATGCAGCCTGGTGCGTTCCGCCTTGAGTCGTATACTGACCATTGACAAAACTGTAATATTCTTCCCCGTAACTTTGGGTATGGGTAATGGCGACTTCTATATCACTGCCTTTAATATGAATGATGGGATACAAAGGATCCTCACTCATATTGGCATTCAACAAATCTTGCAGACCATTTTCAGATTTGTATTTCTGACCGTTGAAAACGATGGTTAATCCTGCATTTAAATAACAGTAATTCCAGAGTAATTTCTCAACGTGTTGAATTCTGAATTGGAAGTTGTTGAATATGGAAGCATCTGCAATAAAAGTCATGGCGGTTCCATCTTTAGCAGAGGAAGGCGCTTGCTTGTGATCTTGGGTTATTTTTCCTTTTTCAAATTCCGCGGCTTTACTCTGTCCTTCTCTGAAACTTTCAACTTTAAAATAACTACTCAAGGCATTGACTGCCTTGGTACCTACTCCATTTAATCCGACTGATTTTTTAAATGCTCGGGAATCATATTTACCACCTGTATTGATTTTAGAAACGCAATCAATCACCTTTCCCAATGGAATGCCTCGGCCGTAATCACGAACCGAAACCGTATTGTCTTTGATTGTAATGTCAATGACTTTTCCATTGCCCATCACAAATTCATCAATACTGTTGTCCAATATTTCCTTGAGCAATACGTATATACCATCATCGTATGATGAACCATCACCCAATTTACCGATATACATTCCAGGACGCAATCGAATGTGCTCATGCCATTCTAGCGACCGGATATTGTCCTCTGTGTAACTTACATTCTCTGCCATCTTTTCTAAGTTGTCGAAACTACGAAAGTATTGTGGATAGTGGGTTTGATGATTCACATTCCATTTTTTTTATCAACATACAGCAGTACTCATTTTTTTAAGTTGCATATTCGCTAACGGAAGCAAATGAAGCAGGAAATCAAAACCACATACAGCCGCGCCGAGGTGATTCGTCTTTTGGGACTTGGAGTACCCGGGATGATATTGGGTTCATCACTCCTTTCGTCATGCACGAAATATCCGCTACCCGACTCCAAATTCTCAGGAAGTGTGGGAATTATTGGTGGCGGAATAGCAGGACTTTATGCCGGATACTTGCTCCAACTACAAGGAATCCCTTACCGCATTTATGAAGCATCCGATCGTTTGGGTGGTCGGATTTTTTCGGAGGACGGTATTTTAGATCATAGCGTAGAATGGGGAGCTTCGATTATTGAAGGTGAAAACCATGCTTTGTTCAATCTAATGACGAGCAATGGCGCTCAATGGATCGACTCTCCGATTCAAGATTATGCTTTTGTAGAGGGATATTGGTTGAGTGAAGAAATCATGAAGGATCAATTGTCCATGAAAAAATTGGATGAGGTAATTTTAGGATTACGCGATTACCATGGAGCTGACATGAATGCCAATTTGTATGCCTCTAATCAAGGTGTACCCGCTTCTACCCTTCCTGTTTGGAATGCTCGATTGGGAATAAGAAATGGTGCCACGACGGATATTATGGGCATTTTAGGGATTACATCTAAAATTCAAAATGCTTCGAGTGGAACTACCCAACGTCAATTGCGCAATGGTAGTTTGAGTTCGGTAATACTGAGCTCATTTCAAGATCTTTCGATTCAATATCAAACACCCATCACTACAGTTGACTATTCCAACAGTCAGGTTGTTTTAACCGATTCAACCGGTAATTTTTATAACCATGACAAGGTCATTGTTGCCGCTCCAATATCCATTCTCAAGTCGCAAATCAATTTCAATCCTGCCCTTCCATCCAATGTTTCATCCGCTATTAATGGCATATCCATGCGCCCCGGTATGCAAGTTCTATTGGAATTCAATCAACGATTTTGGGAAACCGATGCGCGAAGATTGCAGATGGATGGCTTGTGTCCGAATTTCGAGGTAATTGGTTCGGGAGGTCGCTCTGTAGTGAATCATTCATTAATGGCCAACTTGTATGGAACTGCTTTCGAAAATGCCCAAGCGGGGCCTACTCCGGTAGTAGCCGCACTTTTGCAACAGTTGGATAACCATTTTGGAAATTCAATCGCCTCCAATAATCTGGTGCAATCCAAAGTTCATGATTGGTCGCAAGATCAATGGATTCAGGGGATTCAGAGTTACAGTCCAGTTGGTGCCTCTACCCTGCGATATGCTTTTGTTCCCAGTATTGAACACAAAATATCATGGGCTGGCGAAGCAACCCATACAGAAGGACATCATGGAACGATCCATGGAGCAATGGAAACAGCAGCGCGGGCCGTTCAACAAATCATGACTGAGGTATGAAGAAGTTGATCTTTTTTCTATTGATTTCGGTGGCTTTCGCAAAGCAAGGCAAGTCTCAATGGTCAGTTGATTTTCGATATCAATACTTTCAAAATAATCATGTTAACCGAGCGGTTGAAATGTTCAATTTATCCAATTCATTTTTGGACAAAGGCATCCAATATGCACACCATGGTTATGGCATTGGTCTGAATAAATATTACAAAATATCGACGCCTCGAGGAATATTTGTTCGCGTTGAAATTCCCTACCAACGTTTGGATCAATGGTCCAAATGGGGAGCCGTTGATCGATGGACAACGACACAAGATGTAGGATTAAATGGTCATTTGGTGTTTAATCCAAAAGCAATCAAAGGCAAGATGAACACTGGCCCAATGGGACCTCGGTTTTATTTTCTGACGGGTGCTGGTTACCATATTTGGCAAAGTCATGTCAAAGTCAATCAAGAACTTTCCTTCTCCAGTTCATGGAAAGGCTATACTTCTTTCTCCATTGGAATGGGACATAGAATGATATTATTGGGACCCAGAATTGTGGTTTCACCATTTATTATTCTGCAAGCAACGCCCACTTGGAATAGTGCTGACATGGAAAAGTCCATCTCTGGAACTTATTGGCATCGCATCGAAGAAAAGAATGTCGCCTGGCAAACCAATGTTGGTATAGAATGCACCGTTTTGAAAAAGGAGAAAAAACGTCGAGGTATCCTCAAGAATCTTTTACACAGAAAGGTCAAATCGGCAACCGATATTTAATGATTCGTTTATCTGAGCTCAATCAATTGATTCAATTTTCCATTGAAAATTCTTTTCGTGGAAAAACTTTTGATGTCATTGCTGAGATCGGTCAAGTCAATATTAAAAACGAAAAGAGGCAAGCATTTTTTGAATTGGTTGAAAAGGGAGATTCGCCGGGTACTTTCCGAGCGCGATTGTCCGCCAATCTTTGGCGCAAGTTTGAAGTCATTGAAGAATTTGAAAAAAAGACGGGACAAACTTTGAAAAAAGGGATGGAGATCTTGATCAAAGTCTCCATTCAATTTCATCCAACCTTTGGTTTAAGTGGCGAAGTCATCAATATTGATGCACAATACACTTTAGGATCTCTATTGCTTTCGAAGGAAAAGACCATCTTGCAGCTACTTTCGAAATATCCAGACAAATTAAAACGAATCGATGGTCAATTGCACTCACTCAATCAGACTTTGACCCTTCCTCAAGTGATTCAAAATGTCGCCATCATTACCGCGCAGCAAGCGGAAGGAGGTTTGGATTTCCTGCACGAACTTCAAAACAACCGATGGCAGTACAAATGGAATGTTGTTCCTTTTTTTGCTACCATGCAAGGTGAGCATGCCGCCCAAAGTATTCGAGAATCGATCAAGCAAATTTTTCAAAGTTCTATTCACTTTGATGTCATCGTCATCGTTCGAGGTGGCGGCGCTTCTTTGGATTTGCACGCCTATGATCAATTTACTTTGGCAGAAGCAATCATTCGTTGCCCCATTCCGATTTATACCGGCATTGGCCATACTAGCAATGTCTCATTGGCTGATGAAGTGGCTCACTCTTTTTTCAAATCACCTACCAAAGTGGCTGAAGAATTGATCCATCACAACCGAAATTTTGACGAAAAAATTGAAGACTTGGGAAGATCTATTTCCGCATTATGTGAACAAAAATGCAAGTCGTCTTGGGATATGCTTCGCATGTTATCCCTTCAATTTTCAGTTGAGCCCTACACCATTATTCGCAATCATATTGAGCAATTGAGCTCTTACCAAGTAAAGCTTGAAGGAAAGACAATTCAATTGTTCAATCAAAAGCGAAACAACCTCAATCATTGTTTCATTCCCATACAACATGCATCGACGCAAAAATTAAAGTGGGCTAAAAAACAACTTACACCCTTGATTGAACAAATTGTACTGGAAACCAACCGTTCTCTTTTTCATAAAAACGAAAAGCTGAGTTGGATTCAACAAAACATTCAGTCCAAAGATCCCAAACGTTGGATTGAAAAAGGTTATGCTCGAATAATTTCTCTAAACAAAATATTGACCTCCATTCATCAGGTACAACCTGGCGATGCCATCAGCATTGAAATGAAAGATGGAGTTATTCAAACACAAATTAAATCAATCGATCCACATGAGTAAAAATGAAAAGGTAATTTCAACCTCTTATGAATCTGCATTTGAAGAATTACTTGAAATCTCAAAGGCCATAGAAAACGATGCTATCTCCATCGATCAGCTGTCAGAGAAAGTAGCTCGAGCAGCTGAGTTAGTTGCATTTTGTCAAGAAAAACTCAAAAAGGCAGAGAATGATGTGAGCAAGGTAATTGAACAAATGAAACCGAGTCAATCAGCATGAACGGATTATTTTTCCTTATTGCATTTATTTACGCATCAGCCGGGTTTGGCGGAGGCAGTATGTACTTGGCTTTGCTATCCAGCTCTTCACCCACTACCCTTCTTTCCAACAAAATCCATGGTCTGATTTGTAATACTGCTGTAACAGCGCAGGGCTCAATACAATGGAGTCTTCAATTCAATCAAGTTTGGCGAGATGGTTGGAAAATTCTTTTGACTTCCGCTTTGGCTTGTAGTGCAACCGCCTATTTTTTCAAAAATGATGGTGTCTTGCAATATATCATGAGCGCGGCCTTGATATTAGCAGGGTTTGCACTTTTTTTTCAAGAAAGATTGGATCGTCAATATTTCAATTTAAAAGAGTGGCAGTTAATTATTATTTCGGCTATTGTTGGCGTGATTGCGGGTATGACCGGCATTGGTGGCGGAATTTACCTCTCCCCCATTTTACACATGAGCCGATGGGGGCGTCCTAAAAATATTGCCACACTCAGTGTTTATCTGATTCTCATCAACTCCATTTTAAGTCTATTGATTCTCATTCCTAATTTGGAAAAAAGTTTTGAATGGCACTGGGAATGGGCATTTACAGCCCTTTGCGGCGGAATTATTGGTAGTAGAATTGGAATAAAAATTTTGAATCAAAAGCAAATCAAAACTGTTACAGCGATTATATTAATTGTCGTTGGTGGACAAATGATAGTCAAGCACTTTGTATAATCTGCCAAATTCGCGAAGCAACGTTTCCGTCTATTTTGTGGGCATACATGGATATATACTCTTCTAACAATTGATCGGATTTAGAAATTCCTTGGACCATAATCTCTGTGGTTATTTGCATAATGTCCTCAGCATCCTTCACCGGAAAAGCCAATCCTTTATTGAGCAAACCCAACAGGTCTTGATTCAATGGATCCCAAATTAATATCGGTTTTTTAAAATAGACAGCCTCGGTACCCACCGTAGAAAAGGCAGTAATAACAATATCCGCAAGGGCCAAACCGATGTATAAATCCATATCCTTGGCAAAAGAAAAATTGAAACAGCCAGATTCTACTGATATTGCCCGGTAATACATCTCGTCATTTTTTTCTGCAGGATGCAATTTGATCAATCCATGCATTGTAGGCATACTTTTTAATGCCGTGAATACGTCCTTGGCCGCTTGCCGTCTCATCGAAATATCTTGCTGCGGTTGGGTAGCAAACAATATAATTGGAGCATCAGGCAAAGAAAATCTGGATTTAAAATAATCTTTGCGTTGAACCAACGCATGAATAGAATCTGTGCGTTGTTGACCTACAACACAAATCGACTTTTCAGGATAATTCCCTTTTTCAACCAGTACTTTCTTCCAATACTCTCCCCAAACCAATGTGCGATAAGGAAAAATATTGCGATGAGCATCTCCCTTCGCATACATATACGCTGGATGAGCCGAATGAATCGATCCGTGCTGAATGGCAAAAACGGGAACATCTTGGGTTCGAGCGGCGTCTACCACAGCACGAACCAATGGGCTATTTTCATCAATCAATGTTACACTGGCTATCGAATGCTTCCTGAAAAATCGTTGCCAAGCTAAAAATTTAAAATAGAAAATCGCAATAGCACTTTTCTCATTTTTTAAAAAACGAATGATAAACTCCTTTTCAATGGACTCCGAACTTTTCAATTGATTTAAAACTCGGCTGTATTGGCGATAAAGAAGCCATGTTCGAATGGTATTGATCGGATTGAAAAGTGATGTAAAAAACAATGACTCGCCCAATGGATGTTTTGGAATTTCGCGGTAATCAAAAGTTGCGTTACTTTTTAATGGAGGACAGTCTTTGTCCGAAATGACCACTGCGCTGTCGTCTAGCACATCCATCAAATGATTGAGGTATATGTTACCATTTTCAATCGCATCCAACTCGACATTCCAAAAACTTTGCTTGATTGACTTGTCAATGACCAAATGTTTGTTGTCAAAACTTCCCAATGATTTTAATCGAAGAAAACTTCGAAAACAATATTGAAGAAATGGAACAATGGTATTTTTCTTGGCTACCATTGACTTAGCTGAATCAAAATGGATGGATGCGTTGGTAAAATGAGCGGAATAATCACTAAGCCATTCATGTGATGTGTAGTAATGAACTTCTTGATGATGCTCATTCAATAGTTTCAACAATTCCCACTCATAAAGCCATTCACGGACGGAAAAGTA
>CANFLZ010000074.1 GCA_947448135.1 Flavobacteriales bacterium
GAAATTCAAAATGTATTAAACGCAGAGCTCGCCAAGAATCCGCGGAGTTCGCAAGGTGAAATTGCTTCGGGCCCTTTGCGAAATCCTTCGCGCCCATTGCGTTAAATCAAAATGCATGAAACGCAAAGTCCGCCAAGAATGCGCAGAGAACGCAAGGTGAAATTGCTTCGCGCCCTTTGCTTTAAGAAAAATGCATGAAACGCTGAGCTCGCCAAGAATGCGCGAAGTACGCAAAGAGATTACTTGAGAAAATTCTTCGCGCCCTTTGCGAAAACCTTTGCGCTCCTTGCGTTAAATTGTAGAATGCTTCAAACGCAAAGTCCGCCAAGAATCCGCGGAGTCCGCGAAGCGAATTGCAAAGCGTTTTTTTTAATCATGAAATTCAGAAAAATATTTTGAATCAAAAATTACTTCCAACCTTTGGACGCATTAATTTTCTCAAGATTGCGAATGATTTCTTCGCGGTTTTCCATGGCCTTTTGGGCCTTTGGATCTTCCAAATGATGAGAATTTTCCATAGCATGTTTCAAATCTTTTTGAATTTGATCATCATGCTTCTTTAGTTTATTTTTCATTATTCGAATTTACTTTTTTTTACAATAAAAAACAATTTCATTCTCAGATTTTTGGATGATTTCAACTCGATAATCATTTTCCCATAAATCTCTGTTGTTATTGATTTGCATCCTATATAATCGATTTCGTGAAGCTGAATTTCCGCTGAAGTAAACGGTTGCGTCTGGTATAATTTGAAAGAATCAAAAAATGCCATATGCTACGGTATTTAACACCACAGAGGTGTCGCCATTGTTCGTAATAATCTTATCTGATAAAGAAAGTGTTTCAATTTGCCAATCAACCAAGGACAAATTGTACAATTGAGTGTTCAAGTCAACAACAGAGAAGTGAATGCATTTGATCACATTACGCTTTCCAATACTAACGAACCAATACTCATGTTCTTTTCCAGGTTGATAATGCACTGGATAATGATTTTCCATTGCACAAAAGGAGAAATTTTAAGCAATAGAAGCAAGCAACACATAAGGAGGCATAAATGCCACTAGCGCCTATATTTCCTTGAATTTAACCAGGGTTAGAGTTTTGCGATATGCGGGTTATGTGAATAAGCACGCCCTTTGCGTTAAAATTCAAAATGCATAAAACGCAAAGTCCGCCAAGAATGCGCAGAGAACGCAGAGTGAAATTGCTTCGCGCCCTTTGCGAGGACCTTTGCGCACATTGCGTTAAGAAAAATACATGAAACGCAAAGTCCGCCAAGAATCCACGGAGAGCGCAAAGAAATACTAGCGCCTCTCAATTTTGATTCTATCCAAGCGCTCCAAAATCTCTTCCAAATTGCTGGAGGTAACCAACGCCATGCGGTCTTCTTTGAAGTGCGAAAATCCCTTGAAGTAATTGGTGTAGTGCCTGCGCATTTCCAAAATGCCCAAGACTTCGCCTTTCCACTGAATACTAAACATCAAATGTTTCTTGCATGTCTCTACGCGCTCATCAATCGTGGGCGGCGCCAACTTTTCTCCAGTGGCCAAGTAATGCTTCACCTCTCTAAATATCCAGGGATAACCGATGCTGGCTCTGCCAATCATGATTCCATCCACACCGTATTTGTTTTTGTATTCCAATGCTTTTTCAGGACTGTCTATGTCGCCATTCCCAAAGATGGGGATGTGAATGCGGGGATTTTCTTTTACCTTGGCAATCAAACTCCAATCGGCTTCTCCCTTGTACATCTGCACACGCGTGCGTCCATGGATGGTCAAGGCTTTGATGCCGATGTCCTGCAATCGCTCAGCGACTTCCAAAATATTTTTGGAACCTTCATCCCAACCCAATCGGGTTTTGACGGTAACGGGAAGCGTAGTGGCTTTCACAATGGCTTCGGTCATGCGCACCATCTTGTCAATGTCTTTCAATATACCTGCTCCCGCTCCTTTGCACGTTACCTTCATCACGGGACAGCCATAATTGATGTCCAGCAAATCGGGTTTTGTTTCTTCAATAATCTTGGCGCATTGCACCATGGTCTCAATCTCACTTCCAAATATTTGAACGCCTATGGGTCGCTCGTATTCGAAAATATCCAACTTCATTTTGCTCTTGACGGCGTCTCTAATCAAGCCCTCACTACTGATAAACTCAGTATACATCATGTCCGCACCGTTTTCCTTGCATACCAAGCGAAAAGGTGGGTCACTGACATCTTCCATTGGTGCCAAAAGCAGCGGAAAGTCAGGGAGTTCTATTTGATCGATTTTTACCATAAAAAAAGCCGCCTTCCTTTCGGAAAGCGGCTGCAAGTTAAAAACAAATCGGCGATGGCTTACATCATTCCGCCCATTCCTCCACCGGGCATGGCTGGCATGGCAGGTGCATCTTCCTTAATATCAGAAATCACACACTCTGTCGTCAACAACATACCTGCAATGGATGAAGCATTTTCTAAGGCTACACGAACTACTTTCGTTGGATCGATTACGCCGCTGCTCAACAAGTTCTCAAACTTCTCAGTGCGTGCGTTGTATCCAAAGTCATCTTTTCCTTCTCTTACTTTTTGAACGATCACTGCTCCTTCGCCGCCAGCGTTGGCAACGATTTGACGCAATGGCTCTTCAATAGCGCGCTTGATGATGCTGATACCCGTGGTCTCATCATCATTCTCTCCTTTCAATCCGTCCAAAGCAGCACTTGCACGAATCAAAGCCGTTCCACCTCCAGGTACAATACCTTCAGCGATGGCAGCGCGTGTTGCATGCAAGGCATCGTCTACGCGATCTTTCTTCTCTTTCATTTCCACTTCTGTCGCAGCACCTACGTACAATACAGCAACACCTCCAGCCAACTTGGCCAAACGCTCTTGCAATTTCTCGCGGTCGTAATCTGAAGTTGTTTTTTCAATCTGGGCTTTAATTTCCGCAACACGGGCTTGAATGCCTTCTTTATTTCCAGCACCATTTACGATGGTGGTGTTGTCTTTGTCAATGGTGATTTTTTCAGCACGACCCAAATCTTCTAGGGTAGCTGCATCCAATTTCAATCCCATCTCTTCACTGATTACAGTTCCGCCTGTTAATATTGCGATGTCTTGCAACATGGCTTTTCTGCGGTCACCAAATCCTGGAGCTTTTACAGCTGCGATGCGGAGAGCACCACGAATTTTGTTGACAACCAAAGTAGCCAAGGCTTCTCCATCAACGTCTTCAGCGATGATCAACAATGGTTTTCCAGTTTGTACGGTTTTTTCCAAAACTGGAAGCAATTCTTTCATGTTGGAAACCTTCTTGTCATAAATCAAGATGTATGCATTTTCCAACTCAGCTTCCATGTTTTCGGCATTGGTAACGAAGTAAGGAGACAAATATCCACGATCAAACTGCATACCTTCTACAGTCTTCACTTCGGTCTCTGTTCCTTTGGCTTCTTCGACTGTGATGACACCTTCGATACCCACTTTGGCCATTGCATCGGCGATCAAAGTACCTACCGCTTCGTCATTGTTGGCGGAGATAGTTGCCACTTGTTTGATTTTGTTATTGTCTGAACCAACTTCCTTAGAAATGGTTTTCAATGAAGCAACAACAGCGCTTACAGCCTTGTCCATCCCACGTTTTAAGTCCATTGGATTGGCGCCAGAAGCTACGTTCTTCAAACCTGTACCCACAATGGCTTGTGCCAAAACGGTTGCAGTGGTAGTTCCATCCCCTGCAATGTCCGCAGTTTTGCTGGCTACCTCTTTCAACATTTGGGCACCCATGTTTTCAATGGGATCTTTTAATTCAATTTCTCTTGCGACAGAAACACCGTCTTTGGTAACGTGAGGTGCACCAAATTTTTTGTCGATAACGACGTTTCTTCCTTTTGGACCTAGGGTTACTTTCACCGCATTGGCCAATTGATCAACTCCGGATTTTAATTTCTCACGGGCTGCTACATCAAATGTGATTTCTTTTGCCATGTTTTCCTAGTTTTTAAATGATTGCTAAAATGTCTGATTCACGCATGATCAAATAGTCTTTTCCGTCCAAAGCGATCTCTGTTCCGGAATATTTGCCATACAATACAGTGTCACCAACAGCAACAGTCATGGGCTCGTCTTTTTTTCCGTTCCCAACGGCTACTACGGTTCCACGTTGTGGTTTTTCTTTTGCGGTTTCTGGAATGATGATTCCGCTAGCTGTAGTGGTTTCAGCCGCAGCAGGCTCAACCAATACGCGATCTGCAATAGGTTTTACGTTCACTGACATAATTTTAAAATTTTACGTTGCGATTAGCACTTGTTGTGCCAATTGATTTTTGAATGATTTCTGCCGAAATAATGACAGGTATAGAAATAAAAAATGTCAGTGAGTGCGACACACTGACATTTTCTGAAATGCGATTTTTCTTGAATTAGTTCGCAGGAGTCTCTGACGAATTTTGCTCAGTTGCTGGAGCTACTTCTTCTCCTGTAGAATATTTACTGGTTGTGCTGTAACTAGCACTCAACATGCACAAAACAAATAGACCAATCACCAAATACCAAGTGGCTTTTTCTAAAAAGTCAGCGGTTTGCTGAACTCCTCCTACTTGCGTAGTTTGAAACCCAGAAGTTAATCCACCACCTTTGGGATTTTGAATCAATACAACAACAGCCAATAACAAGGCTACTACTACAGTCAATACAATAATTACGTTTTCCATTGAATTAGTTTTTCTTATTCAGATTTTTTAATTGCGTTGCAAAGTAAACACTTTTTTCGGGATATAGCTCAATTAACTTTTTGTACGCTTTTCGGGCTTTGTCTAATTTGCCTTGTTTGACGTACAATTTGGCCATGGTTTCCGTAACCAAATTCACATCTTCCTCCAAGCTTTCTTTGGCCATATTGCCTGCAGAATATTCGATGGCCTTGCCTCGGTTGATTTGTGGTTCGGTTTGAATGAATCTTTCTATGATGGGATCTGCAGATTTAGATGGAGAGGTTGCTGTTTCTGGCTCAGACCATCCAGTGATAGGACGAGGAGGCTCGGCCAATTCACCGATGGAGTGGGCGATGAAATTCAAAAAGTCATCTTCGTATTCGGCTGGGGCAGGCTGAGATGGAGGCAACGTTTCTTCTTCTTCTTTTTCACTGACCTCTAACTCAATAGAACTGCTGATCGCTTTGTTGATGATGTCTTGCCCCAATTCCCCTAATTCAGCAAAATCGACACTTTCCGGTAATGGCGAGTGCGTGTAATCTTCTGATTCAAACTCTTTCTCTTTCTCACTCTCTTTCTCGCTCTCTGCTTCCTTTTTGGATAAATCCAATTGAATATCCACCCAATCATCTTTCAAAACAACAGGAGGCACTTCATCCAATATAATATCCACCCAATTTTCGGTATCTACTTTTATTTCGAGGGCGGATGGTTGAACAAGCGTCTCTTTTTTTGATTCAGGAATTTCAGAGAAATTTTTCTCCAACAAAAAGTAGATGGCTTGCCTGTCTGGAGCTGCCAATGCTGCTTTGTGCAAGGTATTTTGATATTGGGATGATCCAGCGCGCTTTTGTGCCAAAGCCAACAACGAATGGGCTTGTGCAAACCACGGATATGCGCGTGTTATTTCCTCCAATATGGGTATTGTTTGCGCATCTAGGGTTTGAGGGTTAGTCAACCATTGATGAAAAGTTTCGGATTGTATTTGATTACCAATTCCCAACACTGGCATTGAATATTTCTTGAATCAACTGATCATTGATACTGGACCACAATCCTTCTTGAACCGAAAAAAAGTCTTGTCCAGCCGGAAAGTCGGCGTACTTGGTAAAGGTTTTGTCAAATCCTAACTCTTTTTCTTTGTTGTTGGTGTATTTGATTTTTACCGTGATCGTCAATCGGGTTAACGAGGCTTTCTCGTTTCCAGAAGCGGCAATGGGGGCTACACTATATTCCGTGATATAGCCTTCATACTGCAAGTCTCCCTTTTCTGTTACCAAACGCAGAGGGCTTTGCGCCAACAAATAGTCTTTTAATCCTTCGGTCAAATTTTGGGCATACACCTGTGAAGCGAGCGCGGTTTGTGGCCGAAGGAAATTAACCTGAAAAGTTTCCGCTCCGCTAAATTGGCCTCCTGTGAATGAATAATTGATTTGACAGCCCATCAAAAGGAGCAAGCAAGCGATTGTTCTGTATGTCAATAAGATTTTTCTCACAGGTCGTTCAAATCGTATTCTTTAATTTTTCGATACAAGGTGCGTTCAGAAATTCCCAATTCCTTGGCAGCATTTCTTCTGCGACTTTTGTGTTTGAGTAATGCTTTGCGAATCATTTCTTTTTCCGTGTCCATCAAAGATAAAGATTCTTCTATGACTTCATGCGAGCTCGGTCCCATGAGCATTGGAGGTCCACTAGCGGGTGTTACAGTGATGATAGGGTTGGCACTGTGTGCAAAGTTATCCTCCTCTGGATTCCCCATTTTATAGATGCGATGAATCAACTCTGCATTTTCTGGATGTTCTAAATTGCTTCCTCCTTGCATCAGACCAAACACCAATTGTTTGAGGTCATTCAATTCGGATTTCATTTCAAACAAAACCTTGTATAAAATTTCTCGTTCGCTGAAGTCTTGCGGGTTGTTGCCTTTTTTGACAATGCCTTGGGTAGTAAAACCTTCGACAGGAAGATAGGCGCGCAATGTCTCTGGACTGACAATCCGGTTGGTTTCCAATAAACTAATTTGCTCTGTGATATTTTTGAGTTGGCGAATGTTGCCAGGCCAATAATAGCCCAACATCAAAGCTTCACTTTCTGAACTCAATTGTAAAACTGGGACGTTGTACTTTTCAGAAAAGTCGCTGGCAAATTTTTTAAATAGCAGCACTATATCGTGCCCGCGATCACGCAATGCAGGCATGGCGATAGGAACTTGATTCAATCGATAAAATAAGTCCTCTCGGAATTTTCCAGATCCTATCGCATCATTGAAGTCAACATTGGTGGCTGCTATGACCCGAACATTTGTTTTTTGAACCTTTGAAGATCCTACTCGAATAAACTCACCGGTCTCTAATACACGAAGCAAGCGCACTTGCGTGCTGTGCGGAAGTTCGGCAACTTCATCCAAGAAAATAGTTCCGTTATTGGCTTCTTCAAAATAGCCTTTTCGTGCCTCATGCGCTCCCGTGAAAGATCCTTTTTCATGACCGAATAATTCCGAATCAATGGTTCCTTCAGGAATGGCGCCACAGTTCACGGCAATATACGGTCCGTGCTTGCGGGTGCTCAAATGATGAATGATCTTGGGAATGTTTTCTTTCCCCACACCACTTTCACCATTGATCAGAACAGAGATGTTGGTCGGTGCAACGTGTGTAGCGATTTCCAATGCGCGAATGAGCAAAGGAGATTGACCAATGATACCGAACCGATGTTTGATACTCTGTAATTCCATAATCGAATTTATCTGGGGTAATGAGCGACAACCTCACCATTCAATGTAATGGATGTGCAGTCGTTCATTTTTACATCTACGTAGTCTCCAATCTGAATATTGCCTTTCGGAAAAACCGCAACCACATTTTGACTGTTACGGCCATACAAATGTTCTGTGGATTTTTTGGAAACTCCTTCCACCAAAACACGTTGGATTTTTCCCAAGTGTTTTTTAGTGCATGCTGCACTTTTGATCATTTGCGCATCGATGATTTCGGTTAAACGCCTTCCTTTTACCTCCTCAGGCACATCATCTTCATATTTTCTTTCAGCCAAAGTTTTGGGACGCTCACTGTATTTGAACATATACGCCATATCGTAACCGACTTCATTCATTAATGATACGGTTCCTTGATGCTGCCCTTCTGTTTCTCCGCAGAATCCTGCAATAACATCTGTGCTGATGGCACAATTGGGCATGATATTGCGGATAGAGGCAATGCGACTCAAATACCACTCACGTGTATAGCCACGATTCATTTTTTTCAATACATCGGAATCACCGCTCTGAACGGGCAAATGAATGTACTTGCAAATGTTCTCGTATTTGGCCATGATGTGCAATACTTCGTCTGTCATATCCTTGGGATGAGACGTTGAGAAACGCACGCGCAAGTCAGGATGAACCAAGGCAACCATTTCTAATAATTGCGCAAAGTTGACAGTAGGTTGATTGGGATCTTCAATCTCACCTTTGTTGTTGATATTCCATTTGTAACTATCCACATTTTGTCCCAACAACGTCACCTCGCGGTAGCCTTGATTGTACAAATCGCGGGCTTCATTCACGATACTTTTCGCATCACGACTTCTTTCCCTGCCGCGGGTAAATGGCACTACACAGAAGGAACACATGTTATCGCAACCGCGCATGATGGAAATGAAGGCAGTAACACCGTTTGAATTTAGACGAACAGGTGTGATTTCAGCATACGTTTCCTC
>CANFLZ010000075.1 GCA_947448135.1 Flavobacteriales bacterium
GCATTGAGATAATTTGTCTTCTGTTGCAAATAGGACTGATAACAATTTGTGTATGTCCAAGTTGTTGTTTTGTCCCAAGATTTGGGCTGCGGTTCATCATTGTGAAAATAAAGAGGCAAAGGAAGCCAAGATTCCAAACGGATAATTTCAACTGGAATAGAATCCTTTTGCTGCTTCTCATCTGGGCTCTTTGTCCATTCGTAAGTATACATATCCAAACAACAACCACTTCCCTTTTTTGCAGAGCTCATCACCCACAATTGTCCGTTTGGCTTAACCGTTTTACTCAATCCAATATCATTTCTTGGAGAATTGGTAGGCAAACCCATGTTGGTGGGAATGGCCCAACCTCCCGGCTTTCCGGAAGATTGAAAAACATCGAACTCTCCAAAACCCAAATGTCCTTTGGAAGAAAAAAACAAATGTCCTTCAAAACAACTTGGTTCAATCTCATCCCATACCGTATTGATGACATCCCCTGCATTAAAGGGTCGCTCCCACTGATTTCCATTCCATCTGGAAAACCAAATATCCATGCCTCCGAATCCTCCGCTTCTATCGCTTGCAAAAATCAAATAGGTATATCCATCCCAATAGCCAATTGCAGGCATTGAATTTCGACCTTCCTTGCTGATTAAATTATCAATGGGTTGCCATTCCTTTCCGCTTGAACTCATCACCAACTGCGAGCCACTCTTCTTTTCTTCCACACCTATCCATCCTTTATTCCATTGAACCGGATGAATGACTTTGCTATTGCCTTGCTGAAATATGAAGGGATGGACATCCTTCCCCTTGTTATGGCATTTCCACATTTGCCAATCTGTACCTGTCCATTTCTGAAAATAAATACTATCCTTCAACCAATAAGCCTGACCTTCCGAAAGTGATCCATTGAAGGGCAATTCCTTCCATTGAATGGAGTCCACAGGCAATTGTTTCAGCGCCCACTCAATGCACTTTAACCCATGCTCTACTTCTAAGAGTTCTGGATAAATTTCCCCTTTGGACTTTATTTTCTGTTTGTATTTTTTCCAATATTGCTGCGCGGAAGGATAAAGCCCATTTCGCATTTTTAAATTACCCAAATAAAAATATGACTCCGGGTGTATTTTACCTTGATCCTTCTTCACCACCTTTTCAAACAATCGAATCGCCTGATCATCACTGTGATTGTGCCATGATGACAAAGCCAACTTGAAGGTTAATTCAAAACGAGTAGAATCGCGCAGAAATGCATCGGCATAATAAGCTTCGGCCATTGGCCAATTCAAATCATCTTTATAACCGTCTCCAATCAACTCAAACTTTTCTGCGCTTTGTGAAAAACAAAGAGGAACAAATCCAAGAAATGTCACCCAAAAAATTCCACAGCGAACTAAATTTGTTTTCATAAAGATGATTGCGCTTCAAACTGATAATCGGTGTTGAAGTTACAGATTTAGTTGAATGGAAAATCAGGAGTTCCTAAAATTATATCATCACAAAATCCTGAAATGAAAGATAGAGCACATGAAAAAAATTGGAATACTCGGCGGTGGAGCCATGGGCGCAGGAATTGCCCAAGTAGCAGCGCAAGCAGGACACGATGTCATCATCGTCGATCTTCAATCCGCCGCCCTTGAAAAAGGAATACAAGGCATTGAAATTTCACTTTCAAAAGCCGTAGAAAAAGGTAAATTAACGGAGGAGCAAAAGGTTTCTACCTTGTCCAAAATTCAATGTTCTACAGAGATGACAGCATTTGAAGACTGCGAATTGGTCATTGAAGCCATCATCGAAAAGTTAGAAATTAAGCAATCAGTTTTCAAACAATTGGATGCAATGTTACCCGCACACTGTGTCATTGCCTCCAATACTTCATCGCTTTCCATTACGTCTATTGCCGCTGTATGTCAGCATGCAGAAAGAATTTACGGCTTGCATTTCTTCAATCCTGCTCCCTTGATGCCATTGGTTGAAATTATTCCTGCTACGCAAAGTAAATTGGAGTTGGCCGAGGAGTTAAAGCAGTTGATGTTGACCTGGAAAAAAGTCCCTGTGATCGCCAAAGATTGGCCTGGATTTATTGTCAATCGAGTCGCTCGTCCATACTACAGCGAAGCCCTTCGTATCCACGATGAAAACATAGCAACGAAGCAAGAAATTGACAATGCTATGAAAGCAGTTGGTTTTAAAATGGGGCCATTTGAATTGATGGACTTAATTGGTCACGATGTCAATTATGCCGTAACAGAAAGTGTTTTCACTGCGTTTTATTTCGACCCACGATTTAAACCCAGCTTAACGCAGAAGAAATTGTTAGAAGCAGGTTGGTTCGGTAGAAAAAGTGGAAGAGGATTTTACAGTTACCCTGAAGGTTGTCCTGAAGTTCAAATGGAAGATTCTAAAAAAGAGAACATTCAAAATCGAATTTTGGCCATGTTAATCAATGAAGCCTGCGACTCGCACTATTGTGGTTTGGCTTCTGAAGAAGATCTGGATTTGGCCATGACCAAAGGAGTCAATTACCCCAAAGGTTTAATTGCATGGGGAAAGGAAATCGGATTTGATCAAGTTGGAAAATGGATGCACGATTTGATGCTAGAATACCAAGATGATCGTTATAGAATGAGTGTTGGATTGAAAAAAAGAATGTCATGAAAAAAAATGTACAAGAAGTAATGAGTCCTCCGCCACCCCACATGGTGGGTGATGGTTTTAGAGTGCACAATTATATCCCTGGTTTGGTGAGTATGCCCAGAATGAATCCGTTCATTATGATGGATTACAATTCACCGCATTATTTTCCACCCTCAGAAACTCCTCCAGGAGTAGGCGTTCATCCACATCGTGGATTTGAAACCGTTACGATCGCCTATCAAGGAAAGGTATCTCATCATGACAGTGCTGGAAATTCAGGCACCATTGGAGAGGGGGAAGTTCAATGGATGACCGCTGCTTCAGGGGTATTGCACAAGGAGTATCACGAAAGAGAATTTGCCAAAAATGGAGGCGTGTTTCAAATGGTTCAATTGTGGGTAAACTTACCTGCCAAAGACAAGATGTCACCACCCCGTTATCAGGCATTAACCCGAGCAGACATTCAAACGGTAGAATTGGAAAGCGGTAATGGAAAAGTAGAAATCATCGCAGGGGAATTTAATGGCGTGAAGGGACCTGCTAAGACTTTTTCGCCTGTCACTTTGATGAACGCCTTTCTGCCCGAAAATGGAACAGTATCATTCACTTTCCCGCAACATGATCATACCGCTTTCGTGATTATCAGCGGGAAAGTAAAAATTAATGCAACAGAAATCGCTTCTGCCAACCAGCTAGTGATTTTTCATGATGACGGGGAAGAAATTTCAATTTCAGCAATAGAGGAATCCGTTGTTTTAATATTGAATGGAGAGCCCATCCCCGAACCCATTGCAGCATACGGACCATTTGTAATGAATACTCGAGAAGAGATTATTCAAGCGTATCAAGATTTTCAATTGGGAAAATTTGGGCAGTTGGAGGATTAGGCCAGCGACTTTTGATTGAAATTATAAAGAAAGTCAATTGTGAAAATCATATCCAAATCACCCCATTCGATATTACCTAAATTGATTTGAAAGTTTTTGAATAAATTTTCGTCTCGATACTGGCTAATCATCAGATTAGGATGATTGAAAATGAAATGATAGAAATCAATTATCTCCTTTTTCCCATCGGAAAACTCAACTTCCAATGCGAATTTTACTCAAGTCTTTCAACCCTGACCTTGGTGAGACCCTTTCCAACAAAATTCAATTGCTTGGCAGCGGCCATAGAAAGATCAACACACCGTTTGGAATGCTGAGGAAGTCTGTCATTGACTTTTACAACAACTGTACTATCGTTACTCAAATTGGTCACTTTGATCATAGTGCCAAATGGATACGATTTGTGAGCACAGGTGAACAAACTTTGTTTAAAGACCTCCCCACTACTCGTCCGTCTTCCTTCAAATTTATTGTGATAAAAACTGGCAGTTCCTGTTTCAGTTTGCGCAGTAACACGCATCGAGCAACAGATCAAAATGCCTGCGATAATCGTTATAATTGATTTCATCTCTTTTCAAATGTTTTAACCCATTGTTGGCTGTCATTATTTAATACAATAGAATACAATCCAGCAGGCCAATGATTCACCTCTACATTCAGCGAATTTCCAAATGCTATATTGATCCTGTACACTAAGCGACCTTGCATGTCAACGATTTTGATTGTGTTGACCAACATACTGGCATCCCATTTCAAATTGAGCACTGCTTCAGCGGGATTGGGATAAACCGACCAGTTCCATTCTGTCTTTAGTTCATCCACTCCAACAGAAGGCAAGAGCTGTATATTATCGACATAAATCTGATTCCCATAATGGCCGTTGTTTTGAAACGCAAAAATAGTCGTAGCATTAAAATCCAAAAGTGTATCTAACATCAGTACCTCATGACGCCATTGATCAGCAGCAGGAATAAATGCATCTGTATTGATCGGAGCTGTTCCCAACTCCTCCCCTCCTTTGCGATACAATTGTTGCCAAGAAGATCCACAATCTTGCGAAACCAACACGGCCAAAGTATCGCTGTATTGACCGCCATACAACGCATACGCCACATCAAAATGTAAAGCGATTTGTTGAACTGGATCCAAGTCTGTTTTTTGTAACCAAATCTCATCACGCCCCGCTTGTGCATCCACCCAATAATTATCGAATTTCATGCAATATGTACCATTTCCATATGCACTGCACTGATCGGAAATATTCCAATTGTATCCACTCGCATCACGATGAAAATATCGCCAACTTGTTGGGATCAACGCCGTCTCAAAACTTTCCTGAATGGGTCCAGCATAGGCGGGCAAATCAGAAATATATTGCTCCTTGGTCTTTGTCATTGTTACCCCATTGTAAGTAACTGCCAACGTAACTTGAAAACTACCCTCCGTATCATAAATTACGGTTGGATATTTATCTGTACTCGAATTGAGTGAAGCTCCTTCAAATGTCCAATAGTATGTTGCTCCATCTGGAACTACGGAATGATCGACAAAATGAATCTCATCACCGGGACAATAAAAATTGCGTTGTGAAGCAGCGAAATCAACCAACATTGCAGTTGGTTCATACAACGGAGCCTCCCAAACTCCTAGATTCCATGAGGCCAAGCGAATTTTCTGATCCCGAAAAAAAGGCACCAAACGCAAAGCATCTGTACTGACAGGAAGACCTGCGCTGTATTCCATCCAATCCGTCATCGTTGCATTTCGATACAAAACACGACCATTGTTGGTTGCAATATAAACCCCTCCATTCGTGCCCAAAGTGTAGGCAATGGCCCAAGGTTTATCTGTTCCCAAAATCGCTCCTGTAATATTGATCCAGGTTGATCCTCCATCCATAGTTTTCCAAACACGTTGAGTCGATCCCGCATTGGGAAAGGCTGCATAAATTTCTCCAGCAACGGCGCCAACTGAATAAACCATATTATTTTGAGACAATGGCAAATCAACCAAATTCCATGTTGCGCCACTATCGATTGTCTTCCACAACTTGCTGATGGAGTTTTCTCTCTGTTGCACATACATCACATTGTGCTCGCTGTAACATTGTTCTATCCAAAGCAATTTGGCATCCGTAGAAGTTCCAAAAGTAAAGAACGGTGCAAACGAAGAAGCATTATTGGATTTGTACAAGACATTGTTGAATCCCAAATAAGCTTCATCAAAATACTCATGGGAAAACATAATGCGCGAGCTCTCATTGTTCCAATAACTTTCATTCGGTGAAATTGAAACCGAAAAATTCGTTGGTAGATCCGCCGTTGTTTCTGGTAACACTTTTCCTTGGATGTCGGAGAAATAAGTTTCATTCTCATCACTATAATTGACATATCCCGTTGGAGCTTCACCACCGCCCAAACTCAAGTAGTTCCCTTCGCCATAGTTTTCGTGGTATCCCATGTTACCATTGTGGTATCGTCCACCCACCATGATATCCTCATTCCAACCTTGATCAAAACCCCATAAATTGATGGCATGAATACCGCGATTCTTGGCCGTGAAGGTGGTCATGAAATCATTGGAGAAATGAATACCTCCGTCGTTCGATCCCCATATTTCCTCCGTTGTCGGACTGGTCTTGTATATGCGATATTCTTGCTGATCGACGTGCAAGTATGCAATACCACCAATATACCCACCGACACCTTGATAAGTCGCTCCAGCGTCTTCAGACTTCCATAAATTCAAACCTCCAATCAGAATTTTATCAGCATTCAATTGCGAAGCGATGATCGTCGTGTTGTAATGGATTTGTGTGTAGGTACCATCATCAGCAGAGAAATTCATCAAGTTCGGATGCGTATCGATGTTGTAGGGTGTGCCAATCAAACCATGCGGATTGGACCAAGTTTCTCCAGCATCGTAGCTCACATATGTTCCAATCCAACCATTGAGTTCTACACCGGTATTGTACGTTCCATATCCTGTCAACAACACATAAATTCTGTTGGGGTCTGCTTCCGTCACTGCCATATGCCCACCCAAGCATTCTACATTTTCAAATCCAGCCAATTCTTGAAACCATCCATTGTCATACATGACAAACGTATTTCCGCCATCGATACTTTTATAGAACTTGCTGATTCCGATGGTTGGCTCATAATGCACTGTGTAGACAATGTCTGGATTGCCCGGTTGAAAATTCACGGTCATACATTCGTTGGGCAATTTTTCGGTCCACGTTGCTCCCATATCCAGCGACTGATACAATCCCAGATTGGTAGCTGCAAATAAAATATTAGGATTGGTGGGATGAAAAATCATTTCCCAAGCTGAAATATTCAACGATTGAAAAGCGGCTTGACCAGAAATTGTCCAAGTCACTCCTCCGTCGATTGATTTCCAAATGTCATTGCCTCCAGAAAAGAAAACGATGTCTGGATTGGTCGGATGAATCTTAACCGCAGAGACACTGCCCACCATCAGTTGCGAGGTGACATAATTCCATGTGTTACCGCCATCAATCGATTTGAATAATCCTCCCGATTCTGTCCCGCAATACAGTACTTGAGAATTGGACAAAGAGCGGTCATGCGAATAAACATTGGCTTGCTCACTGATCTCCGTCTCGGTTCCATCCGAAGCCAATTGCACTTCAGGACCGCAATAGTTCCAGATATTGGTTCCCCCGCCCCGATTGGGTACCGTGGGCATTTGAATGGTATTTCCATTCAGACTTGACTTGATACAATTCACCCAACGCTTGTAGTATTGCGTATGCTCAGTTTTGACAAAATCATGTGATGCATAAAAATTTTCATACATCTCTTTAACCCGAGAAACATCCGGATTTTCTTTATACATCTCAACCGCCCAATCGGGAATGTTGGGATCATTCTGATGATTCTTGGACAAATGATGATATTGCGCTTGAACCGTTATCGCAAAGCCAATAGCAAAAAGGAAGATCAGTATTCTCATAACTCAAAGATAGGGAACAAAAATTTCATCACTTATTGCCCCACTTTTGAAAAATCGTTACTTTTGAAATATGCTATCAGGAAATGACATCCTTGAAATTCTGAATAACAAAAAAGAAATTTTGTTCTCCAAATACTCCATTCAATCTATGGCGTTGTTTGGTTCATATGCAAGAAATGAAAATTCTATTGATAGCGATGTGGATATAATGGTAGAATTTAACGACTCCATTGGATTCGAATTCACAGACTTGGCTGATGAACTTGAGAAAACTTTAAACCTCAAAGTAGATTTGGTTTCAAAAAACGGAATCAAGAAAAAATATTTTGACTTTTTAAAACACGATTTGAAGTATGTCTAAAAGAGAAATTCGATTTCTTCTTGAGGATATTTTAGAAGCTGGCGAAAAAATTAAATCGTACACTGCAGGCTATTCCAAAGAAACATTTTTCAATGAGGATAAAACCATAGACGCCGTCTTTAGATTTAGTGATTGGATTGACACCATTAATGATAGGTTGAAATAATTTTGATTCATTTTCATTTCAATTCCGAAACACAGAAACACTTCCAACGTCATTGTCATGGAAGCCAAAAAGCCGGAGGGACTTTCTTGCCATTCATTTCGCAAATTGCAGATCTGGTTACCATAGCAAATGGAATGACCCCGAAGCATGCAAAAGAGCAAGGCCGAATGCGGAAAGCCTTTGTTTTTGAGTACCATACCGCCATTGGTTATTTGGGGATTACCAA
>CANFLZ010000076.1 GCA_947448135.1 Flavobacteriales bacterium
GGGATGTGGTCGCAAAATCAAAACATTTGGGTGGGTGAATGGTGTCAAACCAACCGACAAGCCCGATACAAATTGGCGACGCAACAAGCCATTGGTTTGCGCACCAAATGCGCCGCATGGATCAATGGCGGAAACAATGTCGCTGGTGATTCATCACAATGGAAATCACGATGTATCTTAGAATGGAGCCTATCTTCCAAACAGTTGATGATTGTTGGATTAGAACAGCAACACTGCGCGCCGAAACAAGAATATTCCTTGCCTTCCATCAAGAACACATTTTGTTTTCATTATCAGTACACTCCCATTCGATATGCGCAGTTTTATGTTCGGTATTTGATTCAAAACACTGGAAACTTACAAATATCCAATCGCAGTTATAGTATTCAAAGCTTCAGAATTGACGGGCATTGGAAGGCCAATGATCACTGGACCTTTCACTTTAGATCTGAGCTAAAAAAACAGAACCAAGAAATATCGCACTTGATTTTTCAGGATCTTGAATGGCATCCTATGGGGCGCGCTTGGAAGTTTGTTGGTCGTTATGCTGTATTCACTTGCCCCACTTGGGATAGCCGTATTTATGCCATGGAAAGAGAAACGACAGGAGGTTTTTATATTCCGGCTTACTATGGTTCGGGGCATCGCTTCTACGGCCTGATTCAATGGAAATCTACTTTTATGCAATTGCAAACCAAATTGGGAATTTGGATGAAGCATCAATCGGATACACCTTTGACACAGAGGATGGATATTCAGATACAGGCCGCCTTCAATTTTAGATAGGCAAATAATACAACGACCTGGAATTTTCCGAATATACTTTTTCTATCTTGAAAGAACGCAGTGAAACCAGAAAAAGTCAACTGTTTCGAAATGTGTACCAATTCATTTTGATACAGCGAAAGGAATTGATTTTGTCCGCTCTTCAAAAAATAATCGTACTGTATAAACAAATAGCGGTGGTATAGTTGAGGGGTAATCATGGCTCGGTATTTCCGCATCACAATCATTTCCGACACGGCGTCTCTGGTAATTGCCCGACCCTCTTCCCAATGCACAACAACAGAATGTTGTAAAAGTTGTCTCCACTGAAATTGCTGATAAAAGCGAACAAAAAAATCAAAGTCTTGATGTCTTTTTAATGTTGGATCAAAACGACAATTCAAAAAAGCGGCTCTTTCAATAATGAAACTGGAGGTCTGAGCAAATCCCCCTCCCAATAGAAAATCCATGGGTGAAGACACATCCGACAATAATATCGTTTCCTTCGGGATGGGTTGATCGCCAATTTTTCGATAAATCTTCGCTCCAGAAAAATAGCCTTGTGCCTTAGGATTCACATTTGCGACAAATGTTGACAAATGGTTGGTATCCCACTCATCATCACTATCTAAAAATGCAATATAATCGGCTTCGGAAATTTCAGCACCTTTATTTCTAGCCACATTGGCATTTGACTTTTCAGACAACCGATGATAAAAAACAGGAAATGGATTAAACTCCTCTTTTAGAATGGATACATTTTCGGTTGAACCATCATCAATGATCCAAATTTGCTTGGGCATATACGATTGCCTCACCACCGATTGAATGGCTCTGCGCAATTCCTCCAGACGATTGTGCGTTGGAATAACAACAGCAATAGTCACATTCGGCATCATAAAGAATCGATAGCGGAATTTATTCGTTTCAAATGCAACTCCAGGGTATGATTTTGGAGAACATATTTTTTAGCAGCCACTCCCATGGCTTGGAATTTCGCAGGCTGCATCAAGCAATCCTGCATGGCTTCAGACATCGCCTTGGCATCCTTTTCAGGAACCAAAACTCCGCAATCTTCTCCTACCACATCTTTTATTCCGCCATGAAGTGTTGAAATAATAGGCAATCCTGCCAACATCGCTTCTAAAATAGAAACAGGTGTACCTTCTTGATCCCCGGTAGAAGCCGTTATCGAATGTTGCACATAACAAGCCGCATTTGACATCTCTTCCGCAATCTCCTCTGCATTTTTTATTCCTAAAAAAGAGACCCATTCCGATATCCCGTGTGCCTTTATATAGTCCTCACAAATTTCTTTTTGTGGTCCATCGCCAATCAATTTTAAATACCCCTTGTGACCATTGAGCAATAACTGATGAAATGCGATAATGGTATACAATGGTCCTTTCTTTTCCACAAAACGACCCACGGATAAGAATGTATTGGTATTGCCTTTAGAAACAACTTTTTCGAAAATTCCATTGGCGCCACAGGGGTTGTACAAAATCTTATTAGACGGACAACCCAGAGCAATGGCACGCTTTTCCATTTCTCTGGAAACAACGATGATCAAAGATGCGTAATCAAAAATTTCTTGATACACCTTCTTATTTTTCTCAATCACATTTCGCACTGAAATGTCAAATCCATGGAAGTGAACCACGAGTGGGATTTTCAATTTTTGAACCGTAGAAAACACACGAGCCGCAGTGGTTCCGTATTCTACAAAGGCCAATTGATAATCTCCTCTTCGCAAAGCACGATACAGGGCCAACTGCTCAATAGAATGATGGGTATTGCCCATTAACTTTTGAAAACGATGATCCCAAATACCCGGCTGATGAAAAACAACACCATTTTTTTGAATGGGCAACTCACCGTCGTGGAATACATCAATCTCACCATTTAAGCCGTCAATATGGGCTTGAATAAAAGACTCAGAATACTTGAACACCGAAGGCGTGAAGAAAGCAATTTTTCTGTGGTTCTTATTCATGCTTTCAAAGGTAAAAAATGTGCATTGATCCAAGAAGCAAAATGATTACCCCTTTGATTGCTATCCGAGATGCTTTGTATTTCTTCAGGTAAATCTTCCAAACTTAGAGTTGGGATATTGATCGATGAGAAAAATCTTTCAAATTGAAATTGCACTATTCGATTCTCAAAAACAATCAGTGAGGGATACTGTAACTTTTTTTTGAGCAGTGCCCTTTTCAACTTGTATCCATTCCACCATTTCCATTTCTTCAAATGGGTAACAAAGAGACCTTGCAATCTCAATTTTGAATCCTCGACTGAAGCTGAGATAATCCCAGCGTTCAAACCCATGAGCATCCAACGCTGCCACATCTCTGATTCATTGCAATTGGAAAGAAACATTGCGGTTGGGAATTGATTTTGATTTTGACTCTCCAAATTCTGGCGATGCACTTGGAGAACGTGATCAAAGCGCTCCAAAAAAGATGGATAAATTTTTCCTTGCAACATTTGATGGAGCGTAACTCTCTTCTGGTGAAACTTCTCATTGTGTTCTGCAGAAGCCGTGAATCCAGCTCCGTGAATACGGTATACACTCATGGTTTCGGGAAAACCCACCATATCGCCAAATTGTCCATGCCAAGCGAACATGGCTAAATCAATACTATCTATTTTTTCAAACCAAGAAGGTCTACAAAAATGCTTTGTTCTGAATACAAATGAACTTGTATGAAAAGGAGCAAATTCTCCAATTATCTCATTAAGATTTTTGCGTAAATCTAAATTTTTTCGCATCACCTTTCGCTCACCACTGTTGAACAAATACTCTGTTTGATGATAAGAGCCAGCGATGCGCTCATCAGACTCCAGTAGTTTTACTTGTTTTTCTAGTTTGGTGACATCACTCCAAAAATCATCTCCTTCTAACAATGCAATGTACTTGGCACCTGATTGTATACAAGCATCAAAAACACGCGATGCATTTTGATATATTCCCAAATTAACTGGGGTATCTAAAAAAACAATTTTTTCAGGAAAACGTTTAGACCAATTCAAACAAATTGACGCTGTTTTGTCCGTTGAACAATCATCACCAATAAACAATTGAACAGGAAAACTTGTCTCCTGATCCATAACAGATGAAATAGCCTGATCAATATACTTTTCATGATTGTAAGTAATCATGTACACCGCGACCAAAGGACTATTTCTTTCTTCAATCATTCTAGATTCTTTACAGCGTAGCCAAATCCCTGTTGTCCAAATCCATTTCCGTTGTACAACATAAACAATTTATTTTCAAATTGAAAAACGTGACAATACTCGTTCATGTGATTGTCCCAATCCAATGGAATGTCTTTAAAAATATCCAGCTGATGTTGATTCCAATTTACAGCATTGGATGAAAATGCAGAACCAATTTTATAACTCTTTGTTTGATCCTCGCGGTATTCTCTGGCCATGCGATGAGAATAATAAATCTCATAGCGATTATCTCCCAACTTAAGGACACATGGTCGACCAATACTCTCCACGCCCTCACTATATCCTACAACAACATCTCCTGGCTTCGTCCAAACAATTCCATCCGAAGATGTGGATTGTCGAACCAAATAAAGCGGCTCTGGTCTTTCATTGTGCTTGATCCAACCCGTGCAGGACACGTAAAACATGCGCCAAATATCATTGTCCTTTATAACAAAAGGAGCAGTATTGAAATATGGTTCAAGAGCAGAACGATCAAGCAATGGGCCTTCTCTAAATTTCTCAAAAGAGGATCCGCCATCTTTGCTTATGGCCAATCCAATTGACAATCGGTAGGAAACCGTCACTTGTGGATTCCATCCAATGTAATACATCCAAACCTCATTTCCATTGCGCACCACAGAACTGGGCATGATGCCATTGTCATCAAAGGTTCCCAATGCACCAAAAGGAAGAATAGGTCCTTGGATGCCTCCTTTCAACCTCATCTCCGACCCGTCGATTTCAGCATCGATAAAATAAGGAACACTCCTGCCTTGCGTATCTCTTGAACTAAAGAAAATTCGATACTGATTTCCTTCCATTTGAAATGCAAATGGAATGGAGGCATGCGAATGAAAACCTTCGTTTAAAAATTCCTGTATGTTGAGCAGTAGCCCTTTTTTTTCCCACATATCAATAAACTTCAATGGCCAATTTCTCTTGCTTCTTGGCTGGTGAGCCCAAATACAAACCTCCATCATCTGTCGACTTGGTAACCAAAGCTCCCATTCCGATTAAACTTCCTTCTCCAATCACGGTGTAATCTCTGATCGTCGCATTTACTCCGAACCAAGCGCGTTGTTTTACATGACAATGTCCTGAAAGTACAACGTGAGAGGTAAAGAAGACATGGTCTTCAATAATTCCATGATGCCCAATGTGATTGCCGCTCCACATCACCACATTGTTTCCAATGGTGGTAAACGGTTGCAACGTATTATCCTCCAAGATAAAACAATTTTCTCCTATCGAATTGCCGCAAACAGTTGCTTTAGACGAAACATATGAGATATATTGATAACCCATTTTCTTCCCTTCCTCATACACTTTCTGACGTAGTGTATTCATTCGCACTCCTGTCATGGGAGCAAACAAATAATATTGAGAAGGAGGATAAATGGAAGTCAAATCTTCAAAAGCGACTACTGGTAATCCATGAAACTCCTGAATCTCCAAGTAATCTCGATTCACCGTAAAAGCAACAACAGTATATTCCGAATCATTTGTCAAATACCAATGCGCCAATTCCGCCGTATCCTTTACACCAAATATGACTACTTCCTTTTTCATATCAATGTGTATTTTTTTAATTCTGTTTGTAAAAATGAAACATCGTATTGCATCAACAAATCCAAGATAGAAGCAAAGCGTTTCTCTACAGACAACTCTTCCATTTGGATAAAATTGAGTTGAATGCCATCCTTTAAAAAATCTTCCTTGTCGTATAGCGATTGCCCGCCAATCGCATTGATATATTGGGTTCCGTTTAATTGATGCACGATGGATTTGAGCCCCGCTTCTCTCTTTAATTCCAAATGCTCAAATCCGGAAGATGTGGGAATAATTTCCGTTTGAATCCCCAAATATTGGCAAATGCGCTGTATGATCGCGATATTCCATTCTGAAATAGACAAGGCTCTTTCAACCAATACAGGCGACAATACCTCATCCATGACCTTTTCAAAAAAAAGAGATTTCCCGTATTGATGCTGAAGTGTTTTTAAAAATTGAGGAAGGTAATTCTCTGAGAAATCTACCATCACTTCCCGACAAGATTTATTTTGACTACCTCCCTTGACGCGAACTTGAATCGGGATTTCATTCTTGATTTGATTGCGGGTCATGTAGCTTCTTTTCATAAAGGACACATGATCCAAATTGACATAAACATCAACCGCGTCTATCAATTGAAAATATCCCAAATAAGGAAAAAAGTAAGGTTGCATGATGGCTACCTTCTTCATATGGCTTGATTGATTATCGAACAAATCAACTCAACTTCCTTTTCAGTTAATCCAACATACAATGGCAAACAAATAATACTCTTACTGATTCGCTCTGAAACAGGGCAATACTGCCCCTCTACATAGGGAAGCAAATTCAATGATGGATTAAAATATCGTCTTGGATAAATATCATTTTGATTCAGCTGGTTCAAGACATTTTGAAACACAGATTCATCTTCAAACCAGATGGGAAAATAGGCCGCATTCCATTTGATTTCTTGGCGAATCGAAATTGCTTGAAATCCTGAGAAGCTCAATTGACTTTTGTATTGTTCTACAATTTTTTGACGGGCCTCTATGATGGTCTCCATTTCCCCTAACATTACCTCACCCATCGCAGCGTGCAGCTCGGATATTTTCCCGTTGATTCCAGCACCATCAAAAGACTCTGGTGTCACGTGACCAAAGTTGTGCATTCTAAAAGCACGAAGGCGAATATGGTCGTCTTTCGAAAAAAGCGCTCCGCCTTCACCTGTGTGAAAAATCTTGGTAGCATGAAAACTACAAGTAGAAATATCTCCCCATTCAAAGATTGATTTGCCTTGATATTCCACACCAAAACAATGTGCCGCATCATAAATTACATGAAGGTTGTGGCGTGCAGCAATTTCTTTTATTTGCTCTACATGACAAATATTGCCGAATACGTGTGTTGCTAAAATACAGGTAGTATTGGGCGTAATGGCCGCCTCAATAAGACCTGGATCTATGGTCAACGAAGTTGCATCGATGTCGACAAAAACAGGAGTGCATCCTTCCCAAACAATGGCAGAAGTGGTGGCGACATAACTGAAAGGCGTGGTGATTATCTCTCCTTGCTTGCCGAATATTTTTAAAGCGATTTGCAATGGGATAGTGCCATTGTTCATCAGCACCAAACTTGGACTTTTGAGATACTGCTGTATGTCTAACTCCAATTTTTTGGCTATTTCTCCACGGTTGGTCAACCAGCCACTATCCCAGATTCTCTTGAGAACATTTTGGTATTTGTCCAACGAAGGAAAATATGTCTTGGTTACTGGAATCATGCGCGGTACCAATTAAATTGAGGTCGAATATCACCTGGCTCTCTTCCCATGTAAGTCCCCATTTGACGATCTCCATCTGTAACTAAAAATGTCATCACATCTTTTTCGATGAGAATTGCCTTCTGTGCCTTGGAGATAACGAACAATGAAAGATAATAAGTCCCCGATTGAAAGAAGTAAGCTGGAATTTCGCAAATTACTTCTTGCTCACCGATGACAGTGTCTACATCGCGGCTTCCGATAGAAAACAATGGTTCGCCACTTTCATTAAAAACATGGAAAGCAATATGACTTACTTCATTGGACAACGCTTGAAACTTGGTTTTGATCAAAATTGTCTGCTTGTCCAATAAAATTTCTGATAATGTCTCCGGTTCATTGCAAATGGCAATTTCATTTAAAATAAAATGGTCATTTTTGACAAAATCAAAAGTTCTTCGCAATGCACTTTCAGCGCCTTTACTCATGTAATGTTTGACCGCCTCATTCACATCTCCCTGAAACACTTTTTGACCATGCTCAATCACAATTCCCTTCTCACACAAAGATTTTACGGCCGCCATATTGTGACTCACAAATAATACTGTACGTCCTTGGCCCTTGGCAACTTCGTCCATTTTACCCAGACATTTCTTTTGAAACTCCATATCACCCACCGCCAAGACTTCGTCAATAATGAGAATCTCACTTTCCAAATGCGCCGCCACAGCAAACGCAAGACGAACATACATTCCTGAACTATATCGTTTTACCGGTGTGTCGATGTACCGCTCTACTCCCGAAAAATCGATGATCTGATCTAGCTTTTGTTTGATTTCACTCTTGCGCATGCCGAGAATCGCGCCATTCAAATA
>CANFLZ010000077.1 GCA_947448135.1 Flavobacteriales bacterium
CCAGAATTTCCGCCGTTGTTATTTCCGGCCAAACCAGTGAAATAAAAATTCACATTGCCTGATGCGGTCGCCGGTGCGGTCCAACTAAAGGTAAATGTCTTTTGATTGCTCGTTAATCCACCATTGGTATTGTGAACAACATAAGTTCTATTGGTCCCAGAGGCATTAGAGGATTGGATGTGGCTGTCTGTACCAGCAGTCACCGTTCCCATATCAGCGCCGGATGCATCAACTGCCACGGCACTAAAACCAAAAATTGAAGACCCTGTTTTTGAAATGTTCAAGGTGATTTGGTAGGTTTGGCCGGCTTGATACTGACCATTGTTAACCCCCACAACGCTTGCAGTAACGGATCCCGTTGGATCATTCAATGTGTTCGTTGAATGACAGTCAATACAAGTACCTTCTCCTGGCGCGCCTGATTTTCCAGCCATTCCAGTGCTGCTTGTCACTCCGTTGTACATCATCCATGCGAAAAAACACATGAAAATTGTGAAATAATATTTGTTCCTCATCTTAAGATTTTGGTTTGCACAATATTACGAAATTATAACCGAAGTTTTCCGCGGAAAATACTAAAAACTATTCGTGAAAAAGGTTGAAGATAATTAAACCGACTGACGCTTTTTCTCCACACTAGCCACAACCCAAATACTGATTTCGTATAACAGAAGTATAGGCATACTAACCACCAATTGACTGGTAACATCCGGAGGTGTTATGATGGCTGCAATGATGAGGTTGACCACAAATGCATGTTTCCGATATTTTCTCAAAAAATCAGATGAGATAATTCCAATTTTTCCTAGGAAATAGACAACAACTGGCAATTGAAATAAAAGCGCTGTTCCTAGCACGAGTGAGTTCACCAATTTCAAATAGGACAAAATTGTTGCGTTCACTTGAACGTCTCCAAATTCAAAATTTCCCAGGAATGCAATGGACAAAGGTGTGAGAATGTAATAGCCAAAAGCAGCACCTAGGAAAAACAAAAGACTCACAAAAAATATAATACCATTGACTGATTTTCTCTCTTTCAAATGAAGGCCGGGTTTGATAAAACCCCAAATCTGATAGAATATCCATGGAAATGCGATGATCAAACCACCCACAATACAGACCATCATATAGGCCGAAAAATTCCCGCCCATCGTTGTACTTTGTAACGTAAAAGCCATCTCTTGGTAACACAGCTGATCGCCCATTCCCATCCAATGAGAAAACTCACAAAACTTGCGATAGGTTACGAAGTCCAAATTCTTGGGCCCCATGATCAAATCATTGATCACAAAATCATCAAAATAAACAACGACACAGATCCCGATGACAACTCCTATGACTGACCAAAAAAGTCTTCGTCTCAACTCTTCGAGATGATCCAAAAAACCCATTTCCTTTTTGTCTTGTTCCATTCAGATTAAAAAATTCCTTCTCGCAATAAGTCGTGCAAATGTACCATTCCTTTCCAGCTTCCTTTCTCCAGCACCAAAATTTGTGTAATGCTATTGGCTTCCAAAGTTCTGTAAGCCTCAACAGCCAATACGTCCTCAGCAATAAATTTGGGATTTTTGCCCATCACATCTTCCGCTTTCAAATTGGTGAATTGAGGATGCTTTTCAATCATTCTGCGTATATCACCATCCGTAATGATTCCAGCCACAAGGCCCTCTCCACTCATCACCGCAACGGCTCCCATTCGTCCCTGAGAAACTTTCGAAATTACTTCAAGCATGGGTGTTGCAGGAGCAACCAACAAATCTTCTGATGCATTCATCACATCTCCCACTTTGAGCGCTACTCTTTTTCCCAAAGCACCACCTGGATGGAACTTGGCAAAATCGGCTGATCCAAATTCTCGCACCTTCATTAACGCCACAGCCAAGGCATCGCCCATCGCCAATTGCAAGGTGGTACTTGTTGTAGGAGCTAAATTATTGGGGCAAGCTTCTTTGCTCATGGGTGTATGCAACAAGTAGTTTCCCTCTTTACCCAAAAAACCTTCGGCATTGGCGGTCACCGCTACCAACACATTTCCCATTTCTTTGATCAATGGAACCAAATATCGAATCTCCGGTGATTCCCCAGATTTTGAAATGCAAAAAACAATATCTTCTTCCGTTACCATTCCGAGGTCGCCGTGAATGGCATCTGCGGCGTGCATGAAAACTGCATTTTGACCCGTGCTATTAAAAGTGGCGACCCACTTTTGAGCAATAATCCCACTCTTTCCAATTCCAGTCACTACCACCCTTGCTTGGGTTTGCACAATTTTACGAATCACCTCTGCAAACTGATTGGAAAATTCAGCCTCCATTATTTTCAGCGCCTCTGCCTCCTGAGCGACTGTCGCCTTGGCAAATTGAAGAATTTCTTGGTCTGTAATCGACATAATGCAAAGATGCATTAAAGCGTATCAAAAACGAAAACAAAACATGTATTAAGCTTGAAGAAAAGAAGGGTAAAAAAGATTTTACGAATTCTTTAACTCTTTGTAAATTCGTTCACCCGCAAAAAAGGGTTTTGATTTAGGAAATCAACCATGAATACCATTGTCGACTATTCTCCAAAAGAAGCGCTCAAACACTTCTTCGGATTTGACCAATTTAAAGGTCAACAAGAAGCCGTTATCCAATCTGTTTTAAATGGCAATGACACTTTTGTCATTATGCCCACCGGCGGTGGAAAATCCATGTGCTATCAATTGCCCGCTTTGATGATGGAAGGAATGGCCATTGTTGTTTCTCCGCTCATCGCATTGATGAAAAACCAAGTGGACGCCATGCGCGGTTTTAGTTCTGATGATGGTGTTGCACATTTCATCAATTCGTCTCTGAACAAAACAGAAATCAACCAAGTCAAATCCGATATTCAAAATAAAAAAACGAAGATCTTATATGTCGCTCCTGAATCACTTGGTAAAGAAGACAACATAGAATTTTTAAGGTCTTGCACGATATCTTTTGTTGCCATTGATGAGGCGCATTGTATTTCAGAGTGGGGTCATGATTTCCGCCCCGAATACCGAAAGCTAAAAAGCATCATCAAGAATATTGCTGATGTTCCCATCATGGCACTTACTGCCACAGCTACACCTAAGGTTCAACAAGATATTCAGAAAAACTTGGGGATGACCGATGCCAATGCATTCAAGGCTTCTTTCAACCGTGGCAATTTATATTACGAAGTACGACCCAAGAACAACGTTGGAAAACAAATCATTCAATACATCAAATCGCATTCCGGCAAAAGTGGAATTATCTATTGCTTGAGCCGCAAAAAGACAGAAGAAATTGCTGAACTTTTGGTGGCCAATGGAATCAAAGCGCTTCCCTATCATGCAGGAATGGATGGTCATGAACGCAGTGACGTTCAAGACAAATTTTTAATGCAAGATGTAGACGTAATCGTGGCGACAATTGCATTTGGAATGGGAATCGACAAACCCGATGTTCGTTTTGTTATCCATCATGATATTTCCAAAAGCTTGGAGAGCTATTATCAAGAGACAGGAAGAGCAGGAAGAGATGGTGGCGAAGGGAATTGCATTGCATTCTATAGTCCAAAAGATATTGAGAAGTTGGAAAAATTTCTTTCGGGCAAACCCATTGCTGAGCAAGAAATTGGAGTGCAGTTATTGCATGAGGTCATGGCCTATTGCGAAACATCATTGAGCCGAAGAAAATATTTGCTCCACTATTTTGGAGAATATTGGAATGAAGAAACCGGTGAGGGTGTTGGCATGGATGACAACCAACGCAAACCGAAAGAAACTTTTGATGCCAAAGAAGATGTGCTTTTACTGCTTCGCGTTTTTGAAACTTTTAATGAGAAGCACAAAGCCAAATTTGCAGTGAAGGTTTTACTTGGACAAGAAGATGCGGAAGTAAAAACATACAAAGGCAGTCAGTCCGAATATTATGGTGAAGGAAAAGATCAGGATGAACGTTATTGGAATGCCCTGATCCGTCAGATGTTGGTGGCTAGCCTTTTGAAAAAAGAAGTAGAGACATACGGAACCATCAAAATCACTGAAGAGGGAAAACAATTCTTGAAGTCTCCAACCTCGTTTGTTGCGGTAAAAGAAGAAGAGTTTCCAATGATGGAGGACGATGGGGATCTTTCTATTTCCAGAGCTACAGGAGGCGGAGCAGCTGACCAAGTATTGTTCAACTTGCTAAAAGATCAACGACAAGTTGTAGCCAAAGAAAAGGGAATTCCGCCTTACGTTATTTTCTCGGAACCCAGTTTAGAAGAAATGGCCACACAATATCCAATCAATGTGGAAGAATTGTCCCACATCGGAGGTGTCGGTAAGAACAAGGCGATGAAATTTGGTCATTCCTTTTTGGCGCTGATTCAAAAATATGTCGATGATAACAACATCGATCGTCCACAGGATTTATTTCTAAAAACCGCTCCTTCCAAGAGTGGACAGAAGGTTCAAATTATTCAAAACATTGACAAACGTATCCCTCTTTTAGACATCGCCAAAGGGTTGGGTAAATCCAAAAAAGATTTGATCAATGAAATTGAGGCGGTCGTTCATTCTGGAACTAAGATTGGCATTCAGTATATCGTAGATGATGAAATTGATGAAGATGCGCAAGAGGAAATCATGGAGTACTTCATGCAATCAGAAACGGACGATTTGATGGAAGCTGAAAAATACTTTGATGGTGATTATGAAGAAGAGGTATTGCGTTTGATGCGCATCAAATTCATGAACGATGTAGGACATTGATATTTGCTCAGAAGCAAGAATGAAAGAAGGTCATGTGACCTTCTTTTTTTTTGGTAGAAACAAAAAGCCCCGCAAATTGCGGGGCTTTTAAATTTCCAAGATTCATTAGTTCTGAATCACCACAGGCACTCGGTATTGTGCTTTCTCACCGATGATTCTCACCACGTAGATTCCATCCGCTTGTTGCATATTCACATTCCAAATTGGTGTGCTCAAACCGGTCTCACGGTAAACCACTTGACCCGTCATATTCACTACTTCCACTTGATATGCATTTTGCACTTCAGCAGGGATGTTCACTGCGAATTGACCATTGTTCGGATTTGGATATAGCACCACATCTGCATTCACCAAATTCTCATCGATTCCAGTTACAATAAAGGTCACATCCATTTGGACAGTGTATACTGCATTCGTTCCACAATTCAAATCAACAATCGATACAGAAACTGTTCCCATTGAATCAGCCGCTGATTGGTTCGACCAGAACACGGTGATACTTTGGTTGGTTTCGATTGAGTTGTTTGGTACAAATACGCCCAATCCATTGATATCCCAATTGTAAGCCAAGCTATCATTCGCGTTAGCTGGTTGGTAAGAGTACACTTGAGCAGAGAATGGAGCTACTGTATCAGGACCTAAAATAGTTCCCAACTGAACAGTGCTGTATACGCAAGATCCGTCATCAGCCATTGCTGCAGCGTTGTAGTTACATGCACCATCATCAGTACATCCTAACAATTGACCTACGCAAGCACAGTAAGGTTCGATTTGATACGTATCCATTACATCTGTTGCATCTCCGTTGTCACAAGAAGTTCCAGGACCAGCAACCGTTGCATCGTTATCATTACAATCGTAGTAGTTCGTTGACCATCCATTTGCTGGTAGGCTACAGAAATGATATGTTGCGTTCAAATTACCCAAGCCATCACCATCTGCATCTTGATAATACAAGGTTCCATCTACAGGATTGTCATCCACCAAACCATTACAGTCGTCATCGATGTTATTGCAATACTCGGCCGCTGCAGGGTTAATCGCTGGATCAGCGTCGTTACAATCTACTGTAGAGACGAAACCATCGCCATCAGCATCAACTGCTACGCAACCTTCATCGATGGCTCCGTTACAGTTGTTATCCAATCCATCATTACATACTTCAGCAGCACCAGGGTTGATTGCTGCATTGTTATCATTACAATCAGCAGGTGCCGCAAAACCGTCACCATCAACATCGGTAGATGTAGAGCAACCTTCATCAATTACCAATGAACAGTTGTTGTCAATTCCATCACCACAGATTTCTGTAGCCGCAGGATTGATTGCAGGATCATTGTCATTACAATCCACACTAGCATCAAATCCATCTCCATCGATATCTGTACCCGTTGTACATCCTTCATCAATTACACCAGAACAGTTGTTATCGATTCCGTCACCGCACAACTCAGTTGCACCAGGATTTACAGCAGCATTGTTATCGTTACAATCTACAGTTGAGTCATAACCATCACCATCCGCATCAGTGGTTGTAGAACAACCTTCGTCAACTCCACCTACACAGTTATTGTCGATGCCATCTCCACAGATTTCTGTAGCAGCAGGATTAATTGCTGGGTTAGCGTCATTACAATCCGTTGTTGTATCAAATCCATCACCATCAGCATCAATTACGGTACAGTTGTTCGCGCCAGGATTGATTGTTGCATCTGCATCATTACAATCACCGCTTGTCAGTACATAGTTACCCATTGATGGACAGCTAACGGTGAAAGTTGTCAATTCAGTTCCTGCCAAAGCACTGCTATTTGCAGGCAAATTGTAGAAAACTAAATTGGAGGCATCCAATACATCCATTCCAATTTCACTTGGATAAGTCCCTGCATTGTTCCACAACAGTCCATAAGTAGTTCCGGCCAAAACCATTGCCGTTTCTGTTGCAGTTGTTCCAGTTGTGAATGTAGTTCCAATTGTTCCATTTACTGTTGCTCCAGCATTGGTTGTCAATTGGAATGTTCCTCCATTCCATCCATCACCAAAAGCATCTGTCATGTTGAACGTGTAGTTACACACTGGAGGAGTGCTTGGGTTGTAGCAAGTCGTGATTGAATTCGCAATATCTCCGTAAGTATCTCCATCGATATCTGCATAATAAGTGGTTGTAGGCAATCCATTGTCTACTACAGCATCGCAGTCATCGTCAATTGTATTACAAACTTCTGTAGCTCCAGGGTGAATAGCAGGGTTGTTGGGTTGACAATCCAAAGCATCTACTGTTCCATCACCATCGGCATCAGTTGTACAACCTTCGTCGATTTGACCATCACAGTTATTGTCAATGTTGTCACCACAGATTTCAGTTGCTCCAGTATAAATTGCTGGATCTGCATCGTTACAATCGGAGTTGTTCGCAACCAAGTTTCCTGTTGGAGAACAAGTATAAACCGCTGCAACTGTTGCATCACCAAAAGTATCGCCATCCAAATCAGGATAATAGGCCAAAGGAGTAATACAGTTTGAAGCACAGAAACTGAAGTTGATTAAACCAGATGAATATGCCCACAAAGAAACATAAATTGGAGTGCCAGCACCTTGACCGGTGATAGTCAATTGTGGCATCAATCCAGGACCTGAGTCATCATCACAACCCAATTGGGTATAAACTCCAGTCGCTGCATCATATGTGTAAGCAGCCATACCAGCATCTACTGTTCCTTGAGGATTCAAGAACAAGGTATCATTCGCTGGGACATTTAACAACACCCAAACTTCAGGATTTGGAGAAGCTGCAGTATTTCCAGCACAACCAGGTGCG
>CANFLZ010000078.1 GCA_947448135.1 Flavobacteriales bacterium
CCTTGTTCTTGCTAATTCAATGCTTTTAAATTAATTATTTGAAAAACAATGTACTCCGCAACCTTCGTGAGTGGACTAAAACAAAAATCGCAAAGACAAATCAGCGCGTCCTTTGCGAAAAACTTTGCGTTCATCGCGTTAAAAAGAAAAACAATTTACGCAAGGCGAGCTTAATCATTTTCAAGGAACCAACCGCAAAGTCGTTCCGTTTTTCTGCGGGCCTGATTGCATCAATTGTTCCCGAAATCCCCGCTGCGCATACAAATCATGCTGATCATCATAAAACGGACTCATCAAATGCCCACTCTGTCCACTGGGCGTAATGTTCCATCCTCTTCGAACATCCTGAAAATCGACAACAATTCTCATCTGCGATCCAAAAAACACCTTGAAGTGGGCCGTGCTATCCAAATAAAATCCACTCTGATGAATCGTCTCATTGCCTCCATAAATGGCATGGTCAGGTGTATTAAAAAGGGGTGATAGTATGGCCACCTTTCCAACAGGATGCTGAATCTGCAAGCGACAAGCGTTCGACCATTTCCATACTTGAATATCCGCTCCATATTCCCTTTCGAGAACTTCCAATGTCTTTTTCCAAGCGCGTTGCACGATCATTTTTCTGTCTTCATGCGCAGGAGTACTGTGATCATCCCACCAAGGCGAATGTGCCTGATCGATCAATTTACCATACGAACGTTGAAATTGATGGGTCGCCAAAAATGTCTCAAACACCTTCAATCCCACCTCATCTTCCATGGCATAGCGCATGGTATAATACAACAACGTGTTGTAAATGGTTGGTACCACATCCTCAGGCGTATAAGCTCCCGTCCAATTGGAAATGGGTTTCAATCTTTCCCAAATGTGCAAATCCCCAACGATGACCAATAGCTTTTGCCACAGTTCAGCATCTTTGGGATTGACGACATCATTGAGCATGGTTTTCATCCCTTCCGCATCCCAGTCTTTCCGTGACTCAATTAGCTCTCGAATTCGATCGGCTCTGTATTGTGGCTTGTAATATCCGGGATACCAAATGGAGGCTCGACCATCCTCAATTGGTGCAGGCCAATCGTTGGCCGAATAAATATATCCACAAGCTGGATTGATGGACTTGGGATTGTAGTCAAACGAATAATAAGCAGCATTCAAAGTGGATGGATCGTTGCCATTGAGGATGGTCCATGAGTTTACATCGAGTGGTCGCTCCTTCAATGATGCCGTTGCGAACCAAGCAATATTGCCTTCTTCATCTGCATAATTCATGTTGATGCCAGGCGCGTGAATGAGCGGAAGTCCTGCCTGAAACTCTGTCAATTTCGTACTTTGATTCACCATCCAAAATCCTTTGAATGTATGATTCGCCTTTCGGGTATAGGTCCAATTCAAACTGATCATTTTCGAAGAGTCGAGGTGGGGAGTGACATCATTCACAATGGGACCATGCGGGCCTACTTGGCGGACAATGGTTGTATCATCCTGTCCTTTCACATGAATGGTTTCTGTAATTTGTCGAATGGGGTATGATTTAGTTCCAACCAAAATGGCATCCTTTTTTTGAGGGTCCAAGGTTTCTGCATAGTAATCCATATCATCGTTGAGCAACATCGTTACCCCCCACGACAAATGAGCATTTCTGCCGATCAAGGCAAAAGGAACGCCCGCTAAAAAATGACCATACATCTCAAATCCTGGACATTCTATGTAGGCTTCATACCATGTTTGTGGTAACATATAACCGATGTGTGTATCGTTGCAAAACAAAGCCTTTCCGGAACTGGTTCGCTTGCCCGAGATGGCCCAAGCATTGGATCCTTCCAAAGGGGGATAGGGAATCTGATCAACTACAGCCTCCATGCCTTTGAGCATTTCTTGCAATTGATACAGCTTAACCGTAGGTTGATTACTGGGAATAAAAGTCTCTGTTGAATCATGGTACAATCCCAAATCCGTCATGTAGGAGTTGCCCCATTTTTGGCCAATGAAATTCATGATCGGATCCGTCTTCGGAGCTTGACTAAAGTTGTAACTCAAAGCACCCGTGATGTAAAAAAGATCTTTGAGTTCAAAGTTCCTTTTGGGAATTCCCATCAACGTATATTCAGGAGGGGTTGGACCGTCATTTAAAAATGAATTGAGTCCTTGCAAATACGCATTCAATTCTTGCACGTAGGGCAGGGAAGTGGAGTCTTGAATTTGACGCGCTGATTGTTCGGCATATTCGGGCAATTGCAAATGGCGAAAGAGAACATCCACTTTTAAACCATCATGACCTACAATTTCTGCCAAGGTTCCAGAACCCACACGGCGCATCAATTCCATTTGAAACAATCGATCTTGCGCATGCACATAGCCCAAGGCGCGCATCAAGTCCAATTTGTTTTCAGCATGAATATGCGGAATTCCATGGGCATCAAAATCAACCGAAACAGGCTGTGTCAAACAAGACAACTTCATTTCACCCGAATAACAGGGAGCCGATTGCTTCAAGAAAAAATAAATTCCCACTGATGAGAATACCAAAAGCAAAAGCAACGCAATTGCAATACGTTTCAACCATTTCATAGAGCAATATAAATGAAAAAGGGATAATCACTTATCCCTTCTTACAATTAAACAACTAGGAATTCAATTAAATGCATCCCATAGTACCAGAACCAGAAACTTGATTGAAATCTAAACTGTCGTTAATTAAAAAGAAATCATAATCTATTTGGTAATAATTTCCTTCAAATGACATACTACCGCCATTAACATTTATAGTTCCATCCTTTGAAAAATTAAAAGATCCAAAATTGTTATCTGAAAAAATAAAAGCATAAGCAATTGCTGTATTATCAGAGAATTCTGTCAAATTCCACCAGTCATAGACGTCGTAGTCTCCACTTGCTTCAAAATCATAAACATAGTAAGAAACACATCCGTGAAAGAAGTTTCCAATATTCGACGATGATGCATTAGATAATAAACTAAAGTCAGCGTCTATTCCGACTACAGCAGAAAAACCATCTATTGGAAAATCACTAAAGTAACCACCAAAAGCGCTAAACATTGAACTATAGTCAATACTCAAGCAAATAGTTTTCACATTTAATTCTTCGTCGCCAACTTGAATATTATAGGTTTGAGAATTTTCATTCATGTTGTCAATAGATGCATAAATAGTAACATATCCATTTTCAGCATAAATAGAATTTAAAGCAACATTAGAAAAACTCCAATTTTTAGTTTCAATCAATTTTTTCGATTTTAAATCAATTGTATACTGAATGGATTTTTTTTCATCTACTAATTTTAATATGGTAGGTGAGTGGTCTAAAATTTTGTTTATGTTTTCAATCTGATCAATCGTTGGTTTCTCTGAATGCATACCTTGATTGATGCTATCTGGTTGACATGACGAATAAATAATTAACGCCAATAATAGAAAAGTGTTTTTCATATAAATTACTTTAATTTAATTTCCAACCTATTCTTATTGCTCCGACATAATTCGGTCCCCAATTCATTGATGTAGAACTTCCTTTGGTTTTAGAATCTGTTAAACTACTTGCCTCAGGATTGTCGTATTTAGTGGACTTCATTCCCTTTAATTCCTTCGAAGTTCCGAATCCAAATTCAAAACCAACAAACAATCCCTCTGTTATATAACAATCAACACCAGAAACTAAATTGAAGCCAACAGTTGAATTTCGAGTTTTTGAAATAGTAGTTTGAATTTGTTGTTCACTTGCCCATTGTTGTTCAGAAATATCTTTTGATTTTGAAACAGAAAATTGTCCTTCAACTCCGACGTAAGGGGAAATTTTCTTTTGACTTGGAAAATGATATTCATATCCAGGATAAATTGCCCAATCGGATTTTACCTTGTTAGAATGCAGTTCAAGCAAATTATCACCGCTCTCTTGAGTAATACTCTTATCACGACTACCTCCAAGAAATACCGTAGCTCTGATGGCTGTATTTGAGTCTAAAAAGTATCGACCTTTGACACCATTTATTTTAATTGGTTCACTCCCAAGAGGAGAAAGCAGCATCTCTAAACTCTTTTGGCCAGAAACATTTAGTTGCGCGTAAATATTTTGTAAAGCAACAAATGCAATAATAAAAAGTAAAGTTTTTTTCATGTTCAATTTAATTAAAGTAATAATGTATTCCGCCTCCATAAATCAATCCTGTAGCGACAGAAGTGTTTAATCCATATGTTCCATAAGAGCCGAATCCCAATTTTGCAATTATTCCAAGTTTTTCATCCAATATTTCTGGAAACCATTCAGCACCTCCACCAATATTCCAACCATTCCAATGATAATTTTCAGTGATGATCTTCTGAATCATAGGATCAGTCCATTTTAAAGTGCCTCTTCCAAAGCCAGCATAAATAAATGGGTCAATTTGTCCAATTGAAGTATTCGATTGAGTGAAAATGTAGTTGGCTTCAATTCCTAAAACACTCCAGTTATAATAATCGTATCCTTTAAATGAATATGAAGCTTGTACTTTGAAATTATCATTTATTCCAATTCTAGCGCTAACTCCCGGAGCGGGATACGAGTAATTTACTCCAATACCAAATTTGTGATCATTACCTCTGGATCGACCCGATTCAATTCCATTGTTCATTTGGGCATTTGAAATGAACAGGCCTAATGCTGTAATTGAAGTTAAAATAACTTTTAGCTTTTGTATATACATAATTTTTATTTTTAAGCGAATATATATATAAAAATTATATAATTCAAAATGTTAATGAACAACATGTTAATTTTTTCATTCTAAAAATCAATTGATTACCTTAGTCATACCTATGAAAATGTCTTGGGCAATATGGTGTTGTATTTTTTTGAGCTGCCAATCGCTTTTCGCACAAAGTGATTGTAACTCTGCGACACAGTTGTGCAATGATATTTATTCAGAGACCAATGCTTCGCTTACTGCTGGTGTGCCCGAGTATGTCGGCTCTTGCAACGTGAATGAAGTGAGCAGCATGTGGTACACATTTACCATTCAAACGCCGGGCGACATGGCTTTTATTCTCAATCCCAATAACAACATGGACGACTATGATTGGGTACTTTTTAATATCACCGATGTAGGCTGCGCAGGAATTGGCAATGGTGCTCCCGAAGTGAGCTGCAATTCGTATGGCTCATTCAGTTCCAATGGAAGCACCGGGATTTCCAATGCCAACGGAGGCAATGGGAGCAGCAATGGTCCCGGCGATTTAAACGGACCTCCTTTCAATAGCAATGTAAACGTGAGCGTGGGACAAACTTTTGCGCTGTGTGTCATGAACTGGAGCCAAAGTTTTGATGGCTACCAAATCAACTTCAGCGAATCCACTGCCAATTTATACGACAATGCCAATCCCGAAATTGTGAGTGTCACCGCGCAATGCAATCAAACCTTTTTTCTGGTAACGATGAGTGAGGTTGTTTTGGCCAATAGCGTTCAACTCAGTGATTTTGTTTTAACTGGACCCTCTGGTCCTTTGCCCATCACGAGTTTCGCCATGAACAATACCACTGGCGCCAATGATGACGAGATCATTTTGAATTTACCCGTGTCCAATATCGCCGAAGGCAATTACACCTTGGAAATCACCAATACCAATGGAGGAGTAGCGGATGCTTGTGACAATGCGGCAATTGAGAGTTTTACTTTCTATTATGATCCAGTCGATTTATCTGTGAGTGCAGGTGATGATCAAGTGATCTGCAACAATGGTTCGGTAACTTTAATGGCAACAGGAGATTTTACGACGGTTCAATGGACTGGTGGCCCCTCGACACCCGATTATTTAATCACCGTTCCTGGAACCTACACGGTACAAGCATTTGCGAGTGGCTGCAATGTATCGGACGAGGTGGTGGTCACTGCCGCATCAACGACATGGGATCTGGGAAATGATGTCGCTTTTTGTGAGGATGAGGTTATTCAAGTGACTTCCACAGAATCGGTACTGTGGGAAGACGGTATCATGTCGCTCACCTCCCATCCAACCGCCTCAGGATATTGGTCCGCTGTCTATACCTATGGCAGCAATTGCATCAAAGAAGACAGCATTTATGTAGACATTCACACCATTCCCACTTTTGATTTGGGAAATGATACATTGCTTTGCGAAGGAGAAACAGTAACACTCCAAACGCCAATATCCGTCATGTGGAATGGCGGTGGCATAGGCGATTCCTACATTGTTCATTCAGCTGCCACCATCTCTGCCATTTTCGATGATGGGGTTTGTCATTTTCAAGATGCTATTACTGTGAACTACCAATCACCACCATTCATCGATTGGGAGGGAAAGGTTTTTGTCATTTGCAAAGGCGACTCAGTGGTCATGGATGCGCATACTTATTCCGCGGACAGTTACACGTGGTATGATTTGCAAACAGATTCAGCAGCCACGATGCGAGACTCTGGACAATATTGGATCACCTTATCCAATACCTGCGGAACGTATACCGCCCATTGGTTTGTCTTGACCCAGGACTGCAACAATTACGCGTACATTCCCAATTCGTTTACCCCCGACAACGATGGCATCAACGATGCGTGGGTAGGGGAGTTCAACCGCATCATGAACTACGAAATGCGCATCTTCAACCGTGACGGTCAGGTCATCTTTCATTCACAAGATCCCAACGAAGTTTGGAATGGCAGCGCCAATGGAGGCGCTTACTACGTGCCCGACGGTGTCTACGTCTACCAATGCGAAATCAAATTCCTCAACCTCGAAGTTCAAAAGTTACAAGGGACAGTGGCTGTGTTGCGGTAACGAATATGATGCAAATAACCCTAATCAATACTAGAAATAAATTCCATGATCGCAGCTGAATTCGATCATCACTGCGTTCACCCGTTAGTATTATTCTAGCATTATTTTTCTTCTTTTACAAATAAGATTACATTTTATAGTATCAAATGATACTATCATAAAAAAAAGGCACAATTTCTTGTACCTTTCTTAATTATTTTTCCACCGATCCACCGATCCACTGTCCTATCCTGAAATAGGTTGACAAAAAAAAGTCAATCTATGGAGTTACACAAATTACATTCAGCCCCTCCGAAATTTTCTGAGGAGGTCAAATTCAAAGCGGTCAAAATGTACCTTTTGGAAGGTGTTCCAAAATCGAAGATTATCC
>CANFLZ010000079.1 GCA_947448135.1 Flavobacteriales bacterium
CAATGGAATCGAACATCGGAATTGGTGGGTGCTGTTCCCCAAGGAGAGGAGGAACATGAAAAAGTATTTGGTTATTATTACAATCAACAAGGTTTTTGGATGGTGCAAAAAGTCGAGATTGATTTGGGTTTATTTGAATTGGATACTGTTCAACTGACAACAACTTCTTTATCCATGAAGGTCAAATCCAGCCAACTGCCTGTATATGTTATTTATAAACGAGGTATTGGAAATTCAAATTGGGATTATCAGGCACAATTGGGAATGGTTTGGACGCAAATTCAATCTGGTCAGACGCAAATGTCAATCATTGAAAATGCTCATTACTTGAGAAATATCATTCTATCTCCTGTGAATGAGATACATTGGTCCGCTATGAGCAAAGCAATGTTGCGCAAGAAGTGGTTCCGATCATTTTACACATTGGCGGCAGTAGGCTATCAATGGACCCCCAATTTGCCCAATTCACCAATCATTGGTAAGTTGAATTCACCTGTCAATTTAACATTTGGAATGGCTTGGGAATATTGATTCAATTGTATTTTCGTTTTTATAAGTTGATCAATGCGATTTCTCATTTCAATATTCATCATCATCTTTTTCTGCTTGTCAGGATTAAAAGCGCAGGTTATTCAAAAATTCGATTTCGAGAATTATTATCATATCCCGACAGCCCTAGGTCAATGGTACAACGTTCAAGGAGTTGACAATCCTTCGAACAATGGAATGGCCGATCCAGATTATTTCCATGTTTTGGGAAATGTTGCTTGCAATCTTCCAGAGACGCCTTATGCGATAGTGCCGCCATTGAATGGACAAGGTGTCATGGGAGTTTCTGTTGTTTCTACACACATGGCCAACTCAAGAGAATATTTGTGTTTGCCTTTGCCTTATTCTCTTCAAGAAGGGAACAACTACAAAATAACCATCCCATGGACAAATGGTGTGAAAACACCAGTTTCTGTAGCAGGACTTTCCGTTTCTGAATTGGGAGTGATGTTGTCTGAGGAAAAACCACATCAAAACGGAAGATCTCCAATTATCAATACCCCACAATTTGTCTTTACCGAGGAGTTGTATGCTGAGGGATGGCGCACCGCCAATATCATTTTTACATGTCGCGAGAGTAGCAATTTCATGACCATCGGATTGTTTGGTTATGATGATAACAAGGCCATCACCAATCGTGGTAATGCCAATTCTAATGTGGCATACTATTTTTTCGACGCCATTCAAATTGAGCGATTGGCGGACACAATTGATTATACAACGCCCATATTACACACTGGGATTGCAGAAGTTATTCCAGCGGAAAAAGTAGATGCATTGTTTGTTCCCAATTCCTTTACGCCCAATAACGATGGTACCAATGATGTCTTTTTGGAAATGGATCATGAAATTGAAGGTTGGGATTTAAAGATTTTCAATCGTTGGGGACAATTGGTTTTTGAGTCCAATACTGCTGTGCAAGGATGGACGGGTACTGAAATCGAAAAGATCCTAGAGGCGGAGGCTTTTTTCTGGACTTTGTCTTTTATCAATACGCAAAATATACCTGTTCATCAGCAGGGAAGCGTTCATCTGATTCGATAGATTTGCCTACCTTCGTGCTGTGAAAACATGGCAACAGATTCCTTTACAGTCTATTTTATCTTCTGCGGAATGCAATGACATTTCTGAAGATGAAATGCGGAAAATCATTCAATCAAGAAGCAGCTTTCCAGATGCGATTCGAAAAGGATTGTACGATGTTTTAATGTCGCAATATGAGGGTGTTGATGTTTTTTCTGCGGTTCAAGAAAATATTTCTTCCATACAAAAGAGCAATGCCTATACAATCACCACCGGTCAGCAAATTGTTACTGGCTTGGGTCCTTGGATGATATTGTACAAAATAGCAACAACCATTCAATTGTGTAATCGGTGGAAGTTGGCCATTCCTGAATGTCAATTTATTCCTGTATTTTGGATGGCTTCAGAGGATCATGATTGGTTGGAAATTGCACAGATACAGTTTGGTGAGCGCCATTATAAGTGGGATGCTTCTCAATCAGGAGCTGTTGGACGCATGGCTACCCAATCTACGGTTGGGGCTATCGAGCATTGGCATTTGGAGAATCCACACCTTGCCTTCCCGGATACAATTGTTGAATTTTACAGAAACTCGTCAACCTTAGCGGAAGCTGTACGAAAAATCGCGAATCACTTTTTTGGGGAATTCGGTTTGGTAGTTTTAGACGCGGATCATGCGATTTTAAAAGGCTTGGTTCCACATGTCTGGGAGCAAGATGCCATTGAGTCTCGTTTGTTTCAAACAGCCCTTCAAATGGGGACCCAAATGGGAGAAATAGAAATAAAACCCTGTAATTTGTTTTCGCTTAGGGATGGGCAAAGGCTTAAAATTTCCAAAGAAGAATATCCTGAGGTGAAGCGATTGAATGTGCAAGATTTATCGCCGAATGTCGCCCTGCGCATAGTCTATCAAGAATCGATATTACCCAATTTGTTGTATGTCGGCGGCCCTTCTGAACAGCGATACTGGGCTCAAGTAACCCCGTGTATCAAGGAGTGGAGAGAGCCAGTTGCGCAATTTGTTTTGCGAGAAAGAGGATGGATGTTGTCAGAGCGAATGGTTGAAAAATGGATCGAGAAGGGATTGAGCGAATCGCAATTTTTGTGGGAAGAAAAAGAGTTGAAGCAGCACTTCCTTTCACATTGGGGGCAGTTGCCACTGCAAGAATTTCAGGAAAAAGTGCAAGTCTTATTTGAAGAACAATTGAGCGCAATCCAGCAAGAAGATGCCACTTTGGTCCCTGGCTGGGAGGCGGAGAAAAAGAAAGTGATTCAAGCCGCATTGCATATGCAGCAGAAGATTGAGAAAGCGCGGAAAAGAAAGGATACAGAGGCTATGAGCTTTGTGGACAAATGGGTGTTGTCGTTGCGTCCCAAAGGACATTTACAAGAGCGACATGATTATTGGACAATTGCCCAAAATAAAAAAGCCATCCCTATGAAGGAATGGCTTGATTTGATAGATCCAATGCAGCCAACTTATAAAGTGTGGATGTATTGATTTAAAGGGAGGTCGGGTTGTTTTCTATTCCCAATTGGAATCCCAATCTTTTTCCGGTAGCTCCGGAGATACCATGATTCATGGTTTGCATATCAGATACAGTAAGTTGCTGAATTGCTTCGTAAGGTGGTATAAACAAATCAAAATCCAAAGTGTACAAAATCGATGTGTCAACAATGGATTGCAGTGCTTCCTTATCCAAATGAGCATTGATCATATCTTGAAAAATAAAACCCAATTGCTTTTTGCCCTGAACCAAAAAATGTCTGTCTTTGTTGATGAAAATACGACCAATCATATATCCCAAATCTTGCTCACGGTTGTATTTAAACGAGTCAGAGAGGAAATTATAAATATTGATGACTCCCACATAGCTATTCTTAGCATCATTGGCAAAGTAGCTGCTCTTCCAGAGGGGGTGATTGGGCTCAAATTGAAAAACATTGGTGTGCATTTGGAAAACCAAGATGTCTCCACCAACTTTGATTTCTGCCTGTAGGTCGCCTTTGTTTTTGTAATAAAATTCAACTCGTGAATCAGTGGTTCCAAAGTCTTTTTTTGTGCGTTGAATTGTTTCTTCAAGCACAATTTTCAATTCTTTAAAAACCTCAATTGTGAGGTGATAAACGTCTTGCTTGAGAACGCTTTTATCTTTTAAAAGATTGATAATATCTTCTTGTCCTTTCATGATTAGTATGCTTTGGCGAATAATACGCGACCGTTACTAGGCTTGCCAGTTACCATGCAAACGCCGTCTTCTGGTTTTTGATCCAATGGTATGCAGCGGATCGTTGCTTTGGTTTCGTTTTTAACGCGTTCTTCAGTTTCTCCTGTTCCGTCCCAATGAGCGGAAATAAACCCGCCTTTTGATTCTAAGACCTCTTTGAATTCCTCGTAAGAATTGACCTCCGTAATATGCTCGTTTCTAAATTGCTTAGATTCCGCCAACATCGTGGTTTGAATCTCATTCAGCAAATCATGGATGCGTTGAGCAGCACCTTCAATGGTTATAGGGAATTTTTCTCCGTTGTCTCGACGGGCAACTTCTAAGGTTCCGTTTTCTAGATCACGCTGTCCAACGGCAATTCTGACCGGCACTCCTTTCAGTTCATACTCCGCAAATTTCCAACCGCTGCGTTTGGTGTCGTCGTCATCGAATTTAACGGTGTATCCCAAAGCTTTTAACTCGTCCATCATCGGTTTTACTTTCTGATAAATGCCATCGATTTGCTCGACACCTTTGTAAATGGGGACAATAACGACATGAATGGGAGCCAATTTAGGTGGAAGACGAAGTCCTTTGTCGTCGCTGTGCGTCATGATTAATGCGCCCATTAGTCGTGTTGATACACCCCAAGAGGTGGCCCAAACATATTCTTGCTGACCTTCTTTGGTTGCAAATTTCACGTCAAATGCTTTGGCGAAATTTTGACCCAAGAAATGTGATGTTCCGGCTTGCAAAGCTTTACCGTCTTGCATCAAAGCCTCAATGCACAATGTGTCTAATGCTCCAGCGAATCTTTCATTGGCCGATTTTTTCCCCTTGATAACGGGCATGGCCATCCAATTTTCAGCAAAGTCAGCATAGACATCCAACATTTTTTCTGTTTCAGCAATCGCTTCTTGCGCTGTAGAATGAGCTGTATGGCCTTCTTGCCACAAGAATTCAGCTGTGCGTAAAAACAAACGAGTTCGCATTTCCCAACGCACCACATTTGCCCATTGGTTGATCAAAATGGGAAGGTCACGATAGCTTTGAATCCAACCTTTGTAAGTATTCCAAATAATGGTTTCGCTGGTGGGACGAACAATTAATTCTTCCTCTAATTTGGCATCGGGATCGACAACAACCTCTCCGTTTTCAGTCTTCAAGCGGTAGTGGGTAACTACAGCGCACTCTTTGGCAAATCCTTCCACGTGCGATGCTTCTTTGCTCAAATACGATTTGGGAATGAACAACGGAAAATAGGCATTTTGATGTCCTGTGTCTTTAAACATTTTGTCCAATGCATCTCTCATTTTTTCCCAAATGGCGTAGCCATAAGGCTTAATCACCATGCAGCCCTTTACATCACTGTGCTGCGCTAAATCAGCCATTACAACCAATTCATTGTACCATTTTGAATAATCTACTTCTCTTGAGGTTAATTTCTCTGCCATTTTATTCGAATATATGTGTCAAAAATAGGGCATAAATCTCGTTGGATTTCAATTGACCTTTGTTAACGGAAAATACCGAGATATTTCTGCGTGATTCGGACTTGAAAGAGTTAAATTTGTTACAAATCGAGATATCATGAATATCATTTCAAAAAATAATGTCTTACTGATATTGGGAATTGTTTTGTTGTTGTTTTCTTGTACAACGCAACAACCATTTCTGGAGGGGTATGAAATTGACGAAGCTTACTGGAAACCTGGTGAGTCCTTTGGTGCTCCACAACCTTTGTCGGGCTCCGCTTTGTCCAGTCGACCCCAATCGAGCGACGAGGACTTTTACAGTGCAGATGCCGCCAAAAGAAATTCCTATGCGCCGAGTTATTTGGACTCAACGCAAAGTGGACAAATGAATGGCATGGTGCCCGTTTGGGATCCAATAATGGGATGGCGTATGGTTTATGATCCAAATTCTTCTGTGAATAGTGGTGCTTCCGGGTATGGTTCGAACTATGGATTGGGATATGGCTCAGGCTATAACTCAGGTTCATACGGAAGCTCTTTGTACAATGGCTTTAGTCCATATGGCGGAGTCGGTTATGGTTACAGTCCTTTCAATAATTATGGCGGTCTCAATCCGTATGTTGGTATGGGATTAAATTTTGGAATGCAATCTTACCCATACTGGGGAAATTCAATGGGGATGTACAATGGTTGGGGCAATAATTATTATAGCAATCCTTTCGGTTATGGATATGGCAACGGAATGTACAATCCATATTATTGGAACGGTTGGAACAATGGATATGGCAATGGATCGACAGGGAATAGTACTCCCGATGTTTCAACTCATTCCAACAGACCAGGCGGTGGAGTGGGCCACAGTGGAGGTCAATCGGGTAATTTAGTGGTACACCGTCATCCGAAATCCTTGAATACAAATTTGTCTGGACCAAGAGGTAAAGTGATGGCTGATGTGCTGGAGAAAAAAGTGCAGCAACACAATGCTTCACCGGGCAGATTGGTTCCTCCGGCCAAGATGGACGCTGGAAAAGGTCGACCTGTGGAACAACACAACACGACGCCAAGCAGAACACAACCCACGCATCAATCAAATCCAGCTCCAGTGAGAACAACACCGAGCAGACCTGCGGAATCGAGAGGTTCTATGGTAGGTGGCGGTTCGAGACCTTCCGGTGGAGGAGGAAGTGCTCCAAGTCGTTCAAGTGGTGGATCAGCTCCGCATTCAGGAGGAAGAAGACCTTAATGGTAATCATGAAGAAATTAGTTAGTTGTATTTTAGGCCTCTTTTTGTTTTTAGCTGCAACAGCGCAAAATGAGCTCGATGTATTTCGATATTCCGATCCATGGGTGACAGGATCCGTGCGTTCTATGGGGATGTCCGGTGCATTTGGTGCCGTAGGGGCAGATCCCTCTTCTGCATTCAACAACCCTGCGGGTATAGGCGTGTATAAAACGGGTGTAATTGACGCAGGCGCGCGATTAGCGATGGGATTTCAAAATTCGAATTGGAATAATCAATCGACTACAACCGGTAATGTGAATTTGCCAATTGATCACTTGACTTATGTTCGAAATCGACCGATTCCTTCTGGACCCTGGAAGTATTGGAATACTGCGTTGACTTATGGTGTAACGCAGTTGTATTCTCGCAATGTGATTACACAGATTCAAACATCCAA
>CANFLZ010000080.1 GCA_947448135.1 Flavobacteriales bacterium
ATCAAAAAACTTCCACGTGGAATCAATGACTCCATTGGAACGCTTACCACAGGAAACCAAAACTCCCTTTTCATTGAAGGTCTTCCAAAAACCATCCGGTTGACCGTTCACAAACCAACCTTCACTGGAAACAACACCATTTGTATGATAAAATTTTTTGTATTCCTTCTGAGCTGATAAATCAATAGAAAAAGAAACTAAAAACAAGAAAAAAGAAAATTGAAATATTGTTTTCACACATGAATACTCTAAATCAATAAAAAATTTCTTTTTTAAAAAAAGAGATATAGGGTATATAGAGCTGTTCATATGGTTGGCAAAAAGTTCAAATGAAGTTTGTAAAATTCGTAATTCACAAATTGGCCTGCTTTATTAACAAGTTTTGCAGGGTTTAAAAGGTTGAGATTCATACACCTGAAGTAGGTTATGAATAATTGAACATACTTCCTTATCGTTGAAAAGTAAAGTAATCTGCTCTGTGTTGATAATGGACCTGAAAACATGAAATCGATGTGTAAAAAAATCAAGAAATAATTTTGGTTCAAAAATCTGAAATCATTAAGCAAGTAAGTGAGTGTTGATAAGCTATAAACTTTTGCAAGGTTTTCAACAGCTATTAACAATCCAAAAAACAAAAATGTAGATAAAAGAAATTGTACTTTTGGTGAATGAAAATTATTATCGGAAGCGATCATGCTGGATTTGCTATGAAAGAGCAACTGAAAGTATGGTTGACAGAACAAAATCATTCGTGTATTGATGAAGGTTGTTTTTCAGATGCGAGTGTAGATTATCCAGATTACGCTCATGCTGTAGCACAAAAAGTTGAGAGCGAAGATAGTTTAGGAATTCTGTTGTGCGGTTCAGCAAATGGAGTTTGTATAACCGCTAATAAACATGCGGGAATTCGTGCGGCTTTGTGCTGGACAGCAGAGATCTCTGTATTGGCTCGACAACACAACGATGCTAATATCGTTTGTATACCCGCGCGATTTATCACGTTGGAGGTTGCAAAGGATATTGTAACTGCTTTTTTGAATACATCATTCGAAGGCGGAAGACATCAAAATAGAGTGAATAAAATTTGCATGTAATGAAGAAAATATTTTTACTTATACTCTCCTTTGTTCAGGTTATTACTTGGGCACAAAAGGAGAACGCAGAGAGTATTGGAAATGGTATTTCTGTTCAAGAGTTAAAAAAGCATTTGTATGTTTTAGCATCGGATGCTTATGAAGGAAGAGAGACGGGAATGGAGGGCCAAAGAAAAGCTGCAAAATATTTGGATGAATATTATGCGCAGATTGGTATTCCTACTCAACGTCAAGTATATCCTTTGAAGCGATTGAGTTTCTTGCAGTCTACTGTTCAATTGAACGAAGGAAAGGAAACAGAAGAATATAAATTCATTGATGATTTTTATTTTTTCAGTGCAGAGAAAACGCAATCGATTGAAGTGAAAGAAATGGTATTTATTGGATACGGCATTCAAGATGAAGAGTGGAATGATTATAAAGATGTTGATGTAAAAGGAAAAGTAGTGTTGTGTTTGTCTGGAGAACCAGTGAAGAAAGGAAAGAGTATCATTACAGGTACAGAGACACTTTCTGAATGGACGTTTGATAGAGAATTAAAAAGAAAGACAGCATTAGAGCATGGCGCTTCTATGTTTATTCAAATTGATCAAAATTTTGATCAGTACATGGCTCGTGTGAAGTATTACTTACAAATTCCACGAATGACATTGGATAGAGCGGGAGAGGAAGAAGAAGATTTGAAACTTCCTTATTTGCATTGTTCTTCAAGAATGGCAGAGGAGTTGGTTGAAATTTTTGGATTACCCCATTATGGTTCATTACAGAAAAAAGCATTGGCAGGAAAGCATCTGAAATCAAAGCGAACCAATGGAAGTATGACAATTCACTTCCACGTGAAAAGAGAGGATTTGGTTTCAGACAATGTACTGGCATTTTTAGAAGGGAGTGATCCTGAATTGAAGTCTGAAATAGTAGTTATCAGTGCTCACTATGATCATGTGGGAATTATCAATGGAGAGATTCACAATGGCGCAGATGACGACGGATCAGGAACAGTGAGTGTGATGGAAATTGCACGCGCATTTAAGACTGCAAAAGACAAAGGAATGGGTCCGAAAAGAAGTGTATTGTTTTTGCATGTTAGTGGTGAAGAAAAAGGATTATTAGGAAGTGAGTGGTATTCGGAGCATCCTGTTTACCCATTGGCCAATACCGTTTGTGATTTGAATGTGGATATGGTAGGAAGAAAAGATGCAGATCATTCGGATGGACGCTATGTTTATTTGATAGGATCGGATAAATTGAGTACTGAGTTGCATCAAATTTCAGAAGAGGCGAACAAGAAATACACGCAATTGAATTTGGATTACACCTACAATGATCCCAATGATCCCAATCAATTTTATTATCGTTCAGACCATTACAATTTTGCAAAACACAATATTCCAGTGATTTTCTATTTCAGTGGTGTGCATGAAGATTATCATAAACCAGGCGATGATCCAGAAAAAATCATGTACGAAAAGATGGCTGAGATTGGTAAGTTGGTATTTCATACTGCTTGGGATGTGGCCAACCGTCCAGAGCGCTTGAAGGTGGATGTGACCAATGATTTTAAAGAAAGATAAATTTAAGAAAAGATAAAAATTTTAATACGATAGAAATGCAAGCAATTTTAAAAACCTTAGGGTTAGAAGCGGTGAACGCAGGAACTTCAACAGGTTTGAAGTTTATGGGATCAGGAGAAGTGATTTCATCTTATTCTCCAGTTGATGGCAAGCACATCGCTGATGTGAAGTCCACCACAAAAGAAGAGTATGAGCAAGTGATTTTAACGGCCCAAAAAGCTTTTCAAGAATGGCGTTTGATACCAGCGCCTAAGCGAGGAGAAATCGTACGTCAGTTTGGTGAGAAATTGCGTGAAAAGAAGGATGCATTGGGAAGATTGGTGAGCTATGAAATGGGAAAATCCTTGCAAGAAGGATGGGGAGAAGTTCAGGAGATGATTGACATCTGCGATTTTGCAGTGGGATTAAGTCGTCAGTTGTATGGTTTGACCATGCACAGTGAGCGTCCGGGACATAGAATGTATGAGCAATGGCATCCGCTAGGAGTGGTGGGAATTATTTCTGCATTTAATTTTCCAGTTGCAGTTTGGAGCTGGAATTCAGCATTGGCTTGGATTTGCGGAGATACATGTGTTTGGAAGGCTTCAGAAAAAGCTCCTTTGTGTGCAGTTGCTTGCCAAAATATTTGGAATGAGGTTGCCAAAGAAAACAACTTACCTGAAGGAATTTCTTGTATCATCACAGGAAAAGTTCAAGAAGGAGAGTGGTTGGTAACAGATACGCGAGTTCCTTTGATTTCAGCAACTGGATCAACCCGAATGGGAAGAATTGTCGGAGCTAAAGTTGCTGAGCGTTTTGGTAAGAGCTTGTTGGAATTGGGTGGAAACAATGCGATTATTGTGACCGATAGCGCAGATTTGAAGATGTGTATTCCAGCCATGGTTTTTGGTGCAGTAGGAACAGCTGGACAGCGTTGCACGACGACACGTCGATTGATTATTCACGAGAGTTTATATGCTGCAACCAAAGAGAGCTTGGTAAAAGCCTACGGTCAATTGCGTATTGGCGACCCATTGGATGCCAACAATCACGTAGGTCCGCTTATCGATAAAGATGCAGTGAACAACTACTTGAATGCCATTGAGCAAGCCAAGACACAAGGCGGAAAAGTATTGGTAGAAGGAGGCGTTTTAGAAGGTGAGCAATACACTTCTGGATGTTATGTGAAGCCTTGTATCATTGAAGCCAACAACGACATGGCCATTGTGCAACATGAAACATTTGCTCCTATTTTGTACGTGATGTCCTATAAGACTTTGGATGAGGCTATAGCGATGCAAAACGGAGTAGTGCAAGGATTGAGTTCATCCATTATGACTTTAAACATGAGAGAAGCAGAGCGTTTCTTGAGTTCTGAAGGATCGGATTGTGGAATTGCCAACGTTAACATCGGAACCAGTGGAGCTGAGATTGGTGGTGCATTTGGTGGAGAGAAAGAGACAGGTGGTGGTCGTGAGAGCGGATCTGATGCTTGGAGAAACTACATGCGTCGTCAGACCAATACCATCAACTATTCCACATCATTGCCATTAGCACAAGGAATTAAATTTGATATCTAATGAAACCTAAAATTTTCCTCCTTCTATCTTTTATGATTTCAGTAATGACTCAAGCGCAGACAGAAGCGTGGAAAATGAAGTTTCATTTGAATGATTCAGTAGATGCCGTTTTTGATGTGTTGGTAGAACATGGGGAAAGTACCATGGGCATGACCATTGAAAATGGAGGCGAATCGATTTATTTGCATAGTACAGAAGGCCAGGAATATCCTGGCTTTCTTTTTCCCTATTTTGAAACCAAGATAGAGTGGAATCCAGCGGATAAAGGTGATATGGCTTGGAAGGGTTGGTTTATCAAGAAAGGTGGAAAGCCCGTTTATTTTGATGCGCAAAGACAGCCATACATCAGTTTAGATGAAGGAAATCCAGTAAGAAGCTCGTTGAATCAAAATAGTGTCATTGAAAAGCGACAGAAGGTGGTCTTTGAGCCTGGTACTCCTGATGCCTACAATGCCATTGGATTGTATCAATTGAATTCTGATGGAACGTGTACAGGAACATTTTTAACTGAGACAGGCGACTATCGATTTTTAAAGGGAAATTGGGATAACCATCATATTCAAATGCAATGTTTGGATGGTGCTCATTTGTTTTGTTTTACAGCGGATGTGGCCCATGAGGAGGGATCTTTTTACAATGGAAGATTTTACAGTGGCAACACCTATTCTGAGAAGTGGGCGGGAGAGGACAATGAAGAATTTGAATTGCGCCACGCGGAGGAATTGGTGAAGTTAAGAGCGGGAAGAGAAGGAGAGGTCTTTGCTTTTAGTGCCATGGATTTGCAGGGCAATATAAAAACGTTTGGAGCAGAGGATTGGAAGGGTCATTTTACCATTGTACAATTGATGGGTACGTGGTGTCCCAATTGTACAGATGAAGGTAAAGTGATGGCTGCGATGCACAAAAAATATGGAGCGCAAGGATTGCAAATTATTCCTGTTGCATTTGAGCGATCCGATGACATTTTAGAAAACAAGCGCGTCATACAAAAGCAAATGGCGCAATTGAATTGCGGTTATGAGGCCTATGTAGGGAGAGCAGAAGGAAAGGGCAAGGATCGCGCACAAAATGTATTTCCACAGTTAGAAAAAGTAATGGCCTTTCCCACCATGATTGTGGTGAATAGTGAAGGAAAAGTGGTTCACATTCATACTGGTTTTAATGGCCCAGCAACAGGAAAGTACCACACCAAAGAGGTGTTGCAGTTGGAGAAAATGATACAAGAAGGGTTAAAGAATATTCACTGACCGTAAGGAATCAAGAGCGGTTGTTCTGTATTCCATTTAATTGTTCTGCTGTGATCACACCCCCCGTGGATATTGGCGGTTATAAATAGGCGTTTTCCGGTTTTCTCTCCCTCAAATAAAATCACCCGGGGCTCGTATGCCATTTCGTAGGTAACGAAGTCTACTTTGTTTTGTCTGACTTTTGTTTCCTCATACAACGGAAAGAAGTCCTTTCTTTTTGTAGATCGCTGCAGGTGAACAATGGACCTCCATTTTTTTCCTTCCTCTTCAGACAATTCACATCCACCGGAGCAGCAGCGATTCTTGAATTCCGTTGCATAGGCGTTATCTAAAGGATAGACGGTTACTGTGATTTCTTCTTTTTCAGGATTGACGATTTCGAAAGTAAAAATTCCCCCACCGCAGCGTTGGCTGAGTGCCAAGGATGCTGTAAGCATAAAAAAAGGGAGAAGAAAAAATCGCATGTGTAAATGTAAATATTGAATACTGATAAAAATTAAATATTTGATGATCATCCTTGTTTAACTATGCAAAACAAAATGCGATACCATAACAGAAAATGACATGAAGAAAATAGGCTTGATTGTATGGGCGAGTATGTGGATTTTGTTTGCATCTGGACAAACGCAAACTTTTCACTCATGGAATGAGGTTTTCCAATGGGTGAGCGCAAATTCTGCCGCTGTGGCTATTGGCGAAAAGCAAATGGACATGGCCAACTTGACGGAGCAAGCCGCCTGGGCCAATATTTTAAATCCTAGAATTCCCACAACAGGAAGTTGGATCAACAACAATAATCTTCCGGTGAGCTTTATTCCTGCTCAAATTTTTGGTGGTCCAGAGGGAAGTTTTAGAGAGGTAAAATTTGGTCAGCAGTACATTACGACATTCACTGCAGTGCCACAAGTGGACGTTATTAATGTTGCACGTTGGCAAGATGTGCGCAGCGCTAAAGTCAATACAGCTTTGGTGGCCAATGAAACAGCATTGTCCAAGAAAAGAATGCAAGAGCAAGTGAATGTTTTGTTTTGCAATATTTTGATGTTGCAAGAGCAAAGGCAGGTATTGCAGCGATTTGTTTCTATTGCGGATAGTTTGGAGCAATTGGTGAAGAATAAATATGACCAGGGGATTGTTCGCTTACAGGATTGGAATGATGCCCGTGTGAATGTGTTGCAGCAACAGGGAAGTTTGCGCAATTTGGAAATGACATTGGCCAATCAGTTGGAAA
>CANFLZ010000081.1 GCA_947448135.1 Flavobacteriales bacterium
ATTGGTACGCGATTTTTGGATGGAGTAACGTTAACGCCTTATGGGGTAGAATCCTGCGTGAAGACAGTAGCACCTGCGGGGATGGTTCTTAACCACCCCGGTTCTACTGGCGCAGAACCTCCCCTCCTTTCGCTTCGCGCAGGAGGGGAGAAAGCCTCTTATCTTCTGTACCCTAACCCCACGAGCGCGGGACACGTGACGTTAGTGTTCAATGGAACCTCGGAAGAAGAGGTGAAAGAAATTGTAATGACCGACATCACCGGCAAGATTGTCTACAAAACTCAAGTTGTCCTAAACGGCAACGCGGTTGAAATCGAATTTGGCAAATTGGCCAGTGGGGTGTATGTGGTGATGGTGGGAGAGGAGCGGATGAGATTGGCGGTGGAGTAGGGGCGAATTGACATTCGCCCGGTGAATCGGTAGGAGCGAATTGCCATTCGCCCCGTGGATCGGTGAATCAGTGGATCGGTTTTTAGGTATGGTGTTGTGGACTGAATTTCCCCTCCTGCCTGAACGCAGTGAAGGAAAGGAGGGGTGTCCTGACGAGCGCAAGCGCTGTCGGGACGGGGTGGTCTGTAAGAGCGAGAATCAGAAACAGAATGGGAAAGTAGATTTGGTGGTTATTGCTTGGAGGTGGCCTTCAGTCCACCGGATAGAAGTTCATTTTGGAGGTGGAATTCAGTCCGCCGGATAGGAGTTCATTTTGGAGGTGGACTTCAGGCTATCGGTTCGGTCATTTCAGCCGCATGAGTACTTCCGGCAGCATCCCGTCCATCCTCGAAAACGCGAACCATCTTTTCCCCAAATCTTTCAAAGATGCACCCAGATGATAAAGCTCTTGGTTATCCAAAATCAAGAAACGGTCATGTACATTTTTGATTGTCCTGATTGATATTGGCGGATATTGTGCATTGTGTTTTTCCATGTCGAGAATGAGTTCGGGAGATAATTTTTCGGTGTAAATAGAGCATTTGACCTTCGCATTTCTTTTGGATAATTGGAGCAGTGTAGTTTCATCAATATAATTGTCCAAAAGTACAATCGACTTTTTGGCGCGATCATAGCTACCCCATGTTCAGTGAATACAAAGGGAGCTTTTCTTAAACCCATCCTATCTCCAATGGAAGTCACAATTTGTGACTTCCAAATAGTGAATTCAGCTCCGGTCAATTGAAACATATATCGATCTGGGAATCGTTCAGCATTTCTTTTTACGGCTTGATTTAAAACTTTGGTAGAAACCCCATATAGTTTTGCAAGTTCCCTATCTGGGATGACTGGATATCCTCGGATTTCTATTATTTTAATGGTGTTTATTAAAGGTGTTTCGTTTGGCATGTCGCAAAAGTCAATTAAGGCAATTGAATGTGCAACCTATAAATTATGCGCATAATGGCGAATGGACTTCGCCCGGTAGATCGGTAGGGGCGAATTGACATTCGCCCAGTAAATCAGTGAATCAGTAAATCGGTATTGGGTTTTGGGTTGCCCCGTCCTAAAAAAAGTTTACAGTTTAACTGTTGTTTTTATTGATTGTCCTGGTACAAATTTACATTTCATTGTTTATCCTTAAATTGGTTACACATTTCAATTTCCAGAGATGGTTTCGCACATTGGACTTTTTACTTCACGGCTCGGAGAGACACTCTGAAAGATATTTTCAAAAACATACTTGGTTTATTTCGATAAAATACTTATCTTTGACGTTAGTAACGCGTGAGGATAGTATGTTAATTTCATTTGGCGATAAAGACACAAAGAAAATATGGCAAGGTGAACGAGTGAGAGGCTTACCAACCGAAATTCAAGAAATCGGACGTAGAAAGTTGAGAATGTTGAATAACTCCCAAGACTTGAATGATTTGCAAATTCCCCCATCGAATCGGCTCGAGAAATTAAAAGGAAATTTAAAAGACTTTTACTCCATCAGAATAAATGACCAATGGCGAATCATTTTTAAATGGAACAATGGAAATGCAGAACAAGTAGAAATTATTGATTATCACTGAAAACGAGAGATCATGAAAAAATTAAGAAATACACATCCCGGAGAAATTCTTCTTGAAGAATTTTTATTGCCCTTAGAAATCAGTGCTTACAAACTTTCCAAAGACATTGGAATTCCGCAGACACGGGTTTCTGCTATATTGAAGGGAACCAGACGAATTACTGCTGACACCGCAATTAGACTTTCTATATATTTTGGAAATTCTGCAAAGTTTTGGCTTGGTCTTCAGGACGACTTCGACATTGAAGAGGAGAGAACCGAAAAGATGGCGGAACTGAAAGCCATCAAGCAATTTGATCGCAATGCTGCATAATAGCAAATAAGCGCAAGCTCCGCTGAGCTTGTTCTTTGCTTTGGAAACTTTTTTTAGGACGGGTCAAAGCAGACGGGGTGGTCTGTTTTCTACTCATACCGCAACGCCTCTATCGGATCCAACTTAGCAGCTTGTGATGACGGATACCATCCACTGACTACGCCGACAACGGCGCATATGACAAAGCCCAAAATGATCCACAGCCAAGGAATGGTGAAGGGGGTTTCTAAAAAGAGGGAAAGGATGTTCCCAACCCAGATGCCCAGAAAGATGCCAATGATTCCTCCAATTTGTCCAATGACGATGGACTCTATCAAAAATTGCATGCGGATGCGTCGGGGCGTTGCGCCCAATGCCTTGCGGATGCCAATTTCTCTTGTGCGTTCTGTAACACTCACTAACATGATGTTCATCAATCCAATCGATGCGCCGAGCAAGGTGATCAATCCGATGAATATTCCTCCGCTGGTAATGCCGGAAATCAACCCGGTCAATTCTTCTACCAATCCATTGCTCATTCTGATTTCAAACGACTCTTCCGCGCCAGGCTGGTCGCCGCGAATGACGCGCATGGCATTCATGGCCTCGGATGCGATAAACATCAAGTCCTTGGAATCGTGACTCTGAACTTGTATGCTATAATCAACGTTGTCTGAATTGAAGCATTTCTTGACGTTCAAGGTCGGTACCATGCATTGGTTGTCTCCAGCAAATCCCATGGTATTGCCTTTGCTTTTTAAAATTCCAATTACTTGAAAAGCATGTGTGCCTATACGCACCAGCTGATTCAAAGGGGTCTCATGATGAATGAAAATTTTCTCCACTACGTCCGCTCCCAAAACAATGACGTTGGCTCCCAAGGATAATTCAGCCTCTGAGAACATTCGCCCTTGATCCAATTCATAAGAGGAAAGTTTAAAATATTCAGCATCGCATCCCAATACACTGACATTGGGGTTGGTTTTTTCATTGCCAAATTGAACCGTCGTATTGAATGAAGCGTTGGCAGTGATGGAAATCAATGGGACTTGTGTAAATGATGATTTGAAGCGTTGGGCTTGATCAAAGGTCAAACTCTCGTATGCCTTGGTCATACGGCCATCGCGCCCGCCATGGCGCATGCCTTCTCCAGCGCGAATGGTAAAACTATTGGAACCCAATCTCGAAAACTCGTTCTTGATTTTGGCTTCGATCGCTGAAACTGCGGTAATCATCCCCACCAAAGCCATGATGCCCACAGCGATGATGCTGATGGTCAATGAAGCCCTTAATTTTTGACTGGTCAACGACTGCCAAGCAATACGGATGTTTTCAACAGAACTGGGTGAGAAGAGCTTCATGGATCGCGAATTTAAGGCATTCCCCTTTGTGAGAAAACTCTTTTGGAAATCCTAACAATCTTTGTCATTCCTGATGTAATTTCGGGACGTCAAAAATTTGAATGATGAGTCAAGTATACGATTTAGAGATGATCAAGAAAGTGTATAGTCACTTTCCTGAAAGAATTGCTGCCGCTAGAGCAGTGACCAACAAACCATTAACCTTAGCGGAGAAAATTCTTTACGCTCACTTGTGGGATGGCAATGCTACCGCAAGTTACGAGCGTGGAAAATCGTATGTTGACTTTGCTCCGGATCGCGTAGCGATGCAAGATGCAACGGCTCAAATGGCCTTGTTGCAATTCATGCAAGCGGGTCGCAAGAAAGTGGCCGTTCCTTCTACCGTGCATTGTGATCACTTGATCCAAGCCAAAGTGGAGAGCAAAACCGATTTGACCGAAGCGGTGAACAAGAACAGCGAAGTATACAGCTTCTTGTCTTCTGTTTCCAACAAATACGGAATCGGATTCTGGAAGCCAGGTGCAGGGATCATTCACCAAGTTGTATTAGAAAACTACGCATTCCCAGGTGGAATGATGATCGGTACTGACTCTCACACCGTGAACGCGGGTGGTTTGGGTATGATTGCCATCGGTGTTGGTGGTGCTGACGCGATGGACGTCATGGCCGGAATGGCTTGGGAATTGAAATTCCCCAAATTGATAGGTATCAAATTGACCGGAAAATTAAACGGTTGGTGCTCTGCCAAAGATGTGATTTTGAAAGTGGCGGGTATCCTTACTGTAAAGGGTGGTACCGGCTGTATCGTTGAATATTTCGGAGAGGGTGCTCAATCGTTGTCTTGTACAGGAAAAGGTACCATCTGTAACATGGGTGCTGAAATCGGGGCTACTACTTCTACCTTCGGGTATGACGACAGCATGGAGCGTTACTTGCGCTCTACAGGTCGCGCTGAAGTAGCCGATATGGCGAACAGCGTTCGAGAACACTTGACCGGTGATGTTGAAGTTTATGCCAACCCAGAACAATATTTCGATCAAGTAATCGAAATCAATTTGGATGAGTTGGAACCCTATATCAATGGTCCTTTCACGCCAGATTTAGCAACTCCTATTTCTCAAATGAAAGAGGCGGCTGCTAAAAATGATTGGCCAACCAAAGTGGAAGTGGGTTTGATTGGTTCTTGTACCAACAGTTCTTACGAAGATATTTCTCGCTCGGCCAATTTGGCCAAACAAGCCAATGACCTGGGCATCAAAGCCAAAGCGGAATTCAGCATTACACCAGGATCAGAATTGGTGCGTTACACCATCGAGCGTGATGGATTGACTGCGATTTTTGATCAAATGGGCGCTAAGGTTTTCGCCAATGCATGTGGTCCTTGCATCGGTATGTGGGCCCGTATGGGTGCTGAAAAGAAAGAACGCAATACCATCGTTCACTCTTTCAACAGAAACTTCTCTGCTCGTCAGGATGGCAATCCCAATACCATGGCTTTCGTTGCCTCTCCAGAGTTGACAACGGCATTGGCTATCGCTGGTGATTTGACTTTCAATCCCATTACAGATACTTTGACCAATGAGAAGGGCGAGCAAGTGAAATTGATGCCGCCTACTGGTGAAGAATTACCCACCAAAGGATTTGCAGTGGAAGATGCGGGTTACCAAGCGCCAGCGGAAGATGGAAGCGGAGTAGAAGTGAGCGTGAGCGAAACTTCAGATCGTTTGCAATTGTTGGATCCATTTGCAGAGTGGAACGGTAGCAATATCGAGAACGCTCGTGTGTTGATCAAAGCCAAAGGCAAGTGTACCACCGACCACATCTCAATGGCGGGCAAGTGGTTAACTTACCGCGGTCACTTGGACAACATCGCCAACAACACGTTGATCGGGGCTACCAATTTCTTCAACGGAGAACAAAACAAGGTGAAAAACCAATTGACAGGTGAGTATGGCGAAGTACCAGCGGTACAACGCGCATACAAAGCAGCTGGAGTGCCTACGATCGTTGTTGGTGATACCAACTATGGTGAAGGTTCCTCTCGTGAGCATGCTGCGATGCAGCCTCGTCACTTGGGTGTGCGCGCGATTTTGGTAAAGAGCTTCGCTCGTATCCACGAAACCAATTTGAAAAAACAAGGTATGTTGGCGTTGACTTTCATCAACGAAGCGGACTATGATAAAATCCGTGAGAACGATCAAATTGATTTTGTTGATTTGACTTCTTTCGCGCCAGAAAAGCCGTTGACATTGAACTTGAAACACGACGATGGAACATCAGAAACCATCCAAGTGGGTCATACTTACAATGCGCAGCAAATCGAATGGTTCAAGGCCGGTGGTGCTTTGAATTTGATTCGCAAAAATTTGAACTAAAATTCAAATGATATTCATCAAAAACGCCTCCAATTGGAGGCGTTTTTATTTTATTAACCCTGTCAAAGAAATTTTCCTATAGCCCAGTAGGGGCATAATCTACGATAGCTCTATTGGAGCGATATCATCCCAAGCCCCGTAATGGCGAAATAAAAAATTATTGGATTACCGAAATGTTTCCGCAGACCTTGCCACTTTGAATAGTACCGCATTGCGTGGTGTATTCAAAAGTGAAGAAATAATCTCCGGTGCTCACATCCTCGGCGTTCCAATAGGGTTGTGCCGGTGTGCTTTCAAACACCATCGCCCCCCAACGATTGAAGACCTTCATGTTGTATACCTTGAAATAGATATAGAAATCCCAATCTGGATTCTGTTTCAAGAAGGGACGCCAGATATCATTGTTGTTGTCTTTGTTTTGGGTGATGATATTGGGGAATACCATGTCGTCGGCGTTGAAGCCCAAATCAATGGTTTGTGGAATCGCGGTAGCAAAAGTTTGCGAACATCCATTATCGTTGTCTGTG
>CANFLZ010000082.1 GCA_947448135.1 Flavobacteriales bacterium
AACACCAAGATCTTCTTAGCGCCCTTCTTGGCCAAATCCTCAATGACATGATCGGAAAATGGTTCGATCCAACCTTTTCCTAAACGACTTTGGAACCCCACAGAATAGCGACCTTCAGGAATTCCCATACTGGAAACGATGCTTCGTGTTGTGGCGTAACAAGTAGCCTTATAACACAATTTGTTTTCGTCATTGATTTCATGCTCGCAACTGTGGTTGCGGCATTTATTGTCTTTGTAAACCTTGTCCACCTGGCGCTCTGGCAAACCATGATAACTGAACAACACATGATCGTAATCCTGCCAATTGAACTCCCCTGCGCGTTGGTGCCAAGCCTTTAAAAACAAGGGGTGATCATGGAATTGTGATACAATTTTGATCTCTGGGAAAGTCCACCAACCGCTCATGATCTTCATTACTTTTTCAATCACACTTCCTGTAGAAGCCGAAGCATATTGTGGAAACAAGGGAATGATGACCAATCGCTCTGGACCCCATTCTTCGATGGCTTTCAATGCGGACTCCAAAGAAGGGTTTTGGTAACGCATCGCCAAAAACACTTTGGTCTGCTTCTCATCAAATCGCGACTGCAATTGTTGCTGATTGGTTTTTCCAAAATGAATCAATGGAGAACCTTGCTCCGTCCACAACTCTTGATAAATCTTGGACGACTTGCGGTGTCTAAAGGGAACTATAATGCCGTTCACCAAAATCGAACGCCCTATCGCATTGATGTCAATGACCCTGGGATCATTCAAAAATTGCGTCAAATAACGATAGACCGCACCTGGATATGGATTATCCGGTGATCCCAAATTGACCAACAAGACTGCTGTTTTCTTCATTCTGCAAAGGAACAAAAGAGAACGCAAACACAAACCATTATCTTTGCCCCAATGAATAAAAATCTGAAATCAATGACAGGCTATGGCAAGGCTGAAGCGGTTATTGCCGATCTTAAATTTACTGTCGAAGTGCGCAGTCTCAATAGCAAGCAATTGGACTTGAATGCGCGCATCCCGTATTTCCTTCGTGACAAAGAAATGCAATTCCGCAGCATGACCGCCGAGTCTGTTGTTCGTGGAAAGGTGGATATTTTTATTCATGCTGAAAACATGAAGCAAGCTGCGGGTCCAGCCATGAACCTGACTTTGATGAAACAGTATGCCGATGTTCTCAAAAATTTCACAACAGAAAATGATATCCCGCAATCTGAATTACTCAGCGCCATTTTGCGTATGCCTGAAGTGATGAAGGCTGAAGAAACAGAATTGGAAGAAGGGGCATTGAACCAAGTGACAACGCTTCTTCAAGAAGCGCTAAAAAATCTAGACCACTACAGAAGAACCGAAGGAGATACCCTTTGGAACGATATGAAGATGCGCATGGACGGTATTTTGGCGGGTCGCATTGCCCTGGAACAACCCATCAAAAACCGAGATGCCAATGTTCGTCAACGTTTAAAATCATCCTTGGAAGAATTGGTTCCTGTCGATAAAATTGATCCCAATCGATTTGAACAAGAGATCATCTACTATTTGGAACGCTTGGACATTTCAGAGGAATACGCGCGTCTTTTGGCCAATTGCCAGCACTTTGAAGAGGAGTTGATGGGCGAAGGGCAAGGAAAAAAATTGGGTTTCATTGCCCAAGAAATGGGTCGCGAAATCAACACCATCGGCAGCAAGGCCAATGATGCGGACATTCAAAGAATTGTGGTGATGATGAAAGATGAGCTCGAAAAAATCAAAGAGCAAATCAACAACGTACTTTAATTTGATTTATCTTTCAGCATGGGAAAGGCAATTATATTTTCGGCACCCAGTGGTGCTGGTAAAACCACCATCGTTCATCATTTGATGTCCCTTGAAAATCTTCATTTGGCTTTTTCCGTTTCTGCTACAAGTCGCGCCAAACGAGGCACAGAGGAAGATGGCAAAGACTATTACTTCTATTCTCCCCAAGACTTTTTGGCCAGAGCCAAAGCGGGCGAATTTTTAGAATGGGAAGAGGTATACAAAGACCAATATTATGGTACGCTCAAAGCAGAAATCGAAAGACTTTGGGCAGAAGGGAAGAATGTCATTTTTGATGTCGATGTACAAGGCGGGATGAATCTCAAAAAAATATTTGGCGACCAAGCCTTGGCCATTTTCGTCCAGCCCCCTAGCATTGAAGCGCTCAATTTTCGATTGCGCAATCGCAGCACCGAAAGTCCCGAGAAAATTGCGATGCGAATCGCCAAGGCAGGTTCCGAAATGAAGTATGCCCCAAAATTTGATGTGCAATTGTTGAATGAAAAATTGCCTGTTGCGCTTGAAGAAGCAGAAAAAATAGTTGGTCAATTTTTGAATCACTAAATGACAATAGGTCTTTTTTTCGGATCCTTCAATCCCGTTCACCGCGCGCATTTGCAAGTAGCTGAAACTTTTTATCAATCTACTCCAATGGATGAGTTGTGGTGGATGGTCTCTCCACAAAATCCACACAAAAGTCCTTCGGAACTGGCTCCCTTTGTTCATCGTTTTCAAATGCTTCGCGATGCGGTACAAGTTGAACACAATTGGGTTTCTGACTTTGAATCACATTTGTCCACTCCGTCCTTTACCATTGATACTTTAAACGCTTTAAAAGAAAAGCATCCCCACTATCAATGGAAAATCCTCATGGGCCAGGACAGCTGGAATGCCTTACCTACCTGGAAATCTGGTGATCTGATTGAATCACTTTTCGAAATATGGGTCTACATGCGCCCCAACGGAGAGTCCTTGAGACCCGGAAAATACCATGTATTGGATTGTGCCCCTTTGGACATTTCCAGCACACAAATTCGAAATCAAATACGCCTCAATCCCGAGTCGAAAGAAATCCCGATGCTATTGGAAAGTACGCGTGCGTACATCGCCAAGCATCAGCTTTATCAATAGTTTTCAGCACTATTCATAACCATTTTAAATAATCTACCTTTTTGCAGATTATCGACTTTGTGTCAGCGTGTAGATATTATTTTCGTGGCGAATATTCAAAACTATGGCAAAAGGAATTTTTAAATCTTCTTTGACCAAGAAATACACGATGGGGCTTACGGGTCTATTCCTGATTTCTTTCTTGGTTGTACACGCGACAATCAACGCGATGATTTTCTTCAATGATGGAGGAAGAACTTTCAATGAGTGGGGACACTTCATGGGAACAAACTTGATTGTTCGAACCATGGAGATCGGCTTGTTTGCGGGTCTTTTCTTACACATCATTGACGGATTGGTATTGTACTTCCAAAACCGTGCTGCTCGTCCGGTAAAGTACGCTTATGAAAAACCCAACGCGAGCAGTCAATGGTACTCTCGTAGCATGGCCATTTTGGGAACTTTGATTTTGTTATTCTTGGTGATTCACCTCAAAGATTTTTGGTTGAAAACACGCATCACAGAATTGACTGGAAACAAGCACATGTATGTCAATGGAATTTGGATGGAAAATCTGTATGCTGAAATGCGCTTGGTGTTTAGCAACTTGTGGGTGGTTATCATTTATGTTGCTGGTTGTTTTTCATTGTTCTGGCATTTGCTTCACGGTTTCCGCAGCGCATTCCAATCCATGGGATGGAGCCAGGGACAATACAAAGAGATCATCGCTTTGTCAGGAGATGCATTCTCTGTTGTTATCAGTGCATTGTTTGCTTCAATGCCCATTGCCATGTACTTAAACCTTGTTCACTAAATAAAGAATTATGGAACTAATCAATAAAATTCCAGACGGACCACTTGATCAAAAGTGGACCAAGTATAAAAACACTGCGCGTTTGGTGAACCCTGCAAACAAGCGCAGCATCGATGTGATTGTTGTTGGAACTGGTTTGGCTGGCGCTTCTGCCGCAGCCTCTCTTGCAGAGATGGGTTACAAAGTAAAAGCTTTGTGTTTTCAAGATTCTCCACGTCGTGCTCACTCGATTGCCGCGCAAGGAGGTATCAACGCAGCTAAGAATTATATGAACGATGGTGACTCTACTTATCGTTTGTTTTATGATACAATCAAAGGTGGTGACTACCGCGCTCGTGAAGCCAACGTGCATCGTTTGGCTGAAGTGAGTGCCAATATCATCGACCAATGTGTGGCACAAGGTGTTCCTTTTGCGCGGGATTATGGCGGATTATTGGACAACCGTTCTTTCGGTGGTACACAAGTATCGCGTACGTTCTATGCAAAAGGTCAAACAGGACAACAATTGTTGTTGGGTGCCTATTCTGCATTGAGCCGTCAAGTAGGAAAAGGAAATGTGTCGATGTTGAATCGCCATGAGATGTTGGACTTGGTGGTTGTCAATGGCAAAGCACGTGGTATCATCGCTCGCAACTTGGTGACTGGAGCTATCGAGCGCCATTCCGCTCATGCTGTTGTATTGTGTACCGGTGGATATGGTAACGTATTCTTCTTGTCTACCAATGCAATGGGTTCTAACGTAACCGCTGCCTGGAGAGCGCACAAACGCGGCGCTTTGATGGCCAATCCTTGCTTCACACAAATTCATCCCACTTGTATTCCAGTCAGTGGTGACCACCAATCAAAGTTGACATTGATGTCAGAGTCGTTGAGAAATGATGGTCGCATTTGGGTACCCAAATTCAAAGAGGATGCAGAAGCCATTCGTGCCAAGAAATTAAAACCAACGGATTTGGCTGAAGATCGCCGCGACTATTATTTGGAGCGTCGTTACCCTGCTTTCGGAAACTTGGTTCCTCGTGACGTTGCCTCTCGCGCAGCCAAAGAACGTTGTGATGCTGGTTTCGGTGTCAACGCAACTGGTGAAGCCGTTTACTTGGATTTTGCCAGTGCATTTGAGCGTTACGGAAAACAACAAGCTACAGTAAAAGGTTTACACAACGCCACCCAAGAAGAAATTATCGCCTTGGGTAAAAAAGTGGTGGAAGAAAAATACGGCAACTTGTTCCAGATGTATGAGCAAATCGTAGCAGAAAACCCATACGAAACCCCCATGATGATTTATCCAGCGGTTCACTACACGATGGGTGGATTGTGGGTCGATTATGAATTGATGACAACCATCCCAGGTTGTTATGCTTGCGGAGAAGCCAACTTCTCTGATCACGGTGCCAACCGTTTGGGAGCTTCTGCTTTGATGCAAGGTTTAGCAGATGGATATTTTGTACTTCCGTACACCATTGGCAATTATTTGGCAGATGAAATTCGTACTGGAAAAATCTCAACTGATTCTCCAGAATTCGCTGAAGCAGAAGAGCGCATTAAAAAGCAAATCGAAGCGTTGACCCAAAACAACGGCACCGTTCCTGTCGATCATTTCCACAAAAAATTGGGAAAGATCATGTGGGACTACTGTGGAATGGCGCGCAATGAAGAAGGTTTGAAATTCGCTATCAGTGAGATCCAAAAAATCAGAGAAGATTTCTTCAAAAACGTTCGCATCCCAGGAGCCATCAACGGCATGAATCCAGAATTGGAAAAAGCAATGCGCGTAGCAGACTTTATCGATTTGGGAGAATTGATGTGCAAAGATGCTTTGGAAAGAAACGAATCTTGCGGCGGTCACTTCCGTGAGGAGTTCCAAACAGAAGACGGTGAGGCACAACGTGTAGACGACGTATACAACTTCGTTGCTGCGTGGGAATTCTCAGGCAATCCATCAACGCCTAACTTGCACAAAGAGGCGTTGATTTATGAAAACATTAAAGTACAATCACGTAGCTATAAATAACAACATGGAAAACGGAATGAATTTGACCCTAAAAGTTTGGCGTCAACAAAATGCAGAAACTCCAGGACAATTGGTGGAGTATAAATTGGGCAGCGTTTCTCCGGACATGAGTTTCTTGGAAATGATGGACGTATTGAACGACGAATTGATTCGCCGTGGAGAAGATTCCATCGCTTTTGACCACGACTGTCGTGAGGGAATTTGCGGAATGTGTTCCATGTTCATCAACGGAGAGGCACATGGTCCAAACCGCGGTGTAACTACGTGTCAATTGCACATGCGTTCTTTCAAAGATGGCGATACCATCTTCATCGAGCCATGGAGAAGTGCAGGATTCCCTGTCATCAAAGATTTGATGGTGGATCGTTCCGCATTTGATCGCATTCAACAAGCAGGAGGATTTATCTCGGTTAACACCTCTGGTCGTACAATGGATGCTAACGCGATTCCCGTACCCAAGAGCGATGCAGACAAAGCATTTGATGCTGCCAGTTGCATTGGTTGTGGAGCTTGTGTAGCGTCATGTCCCAATGGATCAGCGATGTTGTTTGTCGGTGCCAAAGTTTCACAATATGCCTTATTACCACAGGGTCAACCCGAGCGCAAAGAGCGAGTAGAAAATATGGTGAAGCAAATGGACGAGGAAGGATTCGGTAACTGTTCCAACATTGGTGCATGTGAAGTACAATGTCCCAAGAGCATCAGCATTGAGAACATTGGTCGCATGAACCGCGAGTATTTGGCGGCGAGCTTGAAGCCATAATGATGGATCGGTA
>CANFLZ010000083.1 GCA_947448135.1 Flavobacteriales bacterium
TCAAAGAATTAATTTGAGCGACGTTGCTCATACCATAGACGCGTTCAAAATTTTCGGGTTGCCCACATCCATCGAGTTTAACACTTGTTGCGTTCAAAAAGCAACAAGGGAAGCCTTTCAGCTTCCCTTGTTGTTTGTTTAGGAAATCATGTCTTTGTTAAGCCAACCGTTGTCAATCTTAACCAAGTACTTTGGTTGCGATTTGCTCATCGCACTATAAAGACGTAAATTATTTTCGATGGTTGCCTCATTGGGTGTATAATAAATTACACCCCCTGGTTTCCGCTGTAGACAAGCGTCCCAACACACGAAAACGATTGCCCACTTTTTCACCGAGGTCATCGGTGGCCAAAAAAGGACAGGAATGCACATTGGCCAAATCCACCACGTTGATTCCACCTCTTTTGATCTCCTCAGAAACTGTCAGCGGATCTTGACCATCCCTTAAAATAATACGCATCCAAGGGGGAGTTGAAAAACCCTCATCACCGATTGCATATCCTTGGCTCAAAAGCTCCGTCATGCCGTACTCACTGTGAATTTTGACACCCGAGCCCCAAGCTTCAATAAACGTCTCGTGCACTTCCGCACGAATGGGTTCCCTTCCTCTACCCTTCATCCCGCCAGTTTCCATGATAATGGTATGATTCACCTGCATTGGAAATTGCTTTGCTAAATCCATAAGGGCAAATGTCACCCCAAATAATATAGTGGGGATGCCTTCCTCTTCATTGCGCTTCCAAATGTTCACCAACTCTTGAAAATTGTACATAAAAAAACCACTCTGGGGGAATCGACTGCTGCCGATCAAATCATTCACCATGTGAACCAACGAAGAGTTTTGACGTTCTAAATAAGATGGCAATAATGCCAAGAAGCAATAGTCCTTTGGACTGCCATATTGGGCCTCGAAAAAAGTTCGAAATGATTTTTCGTATAGCCCAACATCCACAACACCATGCCTTGAGGGAGTTTGGCCAGTTGTCGAACTGGATTCAAAAAATACGGTAGGCTTTTGATTGCCACATAAAACGGAATGAGACTTAAAAAAACGAACCGGAAGAAATGGGATGTCTTTCCATTGATTCACATTACCAGGATGCCTTTTCAAAAGTTCGCAAAAGCGATGATAAACGGGATTGTTCTCAAATTGGTCAGCGAATACGGATAAACAAATCCCTTCCCAATCTGAAATGGGCTTCATCTCAATATAAGGTGATATTTCTTCAGTATTCACAAAGCGAATTTAGCGATGGAAATCTAGACCCATCATTTTTCCTACATTTGTTTTCATGAAAACGATGCGACTTTGGCTAATAGTAGGAACCAGTATCTCCCTATTTTGGGGATGTTTGAAATTAGACAACTATCCCATTGAGCCTAAAATTTCATTGAGAAGCTTCAACACAACCGATAGTGGTGCTTTTGTTGTGCTTGACTTTACCGATGGCGATGGAAATTTTGGATTGAATCAATCCGACACATCCGGCACATTTGCTTTGTGCAACAATCGATACAACATTTTTTGCGAGTATTACGAAAAGCAGAACGGTGTTTGGGAACATATAGTACTTGACCCCTGCCTAGATCCCAACATCATTCCCTTTTATTACAGAGCGCCTGTTGCGCAGCCGCTGGGACAGTACAAATCACAAAAGGGCACCATTGAATTGACCATTAACCCGTTGTATTATTTACCATCCAATTTTGATACTTGCAAGTTTGAAATACACGTGATTGATCGCGATTTACACGCTAGCAATTTGGTTTGGACCAATGAGTTTTTGAAGCCTTAATTGCCTTTTTCTTTGCTTTTGGACTAAAAGCAATATGCTCCAAAAGGAGTAGTTTGCGCCCACGTTTTCTTCGTAACTTTCATGAGATGAAGTTAGAGTTACGTCTTATCGTTGTGCTTGTACTCATGCTGTTGCAATCATTGGATTCAGCAACATGTTGGGCACAGTATGGGGAGCTTACTTTTTATCAGGGCGATCAAAAATCAACATTTCCTGAAGGCACCGAATTCTCTTGGAGTCCAAAAGAAATCGACCCAGAAACGTACATTACTCAGCCGCACAAGAATTTCACTTTCCAATTACCAGATCATTTAAGCAATCAGGATAGTGTTCTTTGGATTAAAATTCCGATTCAAAAAATTTCATCAATAGAACCTCCATTTATTTTGGTTCCGAATTGTCACATCAATCAATTGCAGTTCTTTGTCTTGAACAAGGAAAACAAAATCATAGAGCATTCGCAATTAATGGGTGATAGGAGAGCCTTTTCCAAACGAATCATCGACTATCCAGAATTTATATTTCCACTTCCCAATCAAAAAGAGGAGGGATATATTTTGTTATTCATGGATAAATCGAATGAGCCATTTTATACCTCTATTCAAATCTTGGATGGGCACCAAATGGAAAAAAGGAAAAGAAACTTCTATTTGTTATCCGCGATTATTCTTGGAATCTTATTTTCCGCTTTCATAATCCACATTTATATCGTTTTAAAATCAAGGGTAACTATTAATTACCTGTATAGTATTTTTTTGGCATTGTGCATGATTTATACGCTTTCAGATTTTGGTTATCTGCATTGGATCATTAACTATGAAAACGACCTTGTAATTGACATCATCAGACCGTTATCACTCTCATTGGCCTTCCCCGTTTACCTTTTCTTTTTTATTCACACTATGTCCCTTGGCCTATACTTTCCAATCCTTACAAAAAGAATTAAAACATATGGATGGATTTGGCTAGGCTATGTAATTATAGCAACCGCAATTTCACCCTTTCTTTATGACGCTTCTTACAAATACTATACACTCGCTATTTCGTTGTTGTTTCAACAAGCAACTTTGGTCATCGTTTTTATTTGCATCATTCTATCATTTCGCAAACGTCTGAAATATACCACGCCGTTTTTCATTACATCGTGTTTATTTATTGTAACCCACATTCAATACGTCGCACATCGTTTTGGTTACTTAGAAGACTCGATTTTTGAGCAACACTTCGTACCTATAGTGCTTGCTTTGGACTGCTTGATCATTGGCCGAATTGTGGCTATGAAATTCTTAGAATTCATTCAGGAAAACAAAACACTTGCTTTAAACTTGCTGAATAAAGAAGTAGAAATTAGTGAGCGAATTGCAGAAATACAATTGCGGGAACTTTCTAGAATCAGTCAATTGTTGCACAATCACATAGGCATTGAATTGATATCCTTAAAATCCAAAATTGATGTCAAAAGACTAGAAATCCCCAAAGAGCTATACGAAATTCTAGAAGAGAAGACCATGCATTTGATTGAGGATGTAAGAAATACAGCGCACTTTTTATCTCCACAGATACTCAAAAAATTTGGACTTGCGCATTGCCTGAATCTCTTCATTGTTGAAATCACAAAATCAAAAAACATACACCCTTATATTGAAATAAGTTCTGCTTGTGAAAGTGCTCTATTGAACAAACAGTTGATTGTTTTATTGATTATTCAAGAGTGTGTAAACAATACGATTAAGCATGCTAAAGCCAGTGAAATTCAGGTACAATGCTTTGTCGCCAATCACAACTTGTATATATCGTATTCGGACAATGGAATAGGAACCGATTTGAGTGAAGACAAATACCATGGGATTGGTTTGATTCAAATCAAAGAAATGATCGCGGTCTGTAAAGGAGAAATTTCTATTCAATCAAACACCAACAAAGGCTTCCAATTGGAGGCCAATATTCCCATAAAACAATGAAGAATATTGCCATCATAGAAGATCATCCTATGGTAACTTCTGGACTCCAGTCCATTGTTCTGAATATATGGAAGAACGCAGAAATATCAATTTTTGATAAGATTGAAGATCTTGAAAATCATCAACAATCAGAAAACTGTTTTGAACTTATTATTGCAGACATTCATCTTGGTGAGTTCAATATTCTTGAGCGATTGATATTGCTTCAAATAGACTTTAAACCTGTAAAAGTTATTTTATATACAAGTTCCCAACCATGGGAAATTGGGGTATCTCAAGAGCAATTCCCCTTCTTTGGCTATGTTCTCAAAAGTGCAGATTTGAAAATGATTGCGGCCTGCTTTCAAGCTTTAACAACAGAAAATCATTTTTTTCAAGACAATCTCAACTGGAAGAATCCCTTTATCTCATCTAACGCGCAAGTCATCGTTACAAAAAGAGAGAGAGAAATATTGATTTTGATCAAAAGTGGAAAAACCAATAAAGAGATAGGCGATTTACTATTTTTAAGCGAATTGACCATCAAGTCTCATCGTCAAAACATGATGCGCAAATTTGAATGTAAAAATGTAGCGGAGTTGATTGCGAAAACATCGCACATTTAAATAATAGACAAACATTTTTCATTGTCAAATAAAACAGGGCGTTGCAATTGGCAAACGCCCTGTTTATCCCAACAAATATGACTCCACAAAACTTTTAACGCTGGACTATTAATCGAAGCGACGTACTAGTATTCAAACCGGTTAATCTGACGTTATATATTCCAGAAGACAAATTGGTATTTAATTCAAAAAAGTCTTGTTCAGAATTCAAATTCCAAGATTGAACCAGCTGTCCTGAAGCACTCAACAAATCGCACTGGGTGTACATGTGATTTTCAGGTAATTTTAAATTGAACAGATCGCCAGAATTTGGATTGGGAAATAATACACATTCATTATTTCTCATTTCAAAGGAATCGGTTGTATTCAGCGGAATACCAGCAGTAGCAATGGTACGCATGCACTTTGAACTACCCCATTCTGTATTGGTTTGGGCATCAATATGAATGGAGCGAATTTTTACTCCATATTGTTGATTGTGCCCGATACCCAAGATCTGATTCATCGCTATAATTCGAGAAGTCAAAGCACCATCAACCAATATTTCAAATGGCGATGGGCTAGGTAATTCTTGATTGAATGACCATTGATATTTATAGGTACCGCATACGGATCGATTCGTGGCTAATGAAGAATATTCACTCTTATATACCGGACATTGGTCAGTAGTTCGCAAGAATAAATCACTTTCAGAATTGATTCCAATCGTACTCACTACAATTCCATTTGCTGTTAAATATTCATCATTTCCAAATGCATCTTTCAACTGATAATTGACATCCACCTTGACATATTTGTTTTGCAATACTCCAGTCAAATTCGCAGGAAAAATCTTACCCAACTGACAAACCGTGTAAGCAACACTTGAAGAACCTCCTGGTGGTATTGCATACAACCAATCGGAAACAGCATTACTATCTCCACTGGTTAATCGATGAACGATGTAACCTTTTGCGTTGGCTCTAAATTTAGCTTTAAAATTTTGACAAGTGTTGGAGTAAATACCGGTATAACCTGTATATGGACCAATGTCTGCCTGGCTTGCCATCAAATTTGCAACTTGAATTTTACAAGTTCCTGGAGAGGAATTGGTATTGCGAATACAAATCCAATATGTGTTTCCCGGAACCAATTGATCCGTCAACAATATTTCATCACCTCCATCTAATGCAATACCCAAATTTCCTTGATGAACATCATTTTCTACTACAATGGGCAAGATAGAACTACCAATTGGGCTTGAATAATTGTAGAGCAAAATTTCATTATCATCGGCTATTGTGTTGGAACCCAATAAAGCAATTCTAACTGCATTGGATTGCGGCGTAAAAGTCAACCAAATATCATTTCCTATTCCAGGATTCTGCGGACTATCGGTTGCCATAGACAAATACAATGTAGTAGATGGCTGTACTCCAGTTCCATATTGACCAGCAATAGCAATAGGAACACTGTAATAAATATCATCCCCAGGTATCAAGTTTCCACAACCTTCATTGATTTGACCATTACAATTATCATCAAAATAATTACTGCAATTTTCAATTGCGTTCGGATAAATGGAGGCATTGTTTGAATTACAGTCCGTGTTGTTGGTGACATAACCAGCGCCAGGATTCGAGCAAAGGTTGCTCGCAGGGCCAGCTCCGTAAGTGTCGCCATCATTATCCGCGTAGTAGTTCACGAAGGTCAAGCCGTTGTCCACAGTTCCATCACAGTCGTCATCTAAGTTGTTGCACACCTCGGTGGTAATTGAATGCAATGTCGCATTGTTGTCGTTACAGTCCGTGTTGTTGGTGACATAACCAGCGCCAGGGTTCGAGCATAGGTTGCTCGCAGGGCCAGCTCCGTAAGTGTCGCCATCATTATCCGCGTAGTAGTTCACGAAGGTCAA
>CANFLZ010000084.1 GCA_947448135.1 Flavobacteriales bacterium
AAGGCCAAACGCTGTATGACATAATCGGTGAACCAGTCCCAACCAAATTCTTTGTGCGATAAGGGCTTGTCGCGTTCGACCGTTAACGTGGTGTTCAATAAAAAAACGCCTTGTTGGGCCCAATCTTGCAAATCGGTTCGGGTGCGATCAATGCCCAAATCTTCTTTCAATTCCTTGAAAATGTTGCGCAAAGATGGCGGAATCTTGATGCCTTCATTGACCGAAAAAGCCAATCCGTTGGCCTCTCCGTCTCCGTGATAAGGATCTTGTCCGATAATAACTACCCTGACTCTGGAAAAGGGTGTAGCATTGAAGGCGGCAAAGATCTGCGGCCGGGGCGGAAAAGAAAAAGGTTGAGCATATGCCTGCTCAACCTTTTCTGAAATTTTCTCCCATCGAGAATTGGTAAAGGCACCAGCGAGTTCACGCTGCCACTCCATATCCTCGATGTAATCTTCTAATCTCATGAATGGGCTACAACCAATTTCTTGGTTACATAAGATCCATTGTTCTGACGAACACTCAAATAATAAATTCCATCTGCCCAATTGCTGGCATCAAACTCCAATTGATTGCTATTGAATTTGCGTGCTTCCACTTCGCGTCCATTGGCATCAAAAACAACGGCAGTCTGGATCCAAGGATTGTTGGCCACAGTAACACGGAATGAATTCTCAATGATGGTTGGATAAACCACCACATCATTGAACTGCAACTCTTCTTTTACATCAACGGGCTGACAAGGCAAAGCACTGGTTCCCTTGGATGCACCATTCAATGTCAACCATCCCAAGTTTCCTGGATCCAACCACATTTTCAATTTTTGATCAGCGGTGTTGGGGTTGAAGTTTCCAGTCCAATGCTTGGCCACACGACCATAATAATCATTGGCGGTTTGAGCAGTACAATATGAACCTCCTCCTGTCAATGTTCCAATCACCTGATGCGATGGTGAGAAAATGGGTGATCCTGAAGAACCTCCTTCTGTTACACCCCAATTGGTTTCGGTTTGCATCCAGGTTACTTTCCAATGGCGGTCAGATGCTTGCCAAGTTCCTTTCACCGCTTGAGAAGCATGAGAAATCTTCATGTAATCTCCAGCAGGATGGTGAATACCAACCACTTTGGCTCCGTACAAAGAATCTTGAATAGCAACTGGAACATTATCAGTAGCATCCCAACCGGCATAATACACGGTCCAGCTGGCGGGAATCGCATCTTGTAATTCAATCAAAGCAAAGTCAGATCCTGTGGTTCCGCCGCCATCATTGGAGTCAGCGCGCAAATAAAGTCCAACTGAATTTTGCGTGCTTGTTCCCAAACCTGTTCCACATCCGCTTTTGGCGAAATTGAAACGGGCTGATGATGACAACAAATCTGCATCTGACGAACTTTCGGTACAGTGCATTGCCGTTAGGATATAACCTTTGCAATCCATGGCTGTGTTGTTGACCAAGGTACCTGAGCAAAGTCCAGCTCCACCAGTCATGATCAAACTCAAACGAACCACTGCATGCTTCTCGTTGGCCCAAGCATCTCCTTCTGGACAATTCACATCCACTTCACATGGATCGCTTTCCACATTCTTCAATTGCTCAGCGCGTGGGTCATCTACCATTCGGAAGAAGTGTAAAATGCCACGGGTTTCTAATTTCACGTTCCCCACTACTCCAGCCGGTTGACGGTATTCCAACACTGCTGCATCGCCATACACTTCAGGGGTTCTGTAAATGTGATGGTTGTGATTTTGGGCGGAAGTAAATGGTCCTTCCAACCAAGATTTGTCCGCTGAATAAAAATACAACTCCGCCCCTTCCGGGATGTTGTAGTAACTAAAAACAACACCCAATGCCAATGCACCGGGGCTTTTGAAAGAATAAATCCAACGGCTACTTCCGTCAGCATTGTACTCCCACTCTCCCATGGTATTCATGTCAATCTGCTTGTTCACCCAAACAGCATTCATGCTCATTTGACCTTGCTTCTCACCTTCGATGGCATTCAACACCAATTGCTCATTGTCGAAATTGGAAACAACTTCGGCATCAATGATTTGAGATTGAACGGTAATCGACAAAAACAGTATGGCACCAGAGGCCATCAAAAATCGGGATAAATTTTTTCTCATTTTTTTCTTTTCCTTGGTTTTGGTGCCGAAAGATAAAGTAGCTTAGCGCTGTTTGATGTTAAAGCAGAAAAAAATATCGAAAGTCCTACTCCGAGCCTTTATCGGGCCATTTATCATCACCTTTTTGGTGTCGCTATTCGTATTTGAACTTCAGTTCATTTGGCTCTATATCGACGACCTCATGGGAAAAGGCCTAAGCTTTTGGATCATTCTTCAATTACTGCTTTTTGTCTCCGCAAGAATCGTCAATATGGCGTTGCCGTTGGCCATTCTAATGTCCAGCATCATGACCATCGGGGCCTTGTCTGAGCACAACGAATTGACCGCCATGAAAAGTGCGGGATTGAGTTTGGGCAGAATTTTTAGACCATTGATTATTTTTATCGTCGGTCTTTCATTTGTGGCTTTTTTGTTCGCCAACAATATATGGCCGATCGCCAACCTCAAATACCGAACGTTGCTATTTTCCATTGTCCAACAAAAGCCTGCATTGAGTTTGACAGAGGGGCAATTCTATGATGGGATCGAAGGGATCAGTATTCGGGTAATGAAAAAAAATCCCGACTCTGGCGAATTGCAAGACATCCTCATTTACGATCACCGGGATCCAGGAAAAGGAAATAAAACCGTTATCCGTGCCGAAAAAGGTCAAATGCAACAAACGGATGATAAACGTTGGTTGATCTTGCAAATGCAAAATGGAGTGACCTACGACGAACTCGATGAAAAGAGAAAACGCCAACCCAATTATCCTGCACTTTCTTCGAAGTTTGATCAAATGACTTTGCGCATTGATATTTCGTCGCTCTTCTTTAGCAAGGACGATGAAGAGGTTTTTAAAAATGCTTTTGAAATGATGACGGTCAATCAATTGGATCAAGCCTTGTTGGGTTTTGATGCCGAATTGGACAGCATGAATCGTCATTGGGAAACTTCCAATGAGAAAAAGTTACGATTGAATGAAAACGTTCAGTCGATACCACCATCGCCTCATTCTCTGCAATCGCAAATGCCATTGACCATTCAAGGCAAGACCATTCAATCCGCCTTGGATGCTTCGAGAAGAGACTTGGTTCAAATTCAAAAAATTAAAATTGAAAAGGAAGACCTTCTCAAATTTGCCAACCGACACAAAATTGAATGGCACCGAAAATTCTTTTTGGCCATCAGTTGTATTGTTCTCTTTTTCGTTGGCGCACCGCTGGGTGCCATTTTGAGAAAAGGAGGATTGGGTTTGCCTTCGGTCATCGCGTTGCTATTGTTTATTCTCTTTGAGATGTTGACCATCGCTGGAGAAAAAATGGCCAAAGCTTTTATTCTGGAACCGTGGGTTGGGATGTGGATTTCGACGCTGGTCATGTTGCCTATTTGCATCGTCGTCATGTATTCCGCCAACCAAGAAAAGAAATGGAATCTTCCGGATTGGAAGTCCTGGTTGGCCAAGTTCAAATCTAAAAAATCTGCTGTAAAATGAAAATTTTACAGTTGTGTCATAAGCCTCCGTTGCCCTCCACTGATGGCGGTTGCATTGCTATGAACAATCTAACACAAGGATTGATCAACGCCGGACACAAAGTGAAAATACTCACAATCTTCACCTACAAACACGACTTAAATTTAGAGCAACTTCCTGCTGATTACATCCTAAAAACAGATATTGAAGGGGTACATATTGACACACGCATCAACTTAGTGGACGCATTTACCGCGTTTATGACCAATGATAGCTATCATGTCAATCGATTTTTCAGCCCCGACATGGATATTAAAATTGAACGATTACTGCGTAAGCAAACTTTTGACGTCATCCATCTCGAAAGTCTTTTCATGACACCATATATCGGCACAATCAAAAGACATTCGAAAGCACCCATTATTCTGCGAGCCCACAATATTGAATATACCATTTGGGAAAAAATTGCACTTGGAACCAAAAACCCATTCAAGAAATTGTATCTGAATTTTCTAGCGAAGCAACTCAAAGAATTTGAACTCATGATGTTCAACGATGTAGATGGTATCGCTACGATTTCTGAATCAGACAAAATTCGCATGTTGCAATTGGGCGTTAGAAAACCCATTCGTACGATATCCTTTGGAATCGATCTACACTCGTACCATCCAGGAGCATTTATTCCCAAAAAAACGCCAAGCCTTTTTCATTTGGGGGCGATGGATTGGGAACCCAACATTGAAGGCTTGACTTGGTTTATCGAAAAAGTGTGGCCAAAGATTCACCAAAACTTTCCTGAAATTCCATTGCATCTCGCAGGAAGAAATATGACCGATTATTTTAAAAATTTAAATGTGCCTGGAATCCACATTTGGGGCGAGGTTGAAGATGGGCATGCATTTATTCAAGAGCATGACATCATGGTTGTGCCACTTTTATCCGGTGGTGGTATCCGTGTAAAAATCATCGAGGGTATGGCATTGGGAAAAGTCATCATCAGCTCCACCATAGGTGCAATTGGCATTGAATACAAAGAGAAAGAAAACCTACTCATCGCAGATACCGCTTCAGAATGGATACAAGCCATCGATGCCTTGATCCACAAAGAAGGAAAACAAGAAATGATCTCCAACAATGCTCGATCATTTGCTTCCACACATTTTGATAATCGAAACATTACCCGCGAACTGATTCAGTTTTACAAGGAAACGCAGAAATGAAAATCGCCGTTACGCTGTCCAGAATTCCATTCCCCTTAGAAAAGGGAGACAAGCTGCGTGCATTTCATCAAATCAAAGCGTTGATTGAAGCGGGACATGAGGTGCACATAGTCTGTTTTCATTTCGAAAGTCTCGAAACCCAAGCCCTTCAATCCTTGCAATCCATCGGAGGTCATTGGCATTGGGTACAACTCTCAAAATGGCGAATTGCTTTGAGCGCAATACAAGGTCTTTGGAGTCAGTTGCCCTGGCAAGTTTTGCTGTTTCATCAATGGCCCGCGCAAAAGAAATTCAATCAAATCATTGCCGATATACAACCCGATGTGATATATGCCCAAATGATTCGTACTGCGGAATATTCCAAATATTTCACAGCCATCAACAAAACGTTGGACTATATGGATGCGTTGAGTTTGGGCATCGAAAAGAGAATAACGAAAAGTGGTTGGGCCAGCAAATGGTTTTGGAAAGACGAATTTGAAAGAGTCAAAAAATACGAAACCCTCATCGCCCATTATTTTGAACACCTCACCATTATCGCTCAAAAAGATGCCAACGGCATTCAATTACCTGCGGATAAAAAAATGGTGATTATTCCCAACGGTATCGATTTTCAATTTTTCCACGCAGCGTCAACGGCCGTTGAAAATGTAGTTCTCTTTACGGGCAATATGAATTATCCACCCAATATCGAGGCGGCGCTGCGATTGGGAAAAAACATCATGCCTTTGGTATGGAGACAATTTCCGGCTGCCCAATTGGTGATTGCAGGAGCCGAGCCACATCGCAGTTTGATACAAGAACTGCGCGATCCACGAATTGATATTACAGGCTGGATGGAAGACATTCGCGAAGCTTATCGAAAGGGAAAAATTTTCGTTGCTCCCATGACCATGGGATCGGGAATGCAAAACAAAATATTGGAAGCGCTGAGCATGGGTCTACCCGTAGTCTGTTCCGATTTAGCTGCTGATGCATTTGAATCCGAATTAAAATCTGAACTGATTGTCGCCCACACGGATATCGAATTTGCCCATGCCATATGTCAATACTTGGCGTCCAACCAACGTCATGATGGGCAAAAAACACAACACATTATTCAATCTCAATTCTCATGGAAAAAAGCTACCGAATCATTGCTTTCGCTTTGGCGTTGAGCCTTTATCAAATTGCCTGGGCACAGCCCGGAATGTCAAGACCGCTGAATGATCAGGACACACTTTATTGGACGTTGGGGCAAGTGGGTTTGCGTGATGCAAAAGTTTTTGTCATGCGAAAGGGCTACACCAATACACAGATGACACCTCCATTATTGGAATTGGAATTATTTGAGGGGAAAAAATTCGTTCAGTCCTATTCGTATGAACTCGATAAGGAATACGGATATTCAACCATTGCAGAATTTCATCAATTGAAACCCGGCACAGAATATTGGATTCGA
>CANFLZ010000085.1 GCA_947448135.1 Flavobacteriales bacterium
CATTTGACAATGAGTTGCGTATGGACTTACTGGGGGAAGCGATCAAAGAGACCAGGAAAGCTAAGAATCTTACCCAAGAGCAATTAGGAGCGATGATGGGCGTGCAAAAGGCGCAAATTTCTAAAATTGAAAATAGCATAAAAAACGCCAGATTCGAGACCATCTTAAGAGCCTTTGAAGCGCTGGAGGCGAGGGTATATTTTCAAGTGGAGTTTTGATTGATTTAGCGCGTGCGTTGACAGTACCATTCTTTCTCTGCGAGTCGAAATGGAAGCCCACTTGGAGTTCTTTATTCATTCATCACTTTTTGCTTGATCAAAAAGTGAAACAAAAAATCAAGTCGCCCCGTCCAGACGAGCTGCGCTGTTTTGGCGACGTCATTCCCATTCTGTTTGTGTTTCTCTTTCTGAAATGACCTCCCCGTCCCGACAGCGCTGCGCTCGTCAGGACACCCCTCCTTTCTCTCACTTCGCTCGAGTAGGAGGGGAGATTTTACCCGCTCTGTTTCTGTTTCTCGGTCTGATTTACAGATCTACCGATACACTGATCCACTATGTAGCATTTATGCGCATAATTTATAGGTTGTTTATTTTTAGTCTTAAGGACAACTTTGCAAGATGGACGCAATTTCCTCAACTCAAAACCTAGGTCAAAAGATCAAATGCATTAGAAATCATTACGTCTTGATTGATTCAGATTTGGCTCAATTGTTTCAAGTTGAAACCAAAGTACTCAATCAATCCGCGCAGAGAAATATCAATCGCTTCCCAGATGAATTTAGATTTCAACTGAATCTTCAAGAGCACTCTGATTTGAAGTCACAATTTGTGACTTCAAAAGGAGGGGTTAGAAAGCTACCATGGGCATATACTGAGCATGGTATTGCGATGATATCCACTCTTTTGAGGAGTGAGCTTGCTGTGAAGATGAGCATTGAGATTATTAGGGCATTTGTCATGCTTAGAAAACAACAATGGTTATATCAGGGGTTAATCCATCGAATAGAAGAATTAGAGCATTTTAAAAATGAAACATCATTAACCCTGCAACAATTAATCAATGAAAAATCAGTTGGCGAAGATAGAAACCAAGGCATCTTCTTCAATAACCAGATATTTGATGCTTACGCCTTCACCAGTGATTTAATCAAGCGTGCTAGAAAATCCATTGTCTTATTGGACAACTATGTTGACGAAACCACACTAGTTCAATTGTCCAAAAGAAATGCACGGGTGACATGTGCGGTTTACACAGAAAAGATTAACGATCAATTGCGATTGGATTTGGAAAAGCACAATGGTCAATACCCACCCATAGAAATCAGGGTATTAAAGAACGTCCATGATCGTTTTTTGATGATCGATAACAAGGAATTGTATCATTTGGGAGCGTCATTGAAGGATTTGGGAAAGCGGTGGTTTGCGTTTTCGCGCATGGATGGATTTTTGAGTGAGGTGCGTGCACGGTTGGATTAGTGTCATTCTCATTCTGTTTGTGTTTCTCTTTCTGAAATGACCACCCCGTCCCGACAGCGCTGCGCTCGTCAGGACACCCCTCCTTTCTCTCTCTTCGTTCGAGCAGGAGGGGAAATCTTTCCCGCTCTGTTTCTCATTCTGATTCACTGATCCACCGATTCACTATTTGGCATTTATACGCATAATTTATAGGTTGCTCGTTGCTCAAATTGACATGAATTTCGCAAAATGAAACCCAACATGCTGCAAGAAATTGATCAGTGCATTTTCATCATTCGAGAAAAGGCAATAATGATTGACAGAGATATTGCCCATCTTTTTGGAATACCCACGAAGCGCATCAATGAGATGCTCAAAAGAAATGTAAATCGTTTCCCAGATTATTACTTTTTTAGGCTAACTGATATAGAGAAATCTGAACTGGTCGCAAATTGCGACCGGTTTAGAAAATTAAAACACTCCACCCATCCTCCTATTGCCTTTACAGAATATGGGGTATCCATGTTGGCTACTTTGGCAAGAAGCGAAATTGCTGCGCAGATAAGCATCAATATCATCGATGCTTTTATTCGAATGAAACACGCCGAAAATCATGGGAAGGTTTTGTCAATGGAGATCCATCAACTTGTTCAAAAAACAAATAAACATGCAAAGGATATTGAATGGTTGATGCAACAATTTGAGCAACCCAATAATAAAACCCAAGGCATCTTCTTCAACAACCAAATCTTTGACGCTTATGCCTTCACCAGTGATTTAATCAAGCGTGCAAAAAAATCGATTGTTTTATTGGACAACTATGTTGACGAAACTACATTGGTACAATTGTCCAAAAGAAATGCAAGGGTGTCATGTACGGTTTACACCGAAAAGAATACTGAACAATTGCGATTGGATTTGGAAAAGCACAACGGCCAATATCCACCCGTTGAAATCCGTGTTTTAAAGAATTTGCACGATCGTTTTTTGATTATCGATAATAAGGAATTGTATCATTTGGGTGCGTCATTGAAGGATTTGGGAAAGCGTTGGTTTGCGTTTTCTAGAATGGATGGATTTTTGGATGAGGTGCGTGCGCGGTTGGATTGATTCCAGCTTATTCTCCCTTCCGCGGCAAGACGGATTTCTCGTACTATTTGTGTTTCTCGATCTTCGTAGGAATGAGATTACCAAATTGAAATTCCATTTTTAATTACTTCTGAGGTACAACGGAAATTCCTTTTGGTTGTTTATATTACAAGGTCTATTGGATATGGTTTAATCAGGCTTATCTCCATCTACTGATATATTACTTTATGAGGTTTCGAAAAGTTAACCACGCATTTTCTAGAATGTTTGAGCTATTATCAATTCGCTTTGCAAAAGTGAGTTTAATCAAAGTAATTACATTATTGGAAAATGTTAGAAGCTATATATTTTTTAAAAAAATGCGCGAGGACTAATTTGTACTTCTCCAAAAATGTAAATCAAGATGAACTCGTTGCGTCCCAAGTAATCGTGAAATTTCAAGAGCTTGATCTTGAAAAGTTAAAAAATTGTCAGGAGTTAAATTGATTATTCGTTGAACTTCAAAATTGACTTCAAAATTATTCTTTTTTAGTAAGTTTATTAACCCAACAGCGCAATGACTATCGAAAGGGAGATCCAGCTTGTCGTATAAGATTTTCCCTTCACAATAATCAAAGAAAAATTTATTGTAGGCCAATTCCCTTAAAAAAAGACAAATGCATTTTTGAATTGGTCCGTATTCATAGTTCTTCTTAAAAATATTTGTTGCGCTCAGTTTTAAGAATAGATCAGCTTTTAGCTCTTCAATTCCATTTTTAGATTTCAACAAAAATTTATAAGTCTTTGGAGGAATATTTATAAAAACATTTCTAATTTGAACAATCTTATTCTTTCCTTCATACATTCTCCTTAGACTACTTGGACCAATGGCAATGTTAGCACATCTTTTTACAATCAAATATTGTAGGTTTTCCATCAATGAAAATTTTAGAATTTTCTAATTGGACGCACTCTACCATTGTATGATTTATTTGGAGAGCCAAGGCCTGAAGTGGAAGGTGTGCCCATATCCCGTGAGTATGCCAAACTTTCATACGCCTCAGTTGAGGTCCAATATCCAAAATCAAACGTAGAATTTGATAAATTTCCAACATTCCAATCCCTTAGATTTTGGTGTAACATTAAGATTTCTTGATAAGAAGGTAAAAACCAATCATTGTAACCTGCATATTCCCAATCATAACAAAGTCGCGCAGCGTAATTTGATGAATTTCCGCATGCGTTTACAATTTGAAGTGTGTTACTCTCTCCGGTTCCAATGGCATAACCGGTGACACCAATTAAAGTATTATTACATTGTGGAGATCCCCATGACAAATATGCCGAATGATCTATTGGAGCTGCTATTAAACCATGTACTTCTCCCTCCACATAATCCGTATCACCTGGCTGAAAGAAATAGAAAATATATCCTCCTTGATAGACTTTGCGTAACTCAAGAGGAGCTGAAATATTTTGAGAATTTATCCAACTTAGATTTCCATTTTGAATAGAAAGAATTTCTCCTTCATTTCCGGCATTTAACAAAACCCAGTTAGAACCATTCCAATATTTAATTTGGTTTGTAGAAGTGCCAGGATTGTTCATCATACTTTGAATAAATTCTTGCTCTGTTCCAGTGTTTCCTTGCGACAACCAAACTTCATAAGCACTCATTCCATTTGCACCCGCCGGCCCAGTCAATCCAATCGGTCCTTGTGGACCAGTTGCGCCAGTTGCTCCTGCAGGCCCAGTTAATCCAATTGGCCCTTGCGGCCCTGTAGCGCCTGTCGGTCCTGTCGGTCCTGTCAATCCGATAGGTCCTTGTGGTCCTGTTGCTCCAGTAGCACCTGCTGGACCAGTCAAACCAATTGGTCCTTGTGGACCTGTGGCTCCTGTTGCTCCCGCTGCACCGGTTGGTCCAGTCAACCCAATAGGTCCTTGTGGTCCAGTTGCACCAGTAGCTCCTGCAGGTCCTGTTAATCCAATCGGTCCTTGCGGCCCCGTTGCGCCAGTTGCTCCCGCCGGTCCTGTCAATCCAATTGGACCTTGCGGTCCGGTTGCGCCAGTTGCTCCCGCCGGTCCTGTCAATCCGATAGGTCCTTGTGGTCCGGTTCCGCCAGTTGCTCCCGCCGGTCCTGTTAATCCAATGGGTCCTTGTGGTCCGGTTGCACCAATAGCCCCAGCAGCGCCATCTGCTCCGGCTGGACCTTGTGGTCCGTTGGCGGCGTAAAGGGCGTAGGGGACGCTCATGAGTTGCTGGGTGCCCATGTCTACATAGCCGTTGCCCAAGTCCATTTCTACTTGCATGAACTTGGTGGTGTTGGCCCAATTGATGCCGGCAAAGGTGCCCTGAACTGCTGTTCCTTGGCCCAAAACGGTGCTGATCAATCCTTGGGCATTGGTGGTTAAGGCATGCGTTTCTTGGTACTCCACCGCTCCGTCTGTTGTGTTTTGATGCAAAGTGAATTTTGCCGTTACTGCCGTATTGGCCGCTACCTGTCCGTTGCTGTTGCGTACGACGGCTTGGTATGGGATACCTGGGGGGACGGGGTTAGAGGTGGTGCTACCACCACCACCACCGTTCACTGGTGTGCTGGTGTACAAGGCTGTGATTTCTTCTGGGGTTAAAGCGCGGTTGTAGATGGCGATGTCGTCGAGATTTCCATTTAAGTTTTCTTGATTACCAAATGATTGTTTACCCAAGTAAGTTATAGAATTATTATTCAGATAATTGTTAATATTCGAACAACCTCCCTTTTGCACCCCGTCAATTATAAAAGAAAAAGTTCCCTGATTTAATACCACAGTAAAGTGATGCCAAATTAGATTATTTTCAACGTAATTGGATGTACATGAGTTTCCATTAGAAGTGCCATAGTTTGTATGAGAATACAATGTTCCATTTGGATCAAATATTAAAGCATAACCACCAGAAGCGCCATACTTAGAGATTATATTTTGCCAGCCTCCAATATTTTCGAGTTTATACCACCCGGAAATACTGAAATCAGATATTAAATCTAAATCACCTATTGAAATTGAATTATTATTGGAGGGTGTAAAATGATATGCGCTATTTGAATTTCCAATTCTATCATTGGTTAATGTAGCCCCATTCACCGTTCCATTATTTCCATTCCCACTCTCATCATTCGCATTGCCGTTGAAGGGGTACCAGGCCACGAGGCCGTTGGCAGGGAGGTAGGATGGGAGGGTCTGGGTAAAGGAGAAGAATGAGAAACAGAAAGAGAAACACAATGCGAGTATCGAGGGGCGAATAATTATTCGCCCAAATGCGGATGAATGACGCAGAATGATTCGCCCAAATGCGGATGAATGACGCAGAATGATTCGCCCAAATGCGGATGAATGACGCAGAATGATTCGCCCAAATGCGGATGCATGACGCAGAATGATTCGCCCAAATGCGGATGAATGACGCAGAATGATTCGCCCAAATGCGGATGAATGACGCAGAATGATTCGCCCAAATGCGGATGAATGACGCAGAATGATTCGCCCAAATGCGGGGAGGAGAAGAAGGATGTGGGGAATAAAGGAGTATCGCGTTTTCATGTTTTGCATTTTCC
>CANFLZ010000086.1 GCA_947448135.1 Flavobacteriales bacterium
TCGGGTGACTCTCCTGCGGCCATGCAATCGGCCATTGTTCTAACTTGAAATTCTGCCATAACTTTATTCTTGTGTCCAATTGCCACGATCTGCTTGTGAGAACGCCCAAGGAGCGCCGTTGTTTTCGATGTTGGTTAACATGGTGGTGATACTCTCGGGAGATTGTGATTCTTCCATCATCAAGTATCTTCTCAAATCAATAATAATTTCCAAAGGATTGATGTTGACCGGACATGCCTCTGTGCAAGCATTGCAAGACGTACAAGCCCACAACTCCTCGAAGGTAATGTAATCGCCCAATAAACTTTTGTTGTCATAAGCGACACCAGCATCCATGCACTTGCCCACTTCCTCTAATCGATCACGGGTATCCATCATGATTTTGCGAGGACTCAATAATTTTCCAGTTTGATTAGCCGGACAATTGGAAGTACAACGTCCACACTCTGTGCAGCTGTAAGCGTTCATCAATTGAACCCAACTCAAATCTGTCACATCCTTGGCACCAAATTTCTTGGGCGCCAATGGATCTTCAGTGACCTGCGCAGATGGGTCCATCATCAATTTGACTTCGTTGGTCACATTGCTCATGTTGTCCAAGGCTCCCGCAGGACGCAACTTGCTATAGTAAGTATTGGGAAATGCCAACAAGATGTGCAAGTGTTTGGAATAACTCAGATAAACGATAAATGCCAAGATGCCAATGATGTGAAACCACCAACAAAAACGCTCTACAAAAAGCAACATCCCATCACTGTAACCATTCATGAAAGGGACCAAAAATTGACTGATGGGCAAAGTCCCCATGTTGACAAAATGATCCGCTCCGCGTGCAGCCAAAATACTCTCTGCTGCGTTCATTTTCAAGAAAGCCGACATCAAAGCGATCTCAGTAAACAAAATGATATTCGCATCGGTCTTGGGCCATTTGGTCATTTCACGCCATTGGAAACGCGGAACTTTCACCACATTTCTTCTGAACAAAAAAACAAAACATCCGACAATCACCAAAAAAGCCAATACCTCAAAAGAGGCTATCAAAAAATTGTAGACAGGACCTATTCCATGAAACAAACGATGTTGTCCCAAAATACCATCCAAAATAATTTCCACCACTTCGATATTGATGATCACAAAACCCACATACAGAAATAAGTGAAAAAAGGCAGCAACGGGTCGGGTGAACATCTTTCCTTGTCCCAAAGCCACGCGAATCATCGTTCCCCAACGTTCACTAGAATCTCCTTCTATCTTGATATCGCGTCCCAATAAAATGTTGCGTCTTACAAATTGAAAACGCTTCCAGGCCATGAAGCCACCAGCACTGAGTAAAATGATAAATAGGATTTGTTGTATCATGGTTTTTGCTTGTCTAATGTCATGTTGCTAATCTCACGACGAATTTCGTCCAACTCTTTTTTGGAGAATCCATCTTCTTGCTTTCTACCGACTACAGAGAATGATAAATACTTTTTGGGATTTTTATTGATGTCATCAATCAACATATCCAAACTTTTGGAGGCCTCCAAAAGCTGATTGTGAAGCGCATCGCTTTGTGTCAATTGACCCAAAGATCCTTTGCCGCTATTGATATCATTTACCACCTTTTGCAAACCGGATACAGCGTTGTTGACCTTGTTAATGGTAGCACCAATTTGCGCGCGTTTTAGCGTGTCTGAGATTTGCTCAAAATTCTGGATGACTTGAGTAATACGCTGGTTGTTACTCTTCAAATTTTCAGAGATACTTTGCGCATTGGTCAATACTTCAGTTAGTGCCGGTCCGCCCTTGCTCATGACCGTGCTAAAATTGGAAGTTGACGATTCCAAGTTGCGGAGCGTCTTTTGGATATTGGCGAACAACTCAGGAATTTCCTTGGTTCTTGGGTCTCTAAATACTTGATTCAATCGGGTGATCACACTGTCGATTCCGGCAAAAAGTTCTGTGGTCTTGGCTTTTAGAGGTTCTATTTCCTGCTTGATGCTCTCGGTCAATCCCAAGGCCAAAGAGCCCGAAAGGGTGTCTTTGTTTTCAGCAAAAACCACACTATCCCCCAAAATCAATCGAATGGCCTTTCCGCCAAACAAATCGGATTCATATATCTGAAATTCAGAATCCTTGGGGATGTTGATGTGGCTGTCATTGATAGAAAGTTCGATGATGATCTTGCTTTGGTCTTGTTCAAAAATGTGAACGTCTCTGACTTGGCCAATTTTGTAGCCATTTAAAACAATGGGACTAGAAGGGTCTATGCCCGCCACGTTTTCATACAAGGAGTACAATTTGCGGTTTTTCATGAAAAGGTTAATCCCCTTCAAGTAGCTTACCCCAAAGTAAATTACCGCAATCACTACTACCACCAAGGTTCCTAACCAAAATTCTCTGGAGATCTTCATTATTATTTAGCTCTTTTGATGGCGTCTTTTAAATCAATTCTCTTTCCGTTTTCAAATGCAACGATAAAAGCATCCTTGAATCCCAAGGCTTGTACTTTTTTCATATTGGCCTTGGCTTCCTCAAAACTCAACGTCTTCCCTGCCGTGTACCGATATTCTGCGTTGTAAAGATAATATTCCGTCCTGCTAAACTTCTTCAATTCAGGGGCATTAACTTTCAACAATTTGGGTGAACTTAGAAACTGAACTTTAAAACAAATATCACTTTCGCTTCCCCCTTCCCGCCAGATGATTTCATCGCTTTGAGAAGATTGAATCATTTCGGTGATGACATTGCTCTCGGGATTATTCTCAGGATTGTTCAATTCAACCGGCTCATTCAAAGACCCCGTTTCCACTACTCCGCCGCTCAGGTCGACCTGCGTAGCATTTTTGTAAGCGGCAAAAGCTTGATAGATCGACTTGGACAGCTGGGCTTTCCCTGCGGAACCTTGCAAGAAATCCTCTTCTTGTGGATTGGTTAAAAATCCCAACTCGATCAGGATACTGGGCATGTTGGTAAATGAGATCACGTAATAACCGGCTTGCTTTACTCCACGATCCTTTCTACCCAATTTCGCACGAAACAGGTCTTGTACATTCTTGGCCAAATCTGCGCTTTGCTCCAAAAAAACATTTTCCCGCAATGACAAGGCAATATATGTATCGGGATTATTGGGGTCAAAACCATCATAATCCGTTCCTTTGTTATCCTCCAAAAAGATCGAAGCATTTTCTTTCATGGCCGTTGCCAAACTCTCCTCTGTTTTGTGTAATCCCATCACAAAACTCTCCGAACCGTAAGCGCCCGAATTGGCATTGGCGTTACAATGGACACTGATGAATACATCCGCCTTGCTTTTATTGGCAATCAATACGCGCTCTTTGAGCGTTGGAAAAACATCTGCATTGCGGGTATAGACAACTTTCACATCGGGATGATTTTGTTCAATCATCTTGCCCACTTGCATTACCACATCCAGCGTTACATCCTTCTCGGTCTTCTTCACTCTTCCTGTACCCAAATTTCCAGGATCCTTTCCGCCATGCCCAGCATCCAAAACAACGACATACTTTTTCTCCAAATCTTCCGTTGTGTAGAACGAATAAAAAACGATGGGAAAAAGAATCACGAGCACCATAACCCGACTGAGATGGGAGATTCTTTTTAATTTATTCATGGTTCGACCTATTTTTGTAGACTTAACGTCAATCACAACAAAGATATTTTTTTGAAGGTCGCATCTGCACATAGGATTCACGCAATTTTCATCGGCTTTTTGTTGATAATGTTGTCATGGAATACCTCCGCGCAATCGGATACCACCCAATCGGCCTCCGGAGATTCCGTTCAATTGGCCGGTTTTGACGCTCCTGTCCATTATTACGGCAAAGACTCTACGGTTTTTGATTTAGAAAATGATTGGGTCTATTTATACGGAGACGGTTCATACGTGCAGTACAAGGATCTAGAATTGAAAGGAGCAAAGATCAGATTCTCGATCAAGAATAAAGAAGTCTATGCCGGTGGAATGAAAGACTCGACGGGGAAATGGATCGGTCGTCCCTCTTTCAAAGACGCCAACAATCAATTTGAAAATGACTCCTTGGGATACAATTTCGACACCAAAAAAGGAATCAGTTACATGTCTCGCACACAAGAAGGTGAAGCATATTTGATTGCCCATGTTTCCAAGCGACAAATCAATGAAACGATTCACGTCAGGAACGGAATGCTCACCACTTGCGACTTGGAGAATCCGCATTACCATTTTCATTTGTCGCGTGCCGTTGTCATCCCCAATGACAAAGTGGTCACGGGTCCATTCTATCTAAAAGTTCGAAAAATACCAACCCCTTTGGCGCTGCCTTTTGGCTTTTTCCCCAACAAAAAAGAAAGCACCAGTGGCATTCTACTACCTGGATACGGCAATGCAGGCGAGCGTGGTTTCTTTATTCAGAACTTGGGGTACTACCACCCAGTGAATGAGCATTTGGACACGCGTGTTTTGTTTGACTTGTACACCAGAGGATCTTGGAGTGTCCGCAACATCACCAATTACAAAAAGCGATACAAGTATTCTGGGAATTTCAATATTTCGAGAACGGTCAATAAACTGGGGCTGGTTGAACTTCCTTCTTATTTCAGGCAAACCACTTTCAATGTACGTTGGACACACAACCAAGATCCAAAAGCACGACCCGACCAACAATTTTCGGCCAATGTCAATTTGGGATCCAGTCAGAATTTTAGAAACAACTTAAATGCTTCGCAACAAGATTACTTGTCGGGCACTTTCAATTCCTCCGTTCAATGGAATAAATCTTTCCCGGGCAAACCTTTTTCTTTGGCCTTATCCGCCAATCATTCTCAGAATACGCAAACCAAATTGATGCAATTGACGTTTCCTTCAGCGACTTTCAATGTGCAGCGCATCAATGTTTTGAAAAACATCTTCCCCAAATCTCCCATTGGAATTTCGGGAGTTGTCAATGCAGAGAGTTTGTATGCGGGTGACGAAAAAGAATTCAACCCCAATCATCTCAACGCGCTTTGGAAAAAGGCCTCTCACGGCATTCGTTACAACACCTCTGCTTCCACTTCATGGAAATTAGGGGCAATTGCCACTATCAATCCAAGCGCTAATCTTTCCATCTATCAATCGTTTCAAGAAGTTGCTCCTCGGTTAAACGCGGAAACACAGCAATGGTCATTGGACACCATTCCCAAAATGATGTTCGCGCACAATTGGAATGCTAATCTATCCGCCAACTCACGATTGTACGGTACGTACGTGATGAAAAATCCGGGTTACATCAAAGTGGTTAGACACATCATCCAACCGTTGGTTGGTGTATCCTATTCACCCAATTTGCAATACAATTTAAACGGTCCTTACGGAGCCAATGGAGATTACGTGGGATATACAGCTTTTGATGCTGCGCGATTCAAACCATCCAATTCCAAAGAAGCTGCTAACATCAACTTCAGCGTCAATCAAAATTTAGAAGCCAAAGTGCGCGAAAGCAAGGGCGGAAAAATCGCTTATAAAAAAGTGAAGCTTTTAGAGAGTTTTAAAACCTCCACTTCATACAATGTTCTAGCAGATTCATTGAGATGGAATAACCTTCAAGTGAGCGCCTTTACAACGATTGGGCAAAAATTCACAGTGAACTTTAATTCAACGCATAGCTTCTACGACCGGGATTCTTTGGGACATGAGATCGACCGTTGGATTGGAAATAGCACCCATCATCTGACAAGATTAGAAGGAGCCAACTTGGCTTTGGGAATCAGTCTGAAAGGTCAAGGCAGCAAGAAAAAAGAAGACGATGTTGCATTGAATAACAAAGCGCTTTTTGGAAATTCCAATACAGCTTCGTTGGCGAGCAATGGTCAAAACATCGATTTCAATACACCTTGGAATTTGAACATGAAGTACAACTTGCGTTATGCCAAGACTTGGAATGCGGCCCAACAAA
>CANFLZ010000087.1 GCA_947448135.1 Flavobacteriales bacterium
GAGAAAATGGAAAAGTGGAAATTTATTCAAATGGCCAAATCTGTTGGAATGTGGCAATTGGATTCTGTAGCGATTTTTCCTGAATACAAAGGTCATGGTATTTTTCAACGTGCCTTCCAGGAGATTGTAAAAAATAATGTTTTCGAATCCATTGAAGTACAAGTGTGGAATCACAATTTACCAGCGATACAAGCTTATCAGAAATTGGGATTTCAATGGAATAAAAATGGATCAGTCAATGAAGCGGGACAGGGTAGAGTGCTGTTGCGTTACTTTTCTACGAAAAAATAATAGCCGATGATCTTGTCCATTTGGTACAAGGGATCTCGTTGGTATAAAAACAAATGGTAGTCATTTCGAGTGGCTGCAAAATTGCCTTCTGTGTAACGCAACTCTTCGTCTGCTGAATGATCACCGATCCAGCGATACCGATAATTAATTACTCCTTGCTTCATGGGTACAGCAACTACATAGGCTTTCTTGTCGTTGTCATAGCTACACAAAATCATCTCTTTGATTCCTGGAGCTGTGCACAATTCCAATGCAAGTACACCATCAGTAAAGGCCCTAGAACGATATTCAAAATGAGTCATCAAATAGTCAGCGTTTAAAGCTTTGCTTTCCTTCAAGGTTGTTCCGAAATGACAACGTCCATTCGTATCATCCCAACCATAATGACCCTTGGCATTGCTCTCATCAACTTGAACAAATACCTCTGGCAAATCTTGATTGGGCAAAGTATAATTGATATGCAAACCTGGACTTATAATTTGTCGCGTATCGATCATCCGCCATTCATTACCACCTGCAAATCCAGTTGAATTGGGATCTAAAAATGTCCATTGCTGGGGTTGTATAAAAGTTACGGAGGGTGTCAACGATTTTGATGAAGATTTCAAATCCAAATTCTGAAATGCCTGAATGCGAATGTCCCTCGGAATGTCCGCAAAATTATTGTGATTGGGATAGGCCTCAACATGCAAAATTTCATGACTGAAAACATTTTCACCAGAAGCCTTTTCCATTTTTGCCATAAGGTTCATTTGCGGCTGAACAACAAACAGAGGATAAGCAATCACTTGATTGACGGCATCCTCCCAATTGTCATTTTTAAAAATGACCAGCCAATATCGACCCGATTGAGTGGGTGACATAAAATCATTGGGAAAAGAAAGTTGATAATGGATATAGTTGGTGGTGGTGTTGTATCCAAATTCCATGTCCTGAATTTCTTGCTCGACAAACCCTCGGGTATATTCGCTTCGATCGACACTGCACAAACGACCTTCCCAATCCGCATGAACCAAGGTATATTTTAACCATTCCCGATCTTCTTGAATCAAATCAAATTGAAAATACAAAGGAACGGTCTGTCCAAGCTCTATCAAAGGATAAGCGTTGTCTCCTTGCGCATCGGTTACTGCAGCTGATCGCACATTGACCGCATTCGAAAATGGACTGAGCTGTGACACTTGTATTTCTTGTGCACGAAGACTTGTTGCTAAGACGAGGAAAAGGAAAATAATTCTGAATTGAATTAAACTATTTTTGTGTTCTATGAAGCAACTACTTTTTCTCATGTGTTGTGTGGCTCTCGTTTCGTGTGGAGAGAAGCCCAAAGGTACTTTGCAAGGCAGAGAATATCAAGGGGTATTTTTAGGAAAACAGTATCAAATTGAAGTAATTGGTGATTCCACTAATTTTCAAAATGAGATTGATGTCATTTTAAATGGTATCGAAAAGCAGTTCAGTCTGACCGACTCTACTTCAAGTATTTTTCAATTCAACTACTGGAAGAAGGTCAATGAGCCTTTGGAAATCCAAGATCCGAAACATTTTTTTGTTCAGTTCTTTCACATCATGGAAGAAATGAAATCGAAAAGCAATGGGAAGTTTGATCCTACTTCGGTTGCCTTGGAACGGGTCATGCATTTTGCGGCTTCAGATCCAGAGTTCATTCCCAACTTAGACGGATTTAAATCTGCTGTAGGGTTGAGTCCGCAATTGATGGAGTTGAAAGAAATAGGGAGCAAAGTGCAACTCATCAAACATCATCCGGATGTAGAATGGGATGTGACGGATGCAGTAACGTGTTGGGCCATGGATTTAATTGGGGAACAATTGAAAACCCATGGTTTTTCTGCCATCAAAATTTCCTTGGCTGGAAAATACTTGGTGATTGGAAATGGACCCAGCGATTTTAATCAAGTGCCCATGGGCTTCACCGGGCAAATGCAGGATCCAAAAATTAATTTAATCAACCGCGGACTTTCCTATAAAAACGCGCAAGACAAAAGAATGATGGTGGATGTAACCACTGCCAAATGGATCGAAAATGATTTCCAATGGGTCTCTGTTTCTGCACCAACGCTTTTGGAATCCGAAGTTTTCGCAAAAGCTTTCATGTGCATGAATTTGGATGAAGTAGCCAATTGGTATGAGGCACACTCGGATTCGGATATTCAATCTTCTATCATTTACGGAAGTAAGGAAAAGATGGATCGCGCCACGACAGAAGAGTTTGATAAATTGATTGTTGTGCAAAAACAATGAGTGATTTTTTGACATTGGCCATTGAGAGCAGCTGCGACGAAACCTCGGCTGCTATTTTGAATCATCAAAGCGTTGTTGCTTTGGTAACGGCCACTCAAAGTGTGCACGAACAATACGGTGGAGTAGTGCCTGAATTGGCCAGTCGCGCTCACCAATCGAACATCATTCCTGTTGTTGACGCTGTTTTGAAAGAAGCTCAATTGACTTTGCCTGAAATGGATTTGCTCTGCGTCACAGAAGGTCCTGGTTTGATGGGTTCATTACATGTTGGTGTTTCTTTCATGAAAGCAGTGGCCATGAGTTTGAAGAAGCCATTGGTCGGTGTGAATCACATGCATGGGCATGTTTTGGCGCATTGTATCGAAGGACAATATGCCGAACCCATTGAATTTCCATTTTTGTGCTTGACAGTTTCAGGAGGACATACGCAGATTGTATGGGCAAAGTCTCCCACAGAATTGAGTGTTTTGGCGCAAACCAAAGACGATGCGGCTGGTGAAGCGATCGACAAAGCGGCCAAATTGCTGGGGCTTTCTTATCCCGGTGGTCCCATGGTAGACAAAAAAGCAAAAGAGGGAAATGCCAACGCGTTTCAATTTTCTGTTCCCAGAATCGATGATGGCTTGTATAGTTTTTCAGGATTAAAGACTTCGTTGTTGTATTTCTTGCAAGCTCAAATCAAACAAAATCCAAATTTTATCGAAGAAAATCTGGCCGACTTGTGTGCCTCGTTTCAAAAGGTGACGATGGATTATTTGCTCAAGAATTTTTTCAATTGGGCCAAGAAAATGGAAGTGAAAAATGTGGCTATCGCGGGGGGCGTTTCGGCCAATTCTTATTTGCGCGATTCATTTATCAGCAAAGGCAAGCAACTGAATATGCGAACCTTTGTTCCTCGATTTGATTATTGTACAGACAATGCCGCAATGATCGGAATTAGTGGATACCACCAATTTCATCACCATTATGAGGCACGAAATATTGTTCCTCAGCCGCGAATGGAATTTTAATTTTATCGATCGATGGCCTTGAAATGTGCCAAGAATAAATTCCAAACATCTTTCTTCCAATGTTCGGTCAACCAACCGGCATGTTCTTCAGGCACTCCTATCTGATTGAAGTGCAATCTGGTTCCATTCTCCATCTCCGTCAACTCGATATGAACGATGGAATGAATGCCCCGATGAAAATATTCATGACGCCAAGCCATGACAACATATTCATCCTTTTCCAAAGACAAATAATAGCCACTGACTTTTTTGTTTTCTGATTGAAAGTAAGTTCCCTCTTCAGAATGAAATTCTGCATGCAAACCGGTGATGGCAAAGAAAACTTTTGAATCCGTCAATGCTTCATAAACAGCAGAACGTGAAGCGGGGATTTCTGTAATTTGAAAAATATTTTCAGTCTTCAATTTCATTTTTCAAAATTTATTGGTTGTCTAATTCATCGTACATCTTTCGTACCAACAAATTCAATTTCCGCATGTATTCACTCTTCAACCAATCGCGATAGTTCTCTGTACTTTTTGAAATACAATAACTAAAATGTTTGACCCTGCTCTTTACATCCAATTCCAACACACGAACCAATTCCACTGCATCATAAACATCCTCTGCATTTTCCATGATGATCGTCGCGTGTTGCTGAATAGAAACATCCAAAACATCCTTGGCCTTTCCGCCTGACTTCATGATGCGCAAATAATGTTCTTTGATATCAAAATCGATGACCGGAGATTTTTTGAAACGATCCCGAACTTCGGGCGTCATCTCATATTTGGTCTCGCGCTCCATCACCTCATCCGAAATAATGCTCTCGATATAGGCATTGGGATGCGCAAAAATTTCTTGCCAATCAATATAAGAATCCCACATGCCAAATCTCCGGGCGTTGTTCCCTAAATCAATGACATTAAAAGTATCTTTTCCTGGAATCAATCGTGATCCGCGACCAATCATTTGGTGATACAAAGTCAACGATTTGGTAGCGCGGTTCAATATGATCGTTTGAACAGTGGGCTCATCAAAACCGGTGGTCAAAATGGAAACGGAAGACAAGATGGCATTCGGCTTCTCATGAAACCATTCCAAAATCTCCCGTCGTTCTTGCTCATTGTGGGTATTGTCCAAATGTCGAATATCATAACCCGCCTCGCGAAACATCATGTACACTTGCTTGCTGGTGTTGATGCCGTTGTTAAAAATCAACGTCTTAGTTCCCTTGGCTACTTGCTCATAGGCATACAACAATTTTTCTTGCATGAAAACATTGCCGTACAATTTTTCCGAAGATGAAACTGTGTAATCGCCATTGATCCCCAATTTCAAAGAATGCAAACTCACATCGTAACTGTACGTTTGGGCTTTGGCCAAATAACGTTGCTCAACCAAATTGGCTATGCTTTCACCAACCATCAACTCGTCATAATTCTCATTCAATGGAAGGAGAATATTGCTGCTCAATGGAGTAGCGGTAACTCCTAATATCACTTGGTCTTCAAACCACTTGAATAATTTGCGAAAAGAATTATAGTGAGCCTCATCGACGATGATCAATCCCAAATCGTCGAACTTCATTTTCTCATCTTTCAATCGGTTGTTCAGGGTTTCAACCATGGCGACAAAGCAGTCATGATTTTCATCCTCGTCCAACTCTTTCACCTTGCTGACGATGATTTTGTTCTTCACCCCAAAATCTTTCAATACGCGGGAAGTTTGACCCAACAATTCAACCCGGTGGGTAAGAATCATGACCTTCTTGCCCGTTTCAGCGATAAAGCGTCTAGCGATCTCTGAGAAGATGATTGTTTTTCCGCCACCGGTAGGCAATTGAAAACACAAGTTGTAGCGATTCGGAAATTTTTTTATTCGCTCGAATATTCTGTCAAGAGCGCGCTGCTGATAGTCATACAAGACTTTCTCATTGGTGATGGTGATTGAATCAGTTTGCGTTATGCTCATTTCATTTTGGTCGATTGGCAAAAATACTCCTTGTTCTTGCTAATTCAATGCTTTTAAATTAATTATTTGAAAAACAATGTACTCCGCAACCTTCGTGAGTGGACTAAAACAAAAATCGCAAAGACAAATCAGCGCGTCCTTTGCGAAAAACTTTGCGTTCATCGCGTTAAAAAGAAA
>CANFLZ010000088.1 GCA_947448135.1 Flavobacteriales bacterium
CAAACCATTGGATACAAAACACCCAATAGTGTCCATAAAATTGTAAACCCTTAAAAGAAATAAAGTATCATTGTAAACCAATAACAGTAAATCAATCAAAAACTGTCAACCTTTTTTAGGATAATACAGGGAGATTCACCGATCCACCGATTTACTGAAATACCGATTCACTGATTCACCCAGCGAGTTTACTCGCTGCTAATCCCGGACGCAACGAACACTAAAGCCGAGACGCTTACCGTTGTTGACGCGGATGACATCGGAATAGTCGTAGGCCAGTATGCGGTCCCATGCGCTGGTAGAATCGTACTCTGTACTACTCCACCAGTAGCCGCCGTTGCCAATGTAGTCGTACGTTCCACCGTTGACGCGGTAACCGCCAGGGAAAGCGGTGAAACCGCTGCTGTTGGTGGCGCCCGTATTGGGAGAAGTCCAGCCCGTGGTGGATTTCAATGATCCGCCTTCGTTGGTGCCTCTATACCCCGCTGTCTCTTGATCCGTTACTGACATCCCCAAACTACCCTCCAAATACATCCACTCACAGTCTGTGGGCACGTGCCAGCCTGTGGGACAAAGTCCTCTGCTGTCCACGGTGGTGTACCAATTGTACAACTTACCATACGTGACATCGTTAGCAAGATCGTTGTTATATATAGCATAGGCACCTGCTGTGGTGTTCTGCCAAGTGGCATTGTCCAAACCTGTTGGAATCAAGTCTCCATTGCGGTATTGGTCCGTGGCCAGGTTGTCAGCAAACCAGCATTGCCCGCCAATTTCTACCAAATCATAGGTGCGGCCATCATAAGTCAATGAAGTTTGTCCCCCGCATCCAGTGACGCTGATGTTTTGTGTGGCGCAAGTTGTATTGCCTGCCAAAACCTGAGCACCCAATCCTCCATTACTCTGAACCTGCGGATTCGCAGCACTGATGCCGGGTACAATTACACTATTGCCGCCAACAGTCAACGTATCTCCCGTTGCACTGATACTCACCGCTGTATTTACCGCATACAACGCATACGGAACACTCATCATCTGCTGGGTTCCCAAGTCGGTACCGCCCATCATCACATGCAAAAATTTGGCTCCACTCCCCCAGTTGATAGTGGCAAATGTACCCTGAGCCACAACACCATTTCCCACGACGCAACTCACCAATCCTTGCGCATTGCTGGTTAAGGAATGGCTTTCTTGGTAAACGACGGTTCCATTGGCAGTGCCATTGTGGATCATAAATGTTATGTTTACTGGACTGTTGGCCATCACTGTTCCATCCGCATTGCGCATCACCGCTTGGTAGGGAATACCTTGGGGAGACTGGGAATACGAGGTAAGAGCGAGAAACAGAAAGAGAATGGGAATGGGAATGAGGAAAGTTCTTTTCATTTTCGTGATTTATAATTCAAATATAATCAACTCGCAGCTATGTCGCACCGCGGAAGCGAGGATTAGGGAAATTTCGATTGGTTAACAGCATGCGGAAAGCGCTTGTCGTTTCGAGCGAAGCGAAACTTTCCGCATGATGTCCAAGAGAAATTTCACCCGAGCGTCCCGATAGCGCAGCTCGTCGGGACGGTGCGACTTGATTTTTTGCTTCACTTTTTGATCAAGCAAAAAGTGAAAACACTTCCCATCCGGCGGACTAAGGTCACCTCCAAAGACCACCCCGTCTCGGCAAGCCGAGCTAACCCTGCTTTCCACTTCGTGACAGGAGGGGAGATTACCGATCCACCGATTCAACTTTCGAATTGCATTTGCCCTTACCCATTCCAACAGAAATAAAAAAAACATTTGGCGCAAAAGAAAAACGGAGTATATTTGCCGACCTATAATAGAAAATTTATTAACATGTACGCGATCGTAGAAATAGCAGGGCACCAGTACAAAGTGCAAAAAGACCAGCAGATCTATGTCAATCGTCTTCAAGATGCTGAAGGTTCAAAAGTTACTTTTGACAAAGTATTATTGACAGATGATGGCAAGAATGTAACTGTTGGCGCCCCAGCTGTAGCAGGCGTAAAGATCACCGCCTCTGTAGTACAACATTTAAAAGGTGACAAAGTCATCGTATTCAAGAAAAAGCGCCGCAAGGGCTACCAGAAGAAAAATGGTTTCCGCGCTTATTTAACTGAATTGAAAATTGAAAATATCGGGTAACCGATTTAAAAATTTAATACCATGGCACACAAGAAAGGTGAAGGTAAAGTAAAAAACGGTCGTGAATCAGAAAGCAAGCGCTTGGGCGTGAAAATCTACGGCGGTCAAACTTGCGTAGCAGGTAACATCATTGTTCGTCAACGTGGAACTCGCCACAATCCTGGGGTTAACGTAGGAATTGGTAAGGATCATACTTTGTATGCATTGACTGACGGTGTTGTTCAATTCCGCAAGAAGAAGGACAACAAGTCTTTTGTTTCGGTGATGGCTCAAGCCTAACCGGGATAGTTTGTTTATATTTTTTCTCCCGGTCTTTCTTTGAGAGGTCGGGAGTTTTTTTTTAATACCGTAGCACTATGTTACAAATTCAAAACATCAGAGACAACAAAGAGCAAATCCTTCTAGCGCTCAACAAACGCAACAAGGACTTCTTTTCTACCATTGAACAATTGTTGGAAATTGATGCGCAACGCCGCAAGATCCAACAAGAAATGGAAGGTTACTTGGCCCAAGGCAATGCCTTAGCCAAACAAATTGGTGATCTTTTCAAATCCGGCAACAAGGCGGAGGCAGACGTTCTCAAAGAGCAAACGGCCACCATCAAACAAAATTCCAAGCAGTTGGAAGAGCAGTTGGCGGTGCTCGAAGCCGAGCAGCAGCAACTGTTGTACTTGTTGCCCAATACCCCGCATGAATCGGTGGTGTTTGGAAAAGGTGCTGAAGAAAATGTAACCGTTAAAGAGGTAGGCATCATCCCTACGCTACCTGAAAATAAAAAAGCCCATTGGGACTTGGCGGATCAATACGGACTCATCGATTTCGAAACCGGTGTAAAAATCACTGGCGCTGGATTCCCTATCTACCGTGGCAAGGGCGCCATCTTGCAGCGCGCGTTGATCAATTTCTTTTTAGACGAAGCCCGCAAAGCTGGATATGAAGAAGTGATTCCACCCCACGTGGTGAACGAAGCCAGCGGCTATGGCACCGGACAGTTGCCCGATAAAGAAGGACAGATGTACCACATTGGCGTGGACGATTTGTATTTGATCCCCACGGCTGAAGTGCCATTGACCAATATTTACCGCGATGTCATTTTGAAAGAAAGTGAATTGCCTGTTCGCATCACTGGCTACACCCCTTGTTTCCGAAGGGAAGCGGGAAGTTACGGCAAGGACGTACGCGGCTTGAATCGCTTGCACCAATTTGACAAAGTAGAGATTGTACAGATTGCCCATCCCAACGACAGTTACACCATTTTGGAAGACATGGTGAAGCATGTGGAAGGCCTATTGCAAAAATTGGAACTCCCCTACCGCATCTTGCGATTGTGCGGCGGCGACATGGGCTTCACCAGCGCATTGACCTATGACTTTGAAGTATTTTCAGCAGCACAGGAGCGTTGGTTGGAAGTCAGTTCCACCTCCAACTTTGAGACCTTCCAGGCCAATCGATTGAAGTGTCGCATCAAGGGACAAGACGGTAAGACCATTTTGGCCCACACCTTGAACGGCAGCGCCTTGGCCTTGCCCCGCATCGTCGCCTCCTTGTTGGAGAACCACCAAACCGCGGATGGCATTCGTATACCCGCAGCGTTGGTTCCTTACACCGGGTTTGAATGGATCAAATAAAATTGAATTAAGATACAACTGAAAACCCCGACAAAAGTTGGGGTTTTTTGTTGGGCATCAGGGCGCCTGGCCGTTGTCCTAACGGCCAACGTCCACCCCGCTGTCCGCTGCTATTCCTCGCGCGGCGCGTTCCGCATTATCGGTTTCGCTTTTGAATGTTGTACACCATCAAATAGTAAAAAAGCATGCTGAGCACCAACTGCTGACCTCCCATTTCTCCAATCGGCTCCAAGAAGAAAATAACAATAATGAGAATGACCAAACCACATGGCTGTATTTTGATTTCATAATATGCGCATAATTTATGCGGATATGCGAATAAGCTTTTTAAAGAAAGGCTTTTAATTTGGTCAAATGAAAAAATTATCGCCTCTTTCTAAAATTCCCCGCAAAAAAGCTCGGCTCCAAATACCTAAAATAGGTACTTTAGCCAAAAGTAAACACATGGCTAAAAATACCTCGATTACATTGGGTGATCATTTTGATCATTTCATTCAAGAAACTCTTCAAAAAGGGCGATACAAAAACGCGAGCGAAATTGTCCGAGCAGGACTGAGACTGCTTGAAGAAGAAGAACATAAAATGTTGGCCCTTCGCCAAGCCATAGCTCAAGGAATTGAAAGTGGTACAGCAAAAGAATTCAATCGAGATGAGCATCTAAATTTATTGAAATCTAAAAGAAAGTAAATGGCTACTTTCAAAATGACCATTAGCGCAATTGAGGATCTCTCCAATATCTGGAACTATACAATTGATCATTGGTCAGAACCTCAAGCTGACAAGTACTATAAACTCATTACCAACACTTGCGCAGAGTTGGCCAAATTTCCTCATCTAGGAAAAGACTACAATGAGATTCATCCGCAACTGAAAGGTTATAAAATTTCAAAGCATATAATTTTCTACAGAATCACAGTCAAGAAAGAGATTGAAATAACCAGAATCCTCCATGAAAGTATGGATCTCAAAAACAAAATGACCTGAGAATAAAAACAAGTCGGAATAAATGTTAATTGATTTTGTTGCATTAAAGAATAACGTATTTTCATTAAAAAAATAATAGCCATGAAAAACAATTTACTCCTTGTCGCCTTTGTCCTGATTGGTTCTGTTTGCTTGGGACAATCGTCTTTCAAAGAAATTATTGATAGACGCCATAATGGTGAATCCGGATTAAATCCTCCTTGCGACATTACTCAATTTGTATTTAGACATTCAGCAACTTTTTCGATTGCTTGAGGATCTCTGCCTTTGAATCTTTGGTAAATCCAGAATTCTCAGCGCGATCTAACTTGAGACGTATAAAATCAATCTGCTGCTGCTGATTTCTGGCTTGACGAATCAGATCATTCACCAATTCACTTTTACTCGAATACTCCTTGCTATCGATTTGGAGTTTCAACCATTCATCATTCGGCTCAGTTAAAGAAATGCTCTGTCTTCTCATAAGAATTTTACTTGGTGTAAATTTACACCACATTGGCATCACTTCCAAATTCACCTTGAGTTCCATTTGAGGCAAATAAAGAAAAAAACGCTCATGTAATTATCATATAAATTATAGGAGTTATTGCATAAGGAACTTCAAAATAAAAAATAACTTTGACCGCAACAGAAAAATAGAATATCAAGCTCAACCAAAAATTGAAAGTCCCATACCCATACCCACCAGATCAACTGGTCGTGCTCTACGACGGGGTTTGTCATTTGTGCCAACGATCGGTGCAGTTCATTATCCGAAACGACAAGAAGAATAAATTCAAGTTTGCTTCGCTGCAATCGGAAGTCG
>CANFLZ010000089.1 GCA_947448135.1 Flavobacteriales bacterium
TCAAATTGATCCACCAATGGATCACCGACAAATCCCACTACCGCAGCCAAGACCATGAAGAGCAATATTTTTCTAAAAACATAAACCAAGCCTCCGATGGCCAATAGCACGATGAGGATGATCCAATAGTTTTGTTCTTTTTTCATGATCAAATTTGGGAATGTAGAAGTTGAATGCAGTGGGCGGCGGATTCCAAATTTTCCACCAGGGTATTTTCTTTGAATTGAAGTTGCGCAACGCTGCACGTTTCAAAGGGTTCCCAAATCCCAGTGAGATGAAAGAACAATTGGGTAATGCCAGGGTTGTGACCAACGATAACCACAGCTTCTTCGGTCCAAAGTTCTTCGATAACTTCGATGAGTTGGTTCAAATCTGCATTGTATAGATCTTTGCGGGGATGGAGCGTTAAGTTGATATTTTCTTTTGCAAAGTGGATTGCGGTTTCAGTAGTTCGTTTTGATGCGCTATGATACACTAATGAGTATCCGGTAAAATCGATCAACTTGGCTTGTTCAATGGCGGCGGAATTTCCACGAGCGGAAAGGGATCGGTCATAGTCCTTTTGATGGGACAATGGATCCAAGGCTTGCGCATGCCGTATAAGGATGAGATGCTTCATGTTTAGGCACCTAGTCCAACATCCATCAACATCATAATCAGGAATCCGGCAATGAATCCCAGCGTAGCGATGTCGGTGTATTTGTCTTGTTGGGTTTCAGGAATTACTTCTTCTACGACAACATAAATCATGGCTCCGGCTGCAAAGGCCAGCGCATAAGGCAAGATGGGCAACATCTGCATCACGGCCATGGCGCCGATCACACCCGCAATGGGTTCGACGATGGCCGAAAGTTGACCATAAAAAAAGCTCTTCTTTCGGGATAATCCCAAACGACGCAGCGGGAAAGAAACCGCAATGCCCTCCGGAAAATTTTGCAATCCTATTCCCAATGCCAAAGCTACGGCACCACCGATAGTGGCTTGTGGAACACCAGCAGCTGCGCCGCCAAACAAGACACCCACCGCCAATCCCTCGGGGATATTGTGCAAGGTGATGGCCAGTACCAAGAGAATCGTTCCTTGCAAATTGGTTTTGACACCCTCCTTTTTCTCTTCCGGAAAATTCAAATGCAAGTGGGGAAGCCATTTGTCCAAGGAGAATAAAAACAGAGCCCCCGCGGCGAATCCAACAGCCGCTGGAATGGCTTTCACAAATCCTTCGCCAGGACTCATCTCAATAGCAGGGTTCAACAAAGACCAAAAACTAGCCGCTATCATCACGCCTCCTGTAAATCCCAGCATGCCATCGAGCCATTTGCGGTGGAGGGTTTTAAAAAGAAAAACCAAAGCGGCTCCCGCTGCCGTCACCAACCACGTGAAGCACGTTGCATAAAACGCCGCCCAGACGGGATCAATGGAACTTAAGTAATCGACAACTGCTTTCATGACTCAAAGTTAATCGTTTTCCTCTTGCGTTATATCCAGTTCTATTGTGATTACGTACTAAAATAGGTTTACAAATCAATTGGCAATACCACTGAGATCCTTATAGCCCCATTGTCGCGTTACAACAATTGCCAAAAGGAGATCATTAATTTCCCGAGCCCTGGAGGGCGATATATTCAAACAAGTTCAGATTTTTTTTAGGTAAATCAATCAGAATTGAGAAAACTGCTTGCGCCAACGAGAACCATTGGGGTTGATTTGTTCGAGATAATACCGGATTTTAGTAAGATTGTATCGTGTTATTTCTTGCACATCCAGAATTTTCAAAAACACCTCCACGATGTTTTTGGGTACTTGCAAAAAAATACACGCATCCAGTATCATATAGCGAAGGACCCGTTTATCAAACACAGATAGGTCAGGAAAAAGCCCATTGATTTTTTGACAGTAGAGGTCCCAATTGAATTGCACCCAATTTTCTGTTCGGAATTTATGGTCATGCAATTCCAGGGCCCAGAGTCTGCTTAAATTGAAAATATGAATACCATTCTGAAGAGATTGGATGTGGGCATATTTTTTCTTGATATTTTGGAATTGAGCAACAGCATCCTTGTTTTTTTTCTTGAACAAATACAGACATTGCAAGGTATCAATGTACAACGAATCATTCTCGAACAAAGGAGAGTTGGGATCGAGTGCTTTTCTGTAATATTGAAAACTTAGGTAGGAGTTTTTCAAGGCAAACTCTGGATCAGTACCCATTTCAAAAAACGAAGTTTTGATAAACGGATAATGCGACGTTTTCTCGTAAAATTTCTTTTCCCAATCGGGATGAATTTCCAAAACATTTCTCAAGTGAAATCCGATATTGTCTAGCAGAAGAGAAGACTTCATCGAGTCATCATCAGCCGATAGTTTTTCAAACCACTGGCATATTGGTTTCCAGGCATTGGCTTCGATGCAACTTTCGAGCAAAGAATGAGAGTGCATGTTGTGAGGCGATAGTCCAATAAAACTCAGTTTGGATTGAGTTACCAAAAATTCTTCAGAGAATTGATTCCAAGATTTGTCTGGATGAATGATACTCACCAACAAATCCAAAGTGGAAAGGTAGAAGTGATTGTTAGAGTCTTCAGAAAAGTAAAGTCTATATAAAGTGGAGGCAGAAATTCGAATTTTTTGATTCTCAAAAATAGTCAAAGCCAATCGTTTGCAGTCGGTAAAGTTCCTAACGATAACACCCATATTCGCTTGCAGCTTCATTTTTAGTGAGTGCATGAGAATGGGATCGATATGGTGGAGAGGTTTCGGCATGTTACGAAAATACAATAGAAGTCTTTATAGAAAGATTACAATGGGGTACAATTTGCAAGAGTAAAGGATACTTGAAATTACTTGGAAAAAAACGACAATTTTGAATGGAAAAAAAAGGCGATATTTGAGCATAAACTTTAAGTCATGAATAGGACATTGTTGATTGTATTGTGCATTGTAATTGCCAAGTGGATTTTTCCAGCACAGACAACCATCGCCCAGATTCCTTCCAACGGATTGGTCGCTTGGTATCCCTTTAACGGCAACGCCAATGATGAGAGTGGGAATGGCAATCATGGGGTGGTGAACGGCGCGACATTGACGAGTGATCGGTTTGGGAATGAGAATGGGGCGTATTCATTCAACGGAAGCGGAAATTATATTTTCTGCGGAAATTTAAATGAACTTAGTTTTGGCAACACAGAAGTTATTTCTATATCATTTTGGTTTCTATCGACAAGCAATGTAGGTGCGAATTCAGATCCTTTTGATTTGCGATCTTCTGATAATAGTAGTGTTCAAGTTTATTTGAATGGACCTTCCAGTGGTAATATCGAGCTCAATAATTGGAATCAAACGACAAGTTGCGGTCCAACAAATTTGAGTAGTTCTAATTATCAACTTGGTCACTGGGTTCACGTTGTGGATGTTGTTGATTTTAATAGCAACACGATGACTTTGTATTTGAATGGACAGTTAACTGCTACAAGTCAAATCACTGTATGCTCTCAGTTGGGAAGATTAACGAATCCGAAATTAAATATTGGTTCAAGATTCGATTTTTATAATTCTCGCTGCTGTTATTTCAAAGGAAGTATTGATGAAATGGGATTTTGGAACCGCGCCTTGAGTGAAGTAGAGATTAACCAGATTTTTAATAATGGAAAAAGTTTTGTTTTAAATCAATCTTGGATTTCAATCATAAACTCGGAAAGTGGAAATAATGAAGCATTTTGTATGAATGATGGTAGCTTTATGAATCCAATTTCTCAAAAATTAGATTTGAGCACTGATGGTTCAAAGTTGGCTTTTATTGGGAAAAGTAATGATGATATATCGGTTGGCTATCTCCATAATGATGGCCAACTTGGTTTAAACAGAATAATTTCAAACCCAGGTAATGATTTGGGAGAAGCAGTTCAGTTTGATAACAATGAGAATGTTTGTTACCTAGGCACATTAAATTACTATCCCAGTAATCCGACTAGACCAATAATAGGCTCCATTAGCACTTCGGGGATCGTAAATTATGAAACTATTATTCAAACTACAGATGTGCAATCAGATCCTTCCACTTTTGAGATAAATAAATTAACTGGTTTTACCTACACTCATACAATGAATTGGACGGGTAGCACAAATTTGTCCAAATTGGTTGTATATGACAATTTTGGAACTCAATCAAATGTAAATGTCATCGATGATTATGATTATTATGAAGGTTGGGAAGGTCGTATGACAAAGGATAAGTTTAATAGTATCATTTTTAACGGGAAACATGAATATACAGGAGTTTACTATGAAATAGTTCTAAGAAAAACAGATTCTTTTGGAAATACAATTTGGACCAATCATTTTAATCACCATACATCGCAATTAGCACATGTGATTAAGACGGATAAGAATGGAGATGTTTTTATGACCTATGGAGGTCAAGGAGGATTTAATATCTCTGGTATTGCAAAATTCAATGGACAAACTGGAGCAGAAATTTGGCATGTAGTAATTCATCCGACAAATTCGGATTGGTTGAATTTATCAATTCTGTCGAATGGAAATCCAGTTGTACGATTTAATGGAAGTGTACAATGTTATGATGGGCAAACAGGAGCTTTAAACTGGATTCATTCAGGATTATCATTTAATGGGCAAAATACGTTTCCTTTCGAAGTGGATGACAATGATAGGATATATGCAACTTTAGGAGATTCTTTACTTGTTATTAATTCGATTGGTCAAACATTGATTCGACAAGAAGTGCAGTTATCTTCTGGAACTGCCGATATACGATACATTAAATGTGATAATATTAATAATGCAGTTTATCTAGCTGGAAATACTACAGTTGGGTCTATTTCTAAAATGTTTGTTGTAAAGTATAATTCAGGAAGTTCAACGAGTATTAATTATTCTAGTTCATGCCTCCCAGCCTATGTCCCCACCAACGGATTAGCAGGTTACTGGCCATTCTGCGGCAATGCCAACGATGAGAGTGGGAATGGGAACAATGGTGTTGTCAATGGTGCAACCTTAACCAGTGATCGTTATGGGAATGCGAATAGTGCTTACAGTTTTGATGGTATCAATAATTGTGTTCGAGTTTCCGATAATAGTGGAAGTTCTTTGGATCTAGTGAATGATTATACGATTTCGTCTTGGGTAAATCTTAATGATCATGTTTATTCCCCCCATATTATTACCAAGCACTTAGGGAATATTGACAATATGGGAACATATACATTTTTATTACAAAGTCAAGCTGCTAATTATCCTTATCATATTCTGCAACAAGCAACTCCACATTTTGATGCTACAACGGAA
>CANFLZ010000090.1 GCA_947448135.1 Flavobacteriales bacterium
GAAGTAGCAACCGAGATACCTCTTTGGCGCTCAATTTCCATGAAGTCAGAAGCGGCGGTTTTGGTAATCTTGTTGCTTTTTACAGCGCCTGCAGTTTGAATAGCACCACCGAACAACAAAAGTTTTTCAGTTAAAGTGGTCTTACCGGCATCCGGGTGAGATATAATGGCGAAGGTCCTTCTACGACCAATCTCTTCAGTCTTTTCCATACGTTGCACAAAGATAGGAGGATGAAAAAAAAGAATTCATTTTTTTTCGTTGAAATAGAAAGAGTATGCCTATATTTGCACCCTCAACATTGCGGGGTGGAGCAGTTGGTAGCTCGTTGGGCTCATAACCCAAAGGCCACAGGTTCGAGTCCTGTCCCCGCTACTAGGAAAAGCCAATCAGAAATGATTGGCTTTTTGCATAAAAAGCAGTGAATGCTTGCATTCAAAAGCTTTTGAAGCTAAAAAAGAAAATGGCGGTGCCCCGCGTCAACTTGTTCCGCGGGTCGGGCTTTCCGCTTGTATCTTTTGGTTGCACCAAAAGGATACCGCTTCAATCCCTCACCGAATTTCCCCTTGCTTCTGGTTGTTTGCTATTATCTTTGCCCCCGTTAAAAGTATTGGTCCCGTAGTATAATGGATATTACATGGGTCTCCGGAACCCAGGATTTGCGTTCGATTCGCGACGGGATCACTTTTACATCATCAGCACCAAGAGGGCTACAATGCTCAATCCGAGCCCAACCCAGTTGATCTTGCTCAACCTTTCTTTGAAAAGCAATATGGCCACAAATGTGCTGACCATCACAACGCCCAAGTTGTTCAAGCATACAATTTTACTTTTCATCATCCATCCTGAATCTACAGTCTTTACCAAGAAAAAAATTGATCCGTAATTGATGACGCCAAGCAAAGTGCCGTATATCCACTCCTTTTGGGTGAATCTGAATTGTGTTGCGCCATTTGTTTTTTGATACAAAACGTACAATCCTCCTGTTAAACCTGCCGTTAAAAATGGCAAGCAGGCATACAATGAAATTTCAGAATGGGTATTCGCCGTTTCAGAAAGTTTGGGAATCATAAAGTCGATCAATGTCGAACCCAAAAAGATAATGGCGGGGTAGAGGAGTAGATTGCCTTTCATCTTTACACCATCGCTTTTGATTGAACTAAAAACGATGCCCAATATGGCCAATGCAATGGCCAACCAATGGTGCCATTCTAGTTTTTCTTCTGGATTGGTTAATGAAAAAAGCAATACAACCAGCACCAATGACATCTTTCCTGCTATGGTTGTATTGCTTACTCCAACAAGCTGCGCACTCTTTCCGGTAACATTGAAGATGCTGATGAATGAAATCCCCAACAACAAAGCGCCCCATGTCCACGTGGGAAAAGTAAAGGCTTGTTCAAATGCATAGGTTGGATTTTCAACCATGCAAATCCCAAAAGAAAAAGCCACCAAATAATTGATTAAAATCGCTTCAAAAACATGAACTCCTTTTATGGCGAACCATTTAAAAAGCAGGTAAAGTCCAGTAGTGCTGAGAATGGAGGCCAATAAAAAAAGCATGCGATATTAAATTAATGGTTGATAAGTCATGAGTTGGTCACCGCCTTCAATGATGGAGTTCATCAGCTGCTGGCAGTGTTTGATTTGCGGTGCTTTGACACCGGCTTCTAGAGAATTGGGCGAAATAAATCGTCTTATTTCATCGAATAAATTTTGGTCGATCAAGTGTTGATGGGTAATAGCGCCGCCTTCCACCATGATGGAAAGGATTGCGTTATTGTACAAAAAGTCCATGATTTCTTGCAGGAAATTGTTTTCTGAGCAAGTTACCAATTCGGCACCTTCCATAATGGAATGATACAAAGATTGATGGTGGAAAATGATGGTTCGAACGCGACCGTTCCAAATGTTTAATTCCGGATGGTGAATGCTTTTTAAATGAGGATCAACGATCAATCGAATGGGAGAGTCTCCTACGTGCCAACGAACATCCAATTGAGGATTGTCCTTTAATACAGTATTGATACCTACGAGAATTCCCATCTCCTCACTCCGCCATTGGTGAACCATCGTTCTTGAGTATGTGCTGCTGATAGCAACACTATAGGCAACTTGATCTTGACGAATGGGATCTATAAATCCATCGGCGGACTCTGCCCATTTCAATACGACATAGGGTCGTTTTTTTTCGTGAAAAGTATTGAAGCGTCGATTCAAATTTCGACATGCACTTTCAGAGATTCCTGTTAGCACTTCAATGCCGTGAGATTCGAGATATTGCACCCCTTTTCCCAAAACCTTTGGATTGGGATCCAATTGACCGATGACTACTCGAGGAATTTTATGTTCGACGATTAATTCTACACAAGGTGGAGTTTTTCCAAAATGCGCACAAGGCTCCAGATTCACATACAATGTAGAATAGGGAAGAAGCGATTTGTCTGTTACATGATTGATGGCATTTACTTCAGCATGTGGACCTCCAAAATACTCATGACAACCTTGACCGATGATTTCTCCATTGAAAATCACAACGGCTCCAACCATGGGATTCGACTTTACCTTACCCAGTCTTGTTTGAGCCAAGTCAATGCACGATTGCATGAAAGTTTCATGGGTGATTGGTTTCATTTCCAGGCCTGATTTTTTGTTCCAATCTCTTTTTTAAAAATGGGCACAGTTCGTTTGATCTGATCCATGGCCTCGTCCAAAGCTTGAAAAACCTCTTTCCTATGGCCGCCCGAAATACCAATCCAAATGGAAGGATGTCCTACAGCAACATTTCCCAAAATATGATGGAAGTAGAATCTGCGGATTTGAAATTTTTGGTTCAACATTTTCGCTATAATTTCCACTTCGGAAATGATCATTCCCTCAATTCCTTCATACTCAATGGAAACAACGGTATCATCTTCCAAAAAAGCATCGTCTCTAATGATGCCTTTGAAAACAACCTCTGCGCCGCAATTGTACAAACGCAAAAATCTTTCGATTTCTTCATTCGAAACAATTTCTTTTCCAAAGGTGATGTGATATTGAAAATCGTTATCCACCGCTGACAGGAGGTATTATAAAGTACAACTGACGTGGTATCAATAGATCATTGAGATCTTTATATTGATTGTTGGCAATGATGGAAATGGGCAAATCGGGATGAACCATTGGATGCTTTCTCGTCCAGATCATCAAGTCATTGACGGTGGCGTTTTCTGGTAACACAACTTCTGTGGGAAGCTGTCCCAAATAATCTTTTAAAATGCCCATGGCTTGAATCTGAACAATCATCATTCTTCTAAATCACTGCAAATATGAAGGCTTTTTGATGAACAAAGGCTTCGAATTTATGAGCCTTTCAGTATTGAAAAACTATTGATTCTATTCTTCATTTCGACGAGGGGAAGTTTATTTTCGTAGGAATGAATAAGTTGGGGTATTTTAAACTGTCTGCGCTGTATTCGGCTTTGGCCGCATTACCTCCAATTTTGCAATTGCTTGTTCAGCCTTGGATAGAAGGGGATCAATTATTAAATGCAGTCGATTTTTCTCAAATTGGCATTGCTGAGCAAGTCACCATTTTGGCCTACACCATTGTTTTATTTTCCATGTCAGCGGCCTTAACTCGATTTTATTATGATGTCGAGAATGATGAAAAAAATTACAACAAATTGGTTTCTGGAACTTTGATTTCAATTTTAATCAGAGGCTTGGGCGTATTATTAGCGGCCTATTTGTTGAAAGATTGGATTGGTCCTTTTTTCACGCAATCCGCTCTGCAGCATTTTGAAACTTATGGTTTTGCAGCGATTGGTATCGGTATCAATCGCGCTATATACATGTCTGCCGCGGCATTGTATCGAAACGAAAAAAAAGTAATGGCATTTGTGGGATTGAATGTTTCATTGGCTCTTTTGCGTTCTGCATTCCAAGTAATCGGCGTTTTGTATTGGGATTTATCATTCTTGGGGTATGTGTATGGAAGTTTGGTTGGATCCACTTTGGTAACCATTGTCGTATTGATTTATAGTTTCAAGAAATGTGGATGGAACTATGATCGAACTTTCATGAAGCCCTTGAATGCCTTTGCTTGGCCATTGTTTCAATATGCAATCGTGAGTTGGGCACTTTATTTCGTGGACAAATATTTTTTAGAATCTCAGCCGGCTAAATTGGGCATTTATATCACAGCAATGAATTTTGCCAATGGTTTGCAATTGATTATTCAAGGCGTGCAGGCGGCCACACAGCCAGAAGTCTTTCGCTATTTTAAAGAGGGACTTGTAAAAAATCAAGAGGCCGTAAGAAGTTTGGGGAATATGCTGATCGTGCAGACCCAAGTGCTGCTGACGATTTCAATCATTCCCATTGCATTTTACATCCAGTTCTTTTTTGATTCTGAAATACAACAGGCCGCTTCATTTGTCGCGATTATTTTGATTCGATTCATTCCACGCTCGCAGTATTTTGTTTTTTCGTTTGTTCTATTTTACGAAAAGAAAACCAAAGTGCTTTCTTATCTCAATTTCCTGAATCTTTTCATCGCGATAGCGCTCAACTATTTGCTCATTCCAATTTTGGGAATTTATGGAGTTATTATCTCTGTGTTGGTTGCGGAGTGTGTTTTGACATGGGGTGTGCTGTGGTATTCCAAAAGACATTTTGATATCCAATGGAATTGGAACAAAGTGTTGTATATACCAACCATGGTTATGTTCGTGGTAATTGCTCTGGAGTGCATGAAAGTGTATCTGCATTGGTCGATTATGACAACCAGCATATTGGCAACATTGGTTTTTGTTTTGGGTTTGATGTTGGCGTATCGATCAGAATTTCAAAAAGTTGTTTTTAGAAGATGAGAATTCATATTTGGAATAGACAACCCAATCCAATAGAATTGGCGAACTTATCTCTTGAGGATAAAGTCTATTGCACCGATAGTCGTTGGATTCCTTTTTTTAACCGCGAGGTACAATTGTGGAATTTGAATGCGATCAAATCGGATGTGAACCAACGTTTTTTGGAGGTTGTCGCTCAATTTTCAGATTGTAAAATCGACGACTTACCGTTCACTGAAATGCTACATTTTGATGGGTTTTGGGCTTGGAATTATTTCAAATTCAAAACTTACTTTTCCGTCCGTGAATGGCTTTATGAGTGGGAATTGTTGAAACTATTGAATGAGCATCATCAAGAAGTTCATTACTACACATCACATGAATGGCTTAGTGATTATTCCGCTCATTTTACCAACGCATCCATCCATTTTGATTCAGC
>CANFLZ010000091.1 GCA_947448135.1 Flavobacteriales bacterium
CATTTTAAAGCATTACCGCGAATTGGCCTTCATGGGATTTGTCGAAGTGTTGATGAACCTTTCCACGATTCGAAAGAACTTTCAAATCATCAAAGATCAAATCAAAGCATTTTCACCCGATAAAATGGTCTTTATTGACTACCCCGGTTTTAATCTCCGATTGACCCAATTTGCAAAGGAATTGGGAATCGAAACCCATTATTACATCTCCCCCACCATTTGGGCATGGAAAGAAGGTCGCGTGGAAAACATCAAAAAGTATGTCGACCACATGTACTGCATACTGCCCTTTGAGCCCGCTGTTTATACCAAGCACCACTACCATGCAGAATTTGTAGGACATCCTTTGTTAGACGATTGGGCCGCCCAGCCTGCTACCCAAGCCCCTACGAAAGATTTTATCGTCTTGGCGCCCGGAAGTCGGAAGCAAGAATTAAAGCGAATCCTTCCCGCATTTTTAAAAGTGGTTGCGCGATTCCCGAACGAAAAATTCATCATCGCCGGCGCACCCGGTTTGGAAGCCGTGCACTATGCCCCTTATTTGAAAGGGTATGAAAATCAAGTGCAATTGGTTTTTGGTCAGACACCGGAACTCATGCGCAATGCCAAGGCCGGGATGATTGCGAGTGGCACTGCTACGCTGGAAGCCGCATTGCGTGGACTTCCCATATTGGTGGGCTACAGCGCACAACCCATCTCCATGTGGATTGCCAAGCGATTGGTGAAGTTGACTTGGATTTCTTTGGTCAATTTAATTTTGAACGAAGAACGCGTGAAGGAATTTATTCAAGGAGAAATGACAACCGAAGCATTGCAAAAAGAATTGCACTTGTTGTTAAGTGAGCAAGGACAACGAAACGCTAAACAAACCCGTCTAGAATTGGTAGACAAATTAGGAGGCCCCGGAGCATCCCAACGCGTTGCAAAATTGATATTAGCCTCATGAATCGATATCGCATATTGGTCATAGAAGATGAAGTCCATTTGAATCAACTCATTCAAATGAATCTTGAAATGGATGGATACACGGTTGTCTCGTGTGTCAATGGGTTAACCGCCCTTCAGATTGCACAAGAGCAAGCCTTTGATTTGATCATCTCAGACATCATGTTACCGGGGATGGATGGACTTACCCTCTGCTCCACCTTGCGCATCAAAGGCATCAAAGCCCCTTTGATGTTTATTTCAGCCAAAGGCAGTAGCAAAGAGCGAATCGAAGGACTCAAAGCCGGAGCCAATGATTACCTGCCCAAGCCATTTGATTTAGAAGAGTTGCTACTGAGAACCAGGAACCTCATTGCCCAAAAAGACGCTGGGGTAAAACCCTTGGCAGATAACACCGCCTACGTTTTCGAAAGCGGAACAGTGAAGTTTGATGCCTTTGAAATCATCGACAGGCATGGCCAATTGCAAAGCATTTCGAAAAAAGAAATGATGCTCTTGAAATTATTGATCACCCGAGAAGGTGAAGCCATAAGCCGCGAAGAAATTATGGACAAAGTGTGGGGGTATGATATTTTCACTTCTTCGAGAACGATTGATAACTTCATTACCAATTTCAGAAAACACTTTGAAAAAGACAGCCGAAAGCCTGAATATTTTCATTCCGTGCGCGGAATCGGTTACAAGTTCACATCACAAAAATCCAGTTCAATATGAAGTATTTGATTCAATTATTTGCGTTATTGATTTTCTTGTTATTTCAGACAAAATCACAATCGCAAACGATTTTCAACACATACGGATCTGCATGTTACAATTGCGTTTATCCCAACACCATTGTTCCTACAGGATGTTATCGATTGACCAACATCCAAGTACCGAGCGGCTTGAGCGCTTGTCCTTCCAATCCCAACAACTCTCCCAATAATTTCTGTACCTACGGTCAGATTTGGAGTTCGACCTGTTTGAATTTACAACGCCCCTTCACGTTGAACACCACCATGTATTTCGGCACAGAGGGAACGGGCTATTGGGGACCTGGGGCGGATGGAATGTGTTTTGTACTGAAAGCCAATCCCGGCGCGATAACCACTGCACAAAATGGTGGCCTGTTGGGTTATACCAGCAGCATTACCCCAACAGCCAATTCGATGGCCATTGAATTTGACACCTATACCAACGGAGGAAGTTCCGTTCAGAACGACCCCGTTGATCCCGCTGGACCGTCTGGAGATCACGTTTCCGCGTTCAAAGCGGGATCGTTGGCACACGGGAGCGCCAATGAGTTGACCCCTGCGGTGTTTGTGGGACAGTTAGAAGATGGATTGCCGCACAATGTGGTTTTTCATTGGGATCCAGTTGGCAACATGTTTTCGGTCACCCTGGATGGCACTCAAATCATCAACGTCAACGTCAATCTCAATACAACTTTAAATTCATCAACGGCCTATTTCGGATGGACTGCGGCCTCTGGCTGGACAGGCAATGTGCATTGGGTTTGTCCCAATTACACTGGCGTGACCACCTTGCCCGAAGAAACGTTTAGCAACTGTGACTCCGGCGAAGTATTGCTCAATGCCTTGGAAGTGGGTCCCAATGTCACTTGGACACCCTCTGCGGGTTTGTCTGCCAGCACAGGAGTTTCCGTAACCGCCTATCAGCCTGGGAACTACACAGCGCGGTACATTGATGGATGTGGCTTGGTTACTGAAAAACTTTTTATCGTCAACAATATTCCTCCAACCGTTTCTGCAACATCCACTACTGTTTGTGAAGGCGAAACATGGACCCTTGCACCCACATCTGGGAATTATACATCACTGGCATGGATCAACAATGCCAATCCTGGTGATATCACCTATGCCCCTTCCATTTCAGGAACAGGCAACGCTGCATACACCTTGGTTCCCTTTCACGATAGCTGCCCCAATGCGGGACAAAGTGTAAGTGTTTCTGCCACCGAATTTGTTGTTCAGCCATTGAGTGCAGGAAGCGACACGAGTCAATGTTTGTCTTTTGGTACCAGTCAATTCACCGTACCATTTTCTCACTATGCGGTTCCGGCAGATGCAACCATCAATTGGAGTGGCCCTGCAGGAAACAGCATTTCCGTTGATACCAATGGGAATGTGACCGTTGACAACAGCGGTTGGTATAGCGTCACCGCGGCCTATCCCAATGGTTGTCAAAAATCAGACAGTTTGCTCATTACTTTGACCAACGATCCTGAATTTGGTATCAATGGCAACAACTATTTGTGCGCTGGAACGACAGCAGATTTGAGCATCACCGGCAATTTTGAGAACATCGTTTGGTCCAATCCCTCCGGCACAACGCTGGGCAATAGCAACAATCTCAACATCAGCACCGGCGGCACGTACATCGTAGAAGCCATGAGTGCCGGATGCTGGGGGAATGATACATTGATTGTACAAAATGTTTCCGCCATCACCCCTTATGCAGGAGGCAACATCGAAGTTTGCACCAACAATCCCATCAACATCAGCGGCAGCACCAACCCCAATTATACCATCCAATGGACGACACAGAATGGAAACATTCTTGGCGCTACCAATGCCAATCTGATTACCGTCAGCACCTCTGGGAATTACGTTATGACTGTGACCAACTCCTACGGCTGTAATGCGCATGATGATATCGATGTTCTTTTGCACCCCATTCCCACTTTTAGTTTGGGCAATGATTTTTCGATTTGTCCGCAAACGGCCTATGCCTTAACGATTCCATCCGGTGTACTTTATGACAATGTCACGTGGCAAGACAATAGTCACAATGCGACATTCAACGGCACTTCAGGCAACACGGGGAATATCCCGATCCAAGCAGAACTTACTTTGGGTAATTGTCATTACACCGACTCACTGCTCATTTCCATTTTCCCATTGCCCAACTGGAGTTTGCCTTCCGATTATGCCATTTGCGCAGGAGAGGATATTGTGGTCAATTCCACCCAATCCGTTGAATGGCCCGATGGAAGCATCGGCACTTCATACACCGTGAACAATCCACCCGCCGGCACTTCGACCATCCAAGCCACTTTGCATTTTGGAGTGGGTTGTGAGATGAACGATGCGATCGAGGTAATCATCCATGCTTTGCCCGTCGTTACCCTCACCAGCAGTGGAACGATTACCTGCGCACAACCTTCTATTGTTTGCACGGGCACCAGCAACGCTGCCAATTTCCAAACCGATTGGAGTTCGAATGCCTTGCCCAATATTCCTACCCCATCTCCCAATCCGTTGGTATTAACGGTCACCACACCCGGTGTTTATCAAGTGCAATGCACCGATAACACGACCCAATGTTCGAACGCGGCATCGGTTACCGTCAATGCCGATACCGAACTCCCCGAATTGACATTCACCTCACCCGATACGCTGAGCTGTTGGCAGACCAGTATCGCGCTTGATCATTATTCGGTGACCAACACCAACAACTATCAAGCAAGTTGGTCGACTGCCGATGGTCAATTTCTGATGGGAACCGAAGGAACCGCTGCGCCCTTTGTTGTTGCTTCAGGGATTTATACAGTAACCATCACAGACAACGATAATGGATGTTCGCAAACTTTTGCTACCGCGATTCCACAAACCATTGATTTGGGCTTAAACGCCGACGACATGGTATTCCCCAATGTCATTACCAAAAACAACGACCAGAAGAATGAATTGTGGCGTCCATTTTTACGCAGCAACATCGAATGGGACTTTTATGCCTACTTCAAAGTTTACCAGATGAAAGTCTACAATCGATGGGGAGGATTGGTATTTGAAAGTTCGCCATCACAACCCTATTGGAAAGCCGATGACGTTTCTGCCGGAGATTATTTCTTCACCTTTGAATACACCACGCAATGCGGTACGATTCAAAGTGGCGAGGTCAGTGGGAACATTTCGATAATCCAATAATTTTTTATGTCGCCCCTACGGGGCTATAGGAAAATTTCTTTGACAGGTGTCTCGTCCTAAAATAGGTTTACAAAAAAAAAGAACAAAATGGAGGGAAAATGTAAACCCAATTTCGGACAATGGTTCAACAAAAGGTTGTTCTTGTCGGATGAAGAAAAGCTAATCGTAATTAATGATTATCTAAACGGAAAAGAATCCAAAGCTGACGTCTATTTTCGATA
>CANFLZ010000092.1 GCA_947448135.1 Flavobacteriales bacterium
AAAAAAGGCCTTCTCAACGGAAGGCCTTTTTTGTTGCTTTATCTTTTACAAATCGATTACAAACTTGCGCGGATACTTGACTGTGAATCGCATGATGCGCTCCTCATTCTGCGCTGCATTCAAATCAATCAACCACTTCAACTCACCAGTCTCCTCGTTAACCTTTGCTCCGCTCACTTCTTCAGCTACCACCTCCACATCATTGTTGTTTGACTTGGGCAATTGATCCAAAATCTCAATCTTGATTGGAACCGTCTTTTGATTCTTGATTGTGATTTTATAGGACTTGGTTACCCATTTTTTTCCCGCCCAATTGCCATTCTTACAAAAATCTTTGACCATGTCCTTTCTCACTACAACTGCATTGTCACGCCCCATGTTAATTTGCAAAGTGTCATTGGCTAAGGCAGGATCAATAAATCCTTGGCCTACAAAAGTTCCTTTGAAATAAATATTACTGGTTCCCGGCATCAGACCATATTGCGCCCAATTGGTCATTGAAGCCATCAAGTATGCACTTGGATCTAATTTTGGAACACACATGTATCGGTACTCCGCTTTAAAATTCTCATGCTGCATCACCACTTCAACCGGCTGATTGTCCGAAGGAATATCATAAGGAACAGAAATAACAAACTCTGTATTCACCGTATTGCTGTTGGTCCAAGTATAGCTTGCGCTAGTTGCATATCCATTGCTCAAACCTAAGCTTATGTTAGAATTACCATCCCTATCCAAATAATCCGATTGAACTTGCATTGCGGCAGGAGCTTGCGATTCATAAGCATCCGTTCTACGATACTTGGCCTTTCTATCCTCTGCCTTAAAACGAATTTCTGCGGGATCGTACATATACAACCACCATGGATTCATGGTCGGTAAGTTGCCTGCCACGCTTGGATTTCCGGTGCTGATGGTCAATTTAACATCCTCCCAATCCAACCCAGAGCTTTGGTATACTTGCGCTTTGTAAGAAAAGTCAATAGGAGAACTGATGTCATCTGCGCGTAAGTCATAGACAGGTGTCCAACCTGCCTCTGGAATGAAATAGGAAAAACGGATATCTGCTTTACCATCTGCCTTGGCCAAAAGTACCAAGTCGATAACACTTGGGTTGGTGGAGTTGTTGGATTGAATGGCCTCCAAACGTTGATAAATGGCCGCAATGGTTTTTTGCAATTGAACCTCTTTTGCATTCAACTCTATCAATTTATACCCTGAAGCCTTTAATCTTTCTTTGACCATATCGGCCACCTCGGTGATATCTTCTGCTGTGATCACACTGTTGGCGCCTTTGATCGAATAATTGGACAATAACAAATTCTTTTCTTGTTGAATCAAATCACGTTGCACATTGATTTCCGCCACTTTAAATTGAATCTCTTCCAAACTATCCTGCAATTGTTTCACTCGAGGAGAAGTCATGTCTTCACCATACACCACTTGGTGTTTGGTCGACATAATGGTATAAGCATTATTCCCTTTTACTTGGATAGAATTGGGATCGATATTGGCCGGTAAGCCAATCACCCGAATGATATTTTCGCCATTCTTCAAATTGGTAGAAGCGGTATGAACCACTTGCGCCCCTGAAGAAAACACCACTACCTCCGCTACTTTTGATTGTAGCTGTTTTTCCTGCTTTTGAGCCCATGCATTTCCCATCAAGGAAATGATAGCCACTGACATAATCCACTTTTTCATATTTCTAAAATACGCGAACCATCGCGATTTATTGGTTATTCGATTTTTTTAACGAGTCAAAACTAAATTCACTACCGCTGTACAGTGACAATTCGGAATCGTTCAGCCACCATATCTGATCGGCTGTCTTGATCCAATTCTCATCGTGTGAAGCACAGATAACCACCCTGTTTTCTGAGGCACCTTGCTGTATCCATTGCGCCCAAATTCTTTTGTAATAAAAGTCAAGGTGCGCCGTTGGCTCATCCATGATAATGATATGGGCATCTTGCATCATGACCCGAGCCATCATCATCCGCATCCATTCTCCATCGCTGATTGTATTCATGCTTTGCTGACGAATTTCAACCAAAGACATCTCTTGAATAACGGATTCAAATTTTTCTCGATCAAACTGACCGATAATACCAAGCGCTACCACATCTTCCACCCATAAATCCGCGTACGGTTCGCGGCGTGTGTTGAGCCAAGCCATTCGCAAATCACCCTTGCACCAAGCTCCTTCCTTCTTCATCAATTGGTCATCTTGCCAATCCATCATATGCCGCAAAAGGACCGTCTTTCCTGCTCCATTTCTTCCGGCAACAGCAACGATCTCTCCTGGATTGACTGACAAATCAGGAATGCTCAGCTTCCTTTTGCCAACAGGCATTGTGAACGCTTTGGATAAAAATGTTGCTTCAGAAGACATGATTCCGATTTTTTAATATCCAAAACATCACCCAAGGCGCACCAATAATAGAAGTCACCGCATTTAGCGGAATCTCAAATGAACGGCTCACCAAATCACACAACAAAGCAATGAACATTCCCGTGATGCAAACGGGGAATAAAAAAGAGCGATGACCACGCTTGTGCCACCAAAGTCGTGTTAAGTGCGGACTGGCCAAACCGATGAAAGCAATTGGTCCCGCCAAAGCAGTGACTACCGCTGTTAACATACCCGATGCAATCATCAACATACCTGAAACTTTTTGAATAGACACACCCAGAGAGCGGGCTGTATCATCGCCCAAGGACCAAGCATCCAATTGAGCGGAATGAGCAAATATCCAAATCATGGAAATGATCAAGGCGATGGACAAATATATCAAATGCACATATTCGGCATGATCAAAAGTTCCCATCGACCAAAAAATTAAACCCGAAAGGCTGGTACGATCGGCATAGCGCTGAAAGATAGACTCCACTGCACCCGCCAAATGACCGGTCATCACACCAAAAATCAACAACCCCGTTAGAGACTGCACCCTCCATCGAACTACAAAAAGTAAGAGCAATATAGACAATGCGCCCAAGGCTGCTGCCAAGATGGTAGCGTCAGGACGAATGTTCATTCCCCAAAGACCCATACCCATGGTTGCAATAGAAACCCCTAATGATGCACCGTTGGTCACTCCCAATATGGAAGGACTGGCCAAAGGATTTCGAAACAATAACTGCATCCAATATCCTGCAACAGCCAATGCCCCGCCACAGAGCAATGCCATCGCGGTTCTTGGTAAACGAATCTGCCATACAATAGGCTCTATCATAGCGTTATTTTCCCATCCCCACCAACCTGCACTTCCCCAAAATACCGACCATACAGAAAGCAGGACAATGCCGATGGCGATGCCGATTCCAAAACGATATGAGTGAGTCCTTGACAAGATTTGCAAATAGAGGCACAAAGTTGAACAAAAAAGTTGTACCAAGGCCCGAAGATTACGACTTTTGCGACCAATTATTGAACACAATGGATTTTAATAAAAACACAATTCTCGGTTTGGTTTTAATGTTGGCTCTGGCCTTCGGTGTTTCTTGGTACAATGCCAAGGAAGCACAGGAGACCGCACAACAAGTAGCCACCGCACAACCAGCGCAACCCAAAGCTGCACCTTCAGCCCCAAAGGCAAACACTCCCACGGGAGCAACCGCAGCCAGTGCTGACAAAATCAACCGCTATGGTGTGTTTGGTGCACAAGCCAATTTGGCTCCAGCTCAATCCATTTTGGAAAATGATAAAATCAAAGTTACCATCGATCACAAAGGTGCTACTATTCGCTCTGTGGATTTGAAGGATGAGCGATACAAAACCTATTGGGGGAAGAAGAACATCTCATTCTGGGATGCGAAATCACAAGCCATGTATTGGACTTGGAATGATTTGAAAAAAGGCCAACAAGGATCATGGCAATATGTTTTCCATTCAACGGCTGTCAGTAAAGACGCGCAAGGCACTAGTCATGTTACCTTGGAATTGAACAACAACCAAGGACAAAAATTTGCAGTAACGTATTCTTTGTCTTCTGGATCAAATATGGTTCAGTGTCAAATTGCCTCTCAAGGATTGCAAAATAATTGGAGCGGTCAAGCAGGATCATTCCAATTGAATTGGCAAACAGAGGGCTTGCACAATGAAAAAGGAATTCAAGCTGAGCGCAGTCGTTCTTCCATTTTCTATGCAGAGATGGACAAAGATCGCAGCTACCTCAATGAGAATGGTGGTGACGAAAAACAAGTGGAGGGCCGCTTGAATTGGGCAGCCTTCAAGCAAAATTATTTTACAGCTGCTGTTATTTCACCCAGTGGTTTCTTGGAAAATGCCAAGTTAAATGTCATCACTCCAACGGAGGATACTTTGCACACCAAGGTATATCGTGCCGAGCTACCGATTGATCTTTCTACGGGACAAAGTCAACTGAATTTCTTCTTTGGACCCAACGAGCAAACGCTTTTGGCTGACACGCAAGTCAACGAGTTTGATCATATCATCGATTACGGATGGGGCATCATCGGATGGGTCAACAAATACGCCATCCGTCCTTTGTTCTGGTTTTTGTCTTCTTGGATAGGAAGCTTCGGAATTATCATTTTGATTGTCACTTTGATCATCAAAATGGTTTTGTTCCCCATCACTTGGAAAAATCTTTTGAATGGGGCCAAGATGCGTGCCATCAAGCCTGAGATTGATGAATTGAATAAAAAGTTCGAAGGTAAAGATCCAATGGAAAAGCAAAGTGCTACCATGGCCCTTTATCGTCAAACTGGCGTTAATCCATTTGCGGGTTGTATTCCTGTTTTGATTCAAATGCCCGTTTTATACGCGATGTTCCGCTTCTTCCCCGCAGAGATTGCCTTGCGTGGACAATCGTTCTTGTGGGCTGAAGATTTGGCCGCTTATGATTCCATTTTGAATCTTCCATTTGACATTCCATTCTATGGCAATCACGTCAGCTTGTTCACTTTGTTGATGACCGCATCCACGTTCGTGTATACGAAAATGAGCATGAGTTCTCAACCCAATATGACACAACCTGGAATGCCGAACATGAATGTGATGATGAATCTCTTCACTTT
>CANFLZ010000093.1 GCA_947448135.1 Flavobacteriales bacterium
GTCGTTCGCATTCTTGGCGGAATAGGAAATCAACTTTTCCAAGTCGCATTTTATTATTGGCTTAAAAAGAAATTCCCGCAATACTCGATATTTTGTGACACTCACTACTTCCATTCATACGGATTGCACAATGGGTATTTAATGCCTCGTGTATTTCAAACCCATGTCGATGAGGCGAATCCAAAAATTTTAAGTCGAGTTGGTGCCGATGAACGCTCTTTTTCTTTTCGAATGCGCCGTAAATTGGGAATAACACAACCCTACTTTTTTGAGGAGTCAGAAGACATTCGCTTTACCTATGGCGTACAATGGGTCAATCAAAAACACCAATATCTGGAAGGTTACTGGCAATGCTATCAGTATTTAAAAGATTTTCCAGAAATAGTTGAACTATTTCAATTTGACGATTTTCAAGATGAAAAAAACATCGCTTTAAAAAAGAAAATGGAGGAGCGGCCATCTCTTTCTGTCCACGTGAGAAGAGGCGATTATGTCAAACATCCAAAGTACAAGGATATTTGCACATTTGACTACTACTGCCGAGCCATCCAATATATTTTAGAAGTCGAACCCGATTGTCAAATTTTTGTTTTCTCTGATGATTTAAATTGGTGCAAAGAACATTTTTCACAATTCCCTTGTCAATTCATCGACCACAATCGCGGCGCAGATTCATATAAGGACATGCAATTGATGTCCTTATGCGATCACCACGTCATTGCCAATTCTAGTTTTAGTTGGTGGGGTGCTTTTTTATCCAAAAAAGAAGGCGCTACCATAGCGCCCAAAAAATGGAAAAATAACATGGAGGGAACCCGTCAATTGATTCCTCCACATTGGATTCAACTATAAATTACTTCGTGATCCAATTCCAAAACTTCTTGTGAAGCATAGGAATACACACACCCATCAAGGGAACCAAAATGACCGTGAAAATCAATGTCTTCACCAATTGAGGAAGGTTTTGAATAATCGGAAATAAGGTAGCAAAAAGAATGTTGATGACTGGATAAACAAACAGCCAGCTAATCAAGAGCATTTTCCATCTCTTGGGAGGATTTTGATTCATTAAGCAAGTATACAAGAAATACGTTTAAACAAATACCAATTCACAAAATCCTTCCATCCACCATCTCAATGGTGCGGTCACTGGCTTTTGCAAAATCATTGTCATGTGTTACAGCTATGATGGTCTGTTTCTTCTCATGGGCCAACTCTTGTAAAATATCAAATACAACCTGGGTATTCTTAGAATCCAAATTTCCAGTAGGCTCATCTCCCATGATGATCAATGGGTCATTGATCAATGCTCTGGCAATGGCTACTCGCTGTTGTTGCCCTCCTGATAATTTAGACGCTGGCTTCAAAGCTTGATCTTCCATTCCCAACATGCGCAACTTTTCCATCGCACGGTATTCTATCTCTTCTTCTGTCAATTTGCCCAATCGCAACGCAGGAATCATGATGTTCTTTAAACAAGTAAAATCAGTCAATAAATAATGAAACTGAAAGACAAATCCAATCTTCTCATTTCGAATTGCTGCCAATCTATTTTGATCATATCCGGTCACGTCTTCACCATCAATCGTTAATCTTCCTGAATACTCAGTATCCATCGTGGACAAAATATAAAGCAATGTCGATTTTCCGCACCCTGACTTGCCTACCAAGGTGACAAACTCACCTTGCTGAACGTCAAAAGAAATCCCATTCAATACCTTGAATTCGATAGGATCAAAAAATTTCTTCTCAATATTTTCTACTCGTAAAATCATTTTCTAAATATGCTTACAGGATCAACCTTAGCCGCTTTTTTTGCAGGGACAAATCCTGCCAAAAATGTGATGAGCAACCCGATGAAGATTCCTCTTAAAAAAACCCAAGGTTCAAAACGGATGGGGAAGTAACCTATATCACCACCTATGTATACATGCTGCAGAGCTTGAACCAAAATCAAGGCCAACAATACACCCAACATCACTCCGATTGCGCCAATGGTAAGCGCTTGATAAACAAATATGCGAATAACATCTCCACCATTAAAACCCATCGCCTTCAAGATGGCGATATCATTGATTTTCTGACTCACTGTCATATTTAATATGTTATATATACCAAAACTGGAAACGATCAATAAAGTAAAACTAATGAACATAATGACGATTTTCCTGATGCGAGAAGCTGCCATATAAGTCTCATTGGCCGCTATCCAATCTTCCGCCTTGTACCCTGTTAAATTCGTCAATTCTTTCGCTATTTCTGGTGCTCGATCTGGATTATCAATGTTCACGTTGATGTCTGTAACATAGGCGTTATTCTCCTTTAAAAACTGCTGCCCCGTCGCCAAATTCACATAAGATTTGGTCTTGTCTTCTTTGGAGTTGTTGGTCTTAAAAATACCAACAACAGTCAATGTTAGATTAATGCCTTTGGAAGACGTCATGTTGATTTTATCTCCCGTCAACAAGTTCATCTTCTCAGCAATGCCGCTTCCGATAATAATACCATCTTGGTGGGTAGATAAATCAGCTATGCTTCCTTGCACCGTAAATGTGGAAATGCGAAACATCTTATCCGCCTCAACGGGATCAAAACCTATGGTAGTGCCCGTGATTTGAGATTTTCCGTTGTTGTAAAAAACAGGACAACTCACTTGCGGAAACACGACAACTACCTCTTTTTGTTTGCGAATTAATTTCACCCAATCCATTGGATTATCAATGGTGTTGATAGAGGGAACAACCTTGGGATTGACAATCAAAGTTTTTGAAAGAGATTCTTCCTTCAGTGGTTGGCTAATCTTATCATCCTTATACACCCTAATATGGGGAGTGGTTTTGAAAAAAGACTCACCGGAAGTTCTGTCAAATCCAGCGGCCATTGAGTTCATGAACATAAAGATGGATATCCCAATAACGACCCCTAAAATCGCTACAATTGTCATTTTCTTGGAGGCGACGAAATAGGTCCAAGCGATGTTCCGATTAATGTTCATGACGTCTATTTTTTCAAAGGAATCAGAATGTCTTGATCAGTCAATCCACTTTTAATTTCCACCCACTCCGTACTTCTAATACCTACTTCTACATGGCTAGGTTGCTCTTTTCCTTTAACTTGAACCGTGTTGGAATAACTCAAATATGTGCGCGGAATCAACAATACCTGATGACGACTAACAATATCAATATTGGCCTCTAGTCGGGTTCCAATGACATCAAATGACAATGGTTTTTCAAATACTACATCGCACAAAAAGGATTGACTTACTTCGTCATACAAGGGATACAACGTGGTCACCGTTCCTTCTAAAACCTGCCCCTTTTCCACGTTCAATTGAATGTGCGCACGTTGACCTTCTTTGATTTTCTTGATGCTATTCTCATCTACATTGAGTTGAGCAACGATCTGCTGCATTCCCGCCATTATCGCAATGACATCGCCTTTACGGACATAGTCGCCTGGCTTTTTCATCAGTTTCATCACTCTACTTTTGGAAAGTGCCTTTACCATATTGTATCCTGAAGCATTACGCTGCGCTGCTGCTGACGCATCTTGTCCCGCTTTGGTCCATTCCGCTTGTTGCTGTATCTGTGCCATTTTTTTCTTGGCCGCTATCCAATTGGTCTTGGCGGATTCATAGGACAATTGGGCATTCTCCAACTCCAATTTGGATACGCTTTTACTTTGATACAATGCTTGATAGCGATCCGCCTGCTTCTTTTCCTGATTCATTTTTTGCTCCGCGATTTCCGATGCCGCCTTGGCTTCTTGCAACGCTGGTGACGCATCCGTGATGTTTTGCTTCGCGATGTTCAACTGCCTTTCAGCCGCCTGGGCTTGGGCATCTGCCGTGCTGTTGTCAATGCGGGCCACCATTGTGCCCTGTTCCAAAACATCCCCTTCTTTAACAGGAACCTCTGACAAATAACCTTCCGATTGTGCCGTCAAATTGTAACGGTCATTGGCCACCAACATGCCGGAAGCAAATACAGTTTCCGTGATGTCATTCTTCACCGGTTGTACCTCCTGTTGACTTCCTTTACAACTCCAAAAGAAAATCACCAACCAAAATCCCAAGAAAAAATTACCTCGCATTGCTTATTTGTATTTTGTTTTTAACCCATTCACTGTTCCACTTGGCCCCTATTGTAGTGAGTGTTGACTGCAACGCCTTTTGCTGTGCCAACATCAACTTGTCCATTCCCACAACATCTTGCTTGAACAAGTTGTAGACATGCTGATAAGAATCTTGATCAAAGGACGCTATGCGCTCTTGCTGCTGATAATCCTGCAAAACTTTGTCATACTCCCTGTTCAATTGCTGATTGCGAACTTGTGCATTTCGCTGTTCTTCTTCCCAAGCAATTTTGGCCATCTCATGATTGATTTTTCTCGTCCCCACTTGGGTTACCTTCACCGCATTGGTGGGCAAATCCCATGTCAACTTAGCGCCCACAAAACTGCTGTAAATCCATCTGCTTGAGGGATCCATCCATTGCGCATTGCTGTTGTTCTGATAACCCAAAGATCCCTGCAATGACAACACTGGCAATTGCTCCAATTGCGCTGAACGATGCATCATTCGGGCATATTCCATTTTTAATGCGGCATTATCCAATTCCAATTTTCCTTGTGCAATCGGCTTTTTTTCCAATTCCATGTCCAACGGCTGTATCTCCAATTGTACAGATTTACCACAAATAACCCCCAGTGTTTCCAACTGATTGGCCAATGTCATTTCCAAATTGCGCAAACTTCCCTGTTGCTGCAACACATTCACACGGGCATCATTCCAATCCTGTAAGCGAACAATCCCCTGGTCATATTTATTCTTCACCAATTGCTCCAAACTATCCGCAATA
>CANFLZ010000094.1 GCA_947448135.1 Flavobacteriales bacterium
AAAATTGAAAGTCCCATACCCATACCCACCAGATCAACTGGTCGTGCTCTACGACGGGGTTTGTCATTTGTGCCAACGATCGGTGCAGTTCATTATCCGAAACGACAAGAAGAATAAATTCAAGTTTGCTTCGCTGCAATCGGAAGTCGATCAAAAAAGGTTGCGCGAAATCCATTTCAAAAATTCACTGGACACCATCGTTCTTTTGAATGGAACAGCACACATCGCCAAACACCGGTATCAGTGGTTTGGGAAAAGTGATGTTTGTATGGTGCCTTCTCCGAAACTTCGACATAAGTTTTTAAGTTAATACCGTTATGAAAAGCTTACTTTCGTGAAAACATGGAAATAAGCCATGCAATCCATTCAACATGACAATAAGCTCCGCTTCAGGATTAAAAAAACTGCTCCTTTTATTTCTCTTTATTGCGGGCTTATATTTTGCAAGGGAATTTCTTATTCCATTGTCCGTTGGTGCAGTAGTGGCAACATTGTTCTTGCCTTTTTGCCGATGGTTGGAATACAAGAAAGTTCCCAGAGGAATGGCCGTTGTCTTTTGTCTTTTGATATTACTACTTCTTCTGTCTGGAATTGGCATTGTCCTGAGCCACCAAATTTCAACGCTATCCAATGATTTTTCAATCTTAAGAGAGCGAAGCATTGAATTAATCAACGAAGTGCAGAAATACATCTTTGCCCATTCCGGCATTTCAATAGAAAAACAAAACCAAGAACTCATCAAACAGCAACCGGCCATTGCGCTTTTCCTTAAGGAAATCGCCATCTCGTTGCCATCACTTCTAACCAACCTAATTTTGACCTTGGTTTACATCCTGTTTCTATTGTATTACCGAAGCCACATCAAACAATTCATCCTTAAATTTTCGTCCGAATCACAAAGAGTCGAAATGGAAAAAGTGATCGACAGTGTAGGCCATGTATCCCAACAATATCTACTTGGTCTATCCAAAATGATTGTTTGCCTTTGGGTGATGTATGGTGTGGGGTTTTCTCTATTGGGCGTCAAAAATGCTCTGTTCTTTGCCTTTCTCTGCGGATTGCTTGAAATTGTTCCCTTCATTGGAAATCTAACAGGCACAACTATTACCGTTCTAGTAGCCGGTGTGCATGGCGGAAGTTTTCTTATGCTGGCTGGTATAATTGGTACCTATGCCGTTATTCAATTCATCCAAGGCTGGGTACTAGAGCCTTTGATTGTTGGCTCTGAAGTAAAAATCAATCCTTTGTTCACCATCATCGCCCTGGTCATCGGTGGCCTTTTGTGGGGACTTCCCGGAATTTTTCTTGCCATCCCTTTGATGGCCATGTTGAAAATCGTGTGTGATCACATTGAACCCCTAAAACCTTATGGCTTTTTAATAGGAGCCATTGAGAGCAAGAAGAAATAAGGCGATTCTAGACTCGACACTATTCTTCAGCCTCAACACCGACCTTTCCTTTGTTCAGGTAGTCTTGTATCAAGTTAATCACCTTAGATCCTATCCCATCCGAATTTTTAGTAACCACATTGGTCACGGCCAATTCTAAGAAAGCTCCCAATAACTGCTTCAACGGGTTATGGGAAGATCCAACTGCCGCCTTCTTGGTTAGATGACCCGCAACAAGCCCTAACGCCACGCCAAATAGACCATCCTTTAAATCCGAAGAGGTAAAGATCTCTTTAAATGTTCTTTTGATGAGATTGACAGGTTTCATGCCTTCATAGGTCATCGCAAACTGCTCTTTCAATAAACGTTCCTGCGTCAATTGCTGCGCTTCCAATTGAAGAATAGCAGCACGCAATGCCTTTGCTGAGGTGATTTTTTCCATACCCATTAATTTAGAATTCGTGTAATGATTGCGTCACTCGTGCGTTCCTTCACCCATTTGTGCAGAATGAAATAGAATACCAATCCCAACACTCCGAAAAATCCTCCCACGCACAAAAAACCATAGTATACTTTTCCCAAAATCTCCCCTAGCCAAAAGGCCGCGCCAACGCTGATCATTAACATAAACAGACCCAACGCCATTAAGGCCAACATGCGTGACACCATCGTTGAGGCCACATCCGATGTTTTCTCTATCGCCTTCAGTTTGTATAACGCAACGCTTGTTTTGCCATACTCGGTTGCACTTTCAATTAACGGTTCAAAAAAAGATGCTTGCTCTTCCATACTTTCAATTTTAATTCCTGTTAGTCTCATATTACTGACTCAACAATACAGTTGATAGCGCCAATTCGGACTTGATCAAAGGTATTCATTATCTCGCCCCCATTTTCTAATGAAAGTCATTCAATGAAACAAAAGTTTTTAGGCTGGCGCATCAAGACATTTATCCTATACACAAGAACCGAAAATTCTGGCGCCTGGCCGGTGTCACCGCGCTCCACCGTCCACCCCGCTGTCCGCTGCTATTCCTCGTGCGGCGCGTTCCGCACCACACTGCGGGATATCCGCTTCCATCGGTGGCGCGAGGGATCTTATCGCATAATTTTCATTTAGGATATAGGAATTATGGCAGATTGAACAGAGCAAGCTTCGCAAGAATCGGATGTTGGTTTTGAGCAGAAAATTTTTAACATAGATGGAAGAATATTATAAACAATACACATCCAAAGAGTATTTGTTTGAGGGACAATTTGGTGGACCTTACAGTATCAGGAGCGCTCAAATGATATTCAATCGGTTCAAGCAAATGGCCAAGGTGAATATCAAGGGAGGCATTCATTTGTTGCGGCACAGCTTTGCAACGCATTTATTGGAACAAGGCGCAGACATAAGGTTGGTGCAGCAGCAGCTAGGGCACAGCAGTGTAAAGACGACGCAGATATACACACACGTCACGGAAAAGCGGAATCAGAACCTAAAGAGTCCCTTTGACAACATGGAAGATTAAACGCAATGCCCTATATAAATAACGCAACGCTGAGAGATTGATTTTCAGCTGTTTTGTATTATCCTTGTGTTATATAAGTTTCGTATACTATAACGTTAGCAGTAATTGAAGAACTAAATCAATGATAGAATTAAAGCTATTATCCAAAGATAACATTGCACCATTTTTTATTTGGTTAAGAGATGACGAGGTAATAAAATATTCATTGACAATTTTTCAAAAATTGTCCTCCGAGGATGAGATAAAATCGTGGTTTTCAAATTTATTATCAAATACAAAAGATTATACCCTTGGCATATATCTTACATCTAGCGGTAGCCTAATTGGATACGCCGGGATTTGTAATATTTCAACTATCAACAAAAACGGTGAATATTTCATTTTTATTGGAGATAAAACGCAATGGGGAAATGGGATTGGTACAATTACAACCCAGAAAGTGGTTAAATATGGTTTTGAAAAATTAAATCTTAATAGAATAATGTTGACTGTATCAGAACCAAACGTTGGCGGAATACGAGCGTATGAAAAAGCTGGATTTAAATTTGAAGGTAGATTGCGTCAATCTTGTTTTCGAGATGGAGATTATCATGACAAATTAATCATGGCAATTTTAAAAGAAGAATACGATGAGAATACTGCTAACACCAAATAAGCAAAAGCGCCAAAAAAATTATATTTGTTAGGCGCCTTTGCCTATTTGCAAAACGTTAGTGGTAAGCCAATACTAAAATCGAAAAATATGTTTGATAAAATAAATAGTTTTTTTTATACAATTCAACAAACCCCCATAGAGCTTTATAGTGAGTTCGGATTACAGCATGAACTTGCAATTTATTTGAGAAGTAATTTCCCTGACTTAATTGTCAGACTTGAATATCCAACACCGAGAATATTTAACCCATTACCTGATTTAATAAAAAAAGAAATTGATATATACGTTACAACACAGGAGGGACATCGATATGTCATTGAATTAAAAATGCCAAAAGATGACTGCGGTACTCCAAATGAAATGTACCGAGCAATTCAAGATGTAAAATTTCTTGAGCAGTTAAGACAAAATCATTTAGATGGTTGCTATGCTATTTTGTTAACGGAGCGCCAATCTTTTTGGCAAGCACCACAAGCAAATGCTGGTATCTATCAATTGTTTAATGGTCAACATGTAAATATCCAAACTATTGAAGTAGCTCATTTGCCTAACTTTTTACAAAAAAAGGGTGGCATCCAACTTAACAATCAATACCAAGGAGCTTGGAATAACTATGTGGATGTTCATAACACAACTTGGAAATATTATGTGCTTGAAATCTAAAATGAAATAAAGGCCTAACCACTAACTGCGTGAAAGCAATATTGCCATGCGCAACACAGGGCTACATACGCCTACTAGCAAAACGTTACTAATAAACCTGAATACGAATAGCCCATTGAAAAGGATCAAACTCCACAAACAAAATCCTGAAATTCAATTTAAATTAAAAGCTGAAGACAGCTATTGAATGATTCTCTATTGTCCAGGCTTCTGTATCCCCTTCACCAAAACAAATACCGTGCGCTATGCCACCCCTATGGGGTTGGTGACATCAACCCTTTACACTTAGCCGGTGTTATAACGCCCCGCGGGAACTGATGAACAACACAGTTTCTCTTTCTGTTTCTCATTCTGTTTCCCACTCTCACTCCCCTCACCCATACTCCACCACCCGCTTCTGATCGAGGTTCACCGATACACCATAAAAATTGAAATCTGTACTCGCGGGTTGTTCCTCTTCGATGATGTCGATGATGGCATTCTTGAGGGGTATTGGCTCAAAGTACAAACTGAAAACACGCC
>CANFLZ010000095.1 GCA_947448135.1 Flavobacteriales bacterium
CAAAGTTTTTAATGTCATTCCCAACTTTGAATTTATCCAATTCCTCCAGAACGGTGATCGGAATAACCACATCATTTTCCTCAAATTTTACCAAACTGTGATGATCATGCAACAAGACGGATGTGTCGATTACATAAATTTTCTTTTTGCTAGAAGCAGCCATTTTTTTGGAAAGTTAAACTTTGACTCTATTCATCATGAGATCTTCTGAATGGAATTATTAACCTTAAATGTTTACAAATCAGAGTATTATATTATCATCTCTAAAATATTAAGCCAACTTTATGCAGGTTGTTTTGTTGAAATCAGTGTTGACGATGAAGCTGCAAAACCCCTAACCATGCAACGCTAAATAATTTGCCGAATCACCTTAACACCAAATCCCGTAATCCAATTCTACGGTGATTGAGTTCGTTATAATCAATATTTTTTCGAAAGGATGGATGCTTGAATTTGGCCGTTTTTTGCCAGATGTCCCACTGGGTTTTTGGCGCTCGGATGTAATTGGCAATCCACAAGATGATTTTCTTCTCGTATTTGGCCTTTAAATATTTGTGATAATATTTTTCTTCGCAATACACAATGGGATAAACGCCAATGGCTGAACGTATGGTTTCCATGAACAAGTCGATATTGCGCTGCGCAATTTCGTCTGTGTACAAATGCCGTTGGTATTCTATGTCAACCACTGGAATCAATTGTCCTTTTTGGGGCTGGGCCTTTCGAAGAAAATAGTTGGCCTGATCTTTTCCGTTTTTATTAAACCGCATGAAGTGATAGGCGGCATAGGGAATAGACAAACGATCCAAACTTTCTCGGTAATCTTCAAATTCACTATCCGTAAAATGTGTTCCTTCTGTAGCTTTTAGAAAAACGAAATCAGGACGTTTTTCTCCTACCATTTTGCTCCAATCGATGGTGCCTTGGTGGTGGCTAATATCAATTCCCCAGGATTCATTTTCTTGCGGATGCCGAACGATATTGTTGGCTTCATGATCAATAACAGGCGGTGGTGGGGGAGTCAATGTATAATCATAAGCAATCCAACTGGCAGCACCTGCTAATAAAATCAGAAGAGACCAAAATATCCACCCAATCGCTCTCTTTTTTCCCTTCTTTGCCATTTTTGAATTTCTCGTTGTATCCTTTTACCAAACGAAAATACAAAAATGCGAATCAAAACGCATGCTCAAAAGTGAAGAAGAATTGTTGGTCTTCTTTGGATTGCGCATAATCAAAGCGAAGGATTGTACTGAGGTTCCAAGCGATTCGCAATCCCATGCCTTCGGAATAGCGCATGCGGTTGATGGCAAATGCTTGGTGGGTGTTATTCAAATTATAGACACTTCCAAAATCAAAGAGTGGAACTGCGCTAAAACTCAGGTCTTGGTGAAATAATTCGGTCTCAAAAAAACGCATGCGCATTTCTGTATTGACAAAGTAAATACCGCGGTCTAAAAATCGATTTTGCTTGTAACCGCGAATGGTATTTCCTCCTCCCAATCCTTCGATACTTCCCTCTGAAGACCATTCATCTTGGTATTCAAAAAATGGAGCGTCTCCAAAGGTGTAGCCAATACCAGCTCTCGACGCAAAAACGAATTTTTTAAATGTGTTCGGCATCAATCGCTTAAAGGTTTTTACTTGTAAAAAAACCTTATTCAAGGTAAAGTCCGAGGCCATTCCTTTGTGACTATATTCATCGGTCAACTCAGCGTAAATCCCATTGCTCGGATCCGATTCAAAGTCTCGCGTATCGTAGATCATTCCAAGCTGAACAAATGAAACCTGAGACTGCCCATATCCCAATATTTGATGGGAAAGCGCATCTTCGGCAATTCTACTCCGTCCCGTTCCGGTGGGCGTAATATTCAATCGGGCATATTCAAACCCACCCAGCACGCGCATTCTACTTTCCAACAGGGAATATTCCCCACTCATATTCAGAATGTACTCCTCTTTGGTGTATTGATTGTAGTTGGCGTTGGTCCCCAATGAATTGTCATATTGCGCATACGAATCGCCATTGGAGGAACTCATACCGTCACCTGCTGCAATTTGTGACAAGGAATTTAATGTATGGTCTGTTGTTCCAAAGTACAATAGGTTGGGATTGATTTCATAGGCCGCCTCAGCGCGTAAGCGCCATTTGGATTGAAGAACGTAGGGTTGGTCAAAAACCAAAGCAATTTCTCTCTGGTTGCGTGTCGTATTAAAAAGGACGATGTCCAACTTAGATCGGTAAGGCGTGTATTCAAAGAATGGATTGGAACGCTTGCCATTGAAGGTAATTGAACCCTCCGCGCCATATCCAAAACCATTGACAGGATCAAAGCTGATGTCAGGGACGCCAGTTACAAAAGTGCCTTCCCTTTTGTCTTTTAGCTCATCTTCAGGCAATCGTTTTTCATTGGCGATGGCAAAGGGCAATGGCAAAGTGTCTTGCGCGGCAAGGTTAAAAGAACCCATCATCAGAAAACTGGCACCCAATAGAAATTTCATTGGGCCAATGTAATCCAACATGCGCGGAATATTCAAAGACCTCAACTTAATGGTTTGTTAAAAGTTGGGCGCCTGCCTATTCGCCTTCGGCTTCATAGGCACCGCGCTGTCCGCTGCTATTCCTCATGCAGGCTAAAACGCCTGCATTCCGGGATATCCGCTACCATCGCTGTCGCTTTTTTTCTTTCCCGTTGTAAATCCATTACAATGGGAAAGTTTCTATTTGAGCAAAACCGAAATATGCATTTGAAAATAAATAACCTGAAGTCCATGGCTTCAACTGCGGATATGAAATTGCGACCCCTCAATTTCTTTCTGGGAGATAACGGGAGTGGAAAATCGATTTTAGCCGATTATTTGAATTTAATGAAGCGCAATGCCTCATCAGCAGAATGGAGGAACAGGCATTTCCCGCTGGTAGATCAATTCAAGGAGCATCAAGATTGGCGCAATTGGGTTGGTAAAGGAGATACATCAAAGGAAATTACGCTGGTGAAAAATGATTCTTTTCTCGGACGGAGGGTCATTGTGAAAGTGAAATACAAACAGTCAAGTATGGCGAATAATCGGGTGGATGCGAGTATCAAGGGAGCACAAGTAAGTTCATTGATAATTCAACAGGGGCAAATTCCACTTTTGGTATGGGGAGCTGATGAAAGGCGGGTATACACGAAAAACTTAGCGAATTATTTATATAAAGCAATCAAAAATCATGGGATGCCTTCAGAAGAGGAATGGTGTGAAGAGTTGTTCCCGTCCACAATTGCCAAGGAATTGCGTCTGGATGACATAGCGAATTTCATTGACGAAGGGCCGGAATATTATGAGGAAGAGACGAGTATGGATCATTTGTTTTATTTGGATCTAGGTCATTTATTTTTTCGCAAGCGTCTTTCCATAGCCAATTCTCCAAAGTTTCATGGGGTTCAATTATTGATGGAGCGTGTGTTGGGCCAGTTTAAAAATGGAATGATTGATTGGATGACAGAGACTCCCGTATTGCGCGGTGAGAGAAAGTTGGTATTGGATGAATTTGATGCGGATCGAAAAATTTATACCGCGGCATATTTCTTTGAATTGGAATTAGAGAATCGGGTTATTCAAATCGAGAGTGGGCAATATTGGGGAAAGGAGGTTTTTTTGGTGCAAGAAAGTAAATTTTCGCCTTTGCAGTTTTGCGGATTGGGTCAGCAAAAGATATGTTCTTGGATTCAGGAGTGGACTTCAGTATTGAAACAATTGGATCGTGAAATGCAGAGTGAGTTTTTCGAAACCAATAGGATGGTTATAATTCAGCATCCGGAAATCAATCTGAGCATAGAAAGCCAGCGAAAGCTGATGGACATGATTGTTCATGATATTTTACAATATCCTTATTTACATGTTGTCATTGAAACCCACAGCCCATTTTTGGTCGACTATGTTTCGTCGTTAATCGCCAAAGGAACATTGTCCGGAAAGCATGTAGCGAAGTTTCAATTTTCGCAAAATCGCAAAGGTGAGACAAGTGTGCAGTCCATTCCCCAAGACAAGTATATCCAAGGGTGTCATGGCAATGCCCAATTTTCAGAAGAGAACGCCAATCAGCAATACAAGCGGATTATCGTCAAGCGTGAGGAGCATTGGAATTGAGGGTGGCAGTTCATTCAGCTTCTTGCGAAATGAACCAATTCTGAGTAATCATGGAGATCTGCTTTTTTGAGGGCCCTCAAATAGTTGTCTCTCGAAGTATTGGTTTCGGATAAGTGAGAATGGCCCCAAGAAAACGGAGGTAGTCCGAATATTTTTTCTACAATCAGATCGGCCATGATGCGACTATGTCTACCATTACCATTTGGAAAACAGTGAATGCTTACCAAGCGGTGTTTGAATCGGATTGCGATTTCATCCGGCGAATAGGTGGAATGCGCAATCCAGAACAGTGTGTCATCCATTAATTTTTTCAATTCTATCCCGATCAAATGATGGGGAACACCAATATTCTTTTCACTTTTTCTAAATTTCCCTGCCCATTTCCAAACTTCACCATACATTTTTTGGTGAAGTTTTTTAATGAAATTTTCCGAGAGCAGTTGTTGCGTTTTAGGTTTTTGAGACCGCAGCCAAAGC
>CANFLZ010000096.1 GCA_947448135.1 Flavobacteriales bacterium
CTTCTCTTGCCTGGCCCAATTTCTTTTCTCAATGGAAGACGATATCGCATCTTGGTAAAAGGGAGGATTGCACACAATGGCATCAAAACGATGGTCCGTATTCCATTCCAAAAAATTGGCATGTATGCCCATTAATCGCGAAGCAAAAACCGATTGATCAAAGTTGTGTACGGCTTCTTCCAAGGCTTCAGGATCCAACTCCAATGCGTGTACTTGAGCCTGCGGAAATCGTTGCGCCATCATCAAGGCGATCAACCCTGTGCCGGTGCCTACATCCAAAATGGTTGGGGGTTGCTTACCCGCGCAGGCCCAAGCGCCGAGCAGCACGCCATCGGTGCCGACTTTCATGGCGGCACGTTCATGGGCAACATGAAATTGTTTGAACTGAAAAGGTTTAGACATCGCGGTCCGCTTTGCGCTCCTGCCAAGTAGCGTATCCGCCTGCTTGTGGCTTTCTGTCTTCGGGGATTTCTCGGAGGGGCTCACAGGGCTTCAAGGTCTCGTGCAATTCTGCCGGAAGACGCTGGTACCAGCCCGTCCCCTCTTGCTTCCACTTCAACATCTCATCACTCACTTGCTTCACGACTTTACCAGGGTTGCCCACCATCACGGATCGAGGAGGGACAATGGTATCGGCCGGAACAAAGGTCAATGCGCCGATGATGCACTCATCACCTACCTCAACTCGGTCCATCACCACGGCATTCATGCCGACCAAGGTATCGCGACCAATGTTGGCACCGTGAATGATGGCGCCGTGCCCAATGTGGGCGCCTGCTTTTAGGGTCAAGGTCACGCCTGGAAATTGATGGATGGTGCAATTCTCTTGAACATTGCAACCATCTTCGATCACAATCATTCCCCAATCGCCGCGAATCGCGGCACCTGGGCCGATGTACACGTTTTTGCCAATGATGACATTGCCGGTGACCACCGCCTGGGGATGCACGTAACTCGACTCGTGCACTACCGGTATATATCCGTTGAAGGAGTAAATCATACGCGCTCCAAAACAACGGCAAATCCTTGTCCAACACCGATACACATGGTGCACAAGGCATATTTCTTTTGACGCAAATTCAATTCAATCGCAGCGGTATTTACAATGCGTGCACCACTCATTCCGAGGGGGTGCCCCAATGCGATGGCGCCGCCGTTCACATTCAATCGGGGATCATTGTCCGCCATACCCAACGCGCGGGTGCAGCTCAATACCTGCGCAGCAAAGGCCTCGTTGACTTCGATAATGTCCATTTGATCCAAGGTCAATCCGGCGCGTTGCAACGCCAACTTGGATGCTTCAACGGGACCGATGCCCATGATGCGTGGCTCAACGCCGCTAACGCCAGTCGAAACGATGCGCGCCAAGGGTTGGCAACCGGTCTTCTTCAATCCCGCTTCGCTCATGATCAACACCGCGGCTGCGCCATCATTCAAGCCCGAAGCATTTCCGGCGGTAACACTACCGCCCTTTCTGAATGCGGGTTTCAATGCGGACAAACCTTCGATGCTACTTGAAGCCTTGATGAATTCGTCGTTTTGGAAAACCTTGGGATCCCCTTTCTTTTGTGGAATTTCTACGGGCACAATCTCACGCGACCAGCGACCCTCGGCTTGCGCACGAGCGGCTTTCAATTGCGAGTTCAAGGCAAATGCATCTTGGTCCTCACGACTGATGTTGTGCGCTTCTGCCAAATTCTCAGCGGTTTCTCCCATCGCTTCAACCCCATACACCTCTTTCATTTTGGGATGGACAAAACGCCATCCGAAACTCGAATCAAACATCTGGGCATCACGACCGAAAGCCGACGATGTTTTGGAAATCACCCAAGGACCACGCGTCATGTTTTCAACACCACCTGCCACAAAAATATCGCCCTCTCCACAATGCACAGCCCGCGCGGCATGCGCGATGGCATTCATTCCCGAAGCACACAAACGATTCACCGTCTCACCGGGAACCGTCACTGGATAATCCGCCAAAAGCAAAGCCATGCGCGCAACGTTGCGATTGTCCTCCCCCGCTTGGTTGGCGCAACCCATGATCACATCGTTGATTTCTGATGGGTTCAAAGACGGGTGTTTTTGAAGGATTCCCTTTAAAACAACAGCAGCCAAATCATCCGTTCTCACTGGAGCCAAAGACCCAGCGAAATTTCCAATTGCGGTGCGCACACCCTCCACGATAAATGCGTTCATAATGCGATATTAATTCCTGCAAAGATGATAGAAATCCGTATTAGTTTTGACACATGGAGAAAAAAGAAAGACCCTTGATTTTGGTCACCAATGACGACAGTTACCACGCCAAAGGAATTCAATCTTTGGTATTGGCCATGTCCACGCTGGGAGAAGTGGTAGTTGTGGCTCCCGACAAGCCCCAGAGCGGCATGGGACATGCCGTCACCATTCATCATCCGATTCGTGTGCACAAGATCGAATTGCCCTACGCAGACCGTGCTTATGCTTGTTCTGGAACACCCGTGGATTGCGTCAAAATGGCCTTGTACACCCTTTTGGATAGAAAGCCGGATATCGTAGTGAGCGGAATCAACCATGGTTCCAACTCCTCCATCAATGTCATTTATTCAGGAACAATGTCAGCAGCTGTTGAAGGTGCTGTAGAGGGCATTCCTTCGGTTGGCTTTTCACTTTTGGATTATGATGCTGATGCCGACTTCAACGCCTCTATGAAAGTAGCGATTGAGATTGTGGGTAAAATTTTAAATGACGATCATTTTCCAGAACATGTATGCTTAAATGTCAATATTCCAAAAGGAAAAGAAATAGCGGGAATCAAAGTTTGCCGCCAAGCGCACGGCATGTGGATCGAGCAATTTGACAAGCGCGTGGATCCTTTCCAGAAGGACTACTATTGGATGACGGGTGAATTCATCATCAAAGACAAAGGAGAAGATACCGATCAACATGCCTTGGACAACAACTTCGTTTCCGTGGTTCCTGTACAGTTCGATTTGACCGCCCATCACGCCATTTCGCATCTTCAAAATTGGGACTTGTCATGAGCAGAATTTCCAAACACAAGTTCGATACGGTTCCCTTTGGAATAGCTGTAGGCATTTTGGGAGCGGCACTTGGATTTATTCTTTTTGGTTTGGTATTCACCTTTGGCACCTCCACCAATTTGGCTACCTTTTTTCACGACTTGTTGTATGGCATTACAGCCATGTACCAGGACAAAGTGGTAACGATTTCCATTTTGGGAGATGTGGCCTTGTTTTATTGGTTCATCAAAAAAGAATGGTACCAAATGAGTCGCGGTATTTTGTACGTGGTGATTTGCAGTGTTCCTGTAGCCCTCTATTTTTATTGATATGAAAATATTTCTGATCGCAGGTGAAGCCTCTGGAGACTTGCACGGCAGCCATTTGGCCAAAGAATTGAAAATGCAACATCCAGAAGTTGAGCTTCAAGGTTGGGGTGGCGATAAAATGGAAAAAAATGGGGTAACCATTTTAAAGCATTACCGCGAATTGGCCTTCATGGGATTTGTCGAAGTGTTGATGAACCTTTCCACGATTCGAAAGAACTTTCAAATCATCAAAGATCAAATCAAAGCATTTGCACCCGATAAAATTGTCTTTATTGACTACCCCGGTTTTAATCTCCGATTGACCCAATTTGCAAAAGAATTGGGAATCGAAACCCATTATTACATCTCCCCAACCATTTGGGCATGGAAAGAAGGTCGCGTGGAAAACATCAAAAAGTATGTCGACCACATGTACTGCATTTTGCCTTTTGAACCTGCCGTATATGCCAAGCACCACTATCAGGCAGAATTTGTAGGACATCCTTTGCTAGACGATTGGGCCGCTCAGCCTGCCACCCAAGCGCCTACCAAAGATTTTATCGTCTTGGCGCCCGGAAGTCGGAAGCAAGAATTAAAGCGAATCCTTCCCGCATTTTTAAAGGTAGTTGCGCGATTCCCGAACCAAAAATTCATCATTGCCGGCGCACCTGGTTTGGAGGCCGCTCACTATGCCCCTTATTTGAATGGGTATGAAAATCAAGTACAATTGGTTTTTGGTCAGACACCGGAACTCATGCGCAATGCCAAAGCCGGGATGATTGCGAGCGGCACTGCTACGCTGGAAGCCGCATTGCGTGGACTGCCCATATTGGTGGGCTACAGCGCACAACCCATCTCCATGTGGATTGCCAAGCGATTGGTGAAATTGACCTGGATTTCTTTGGTCAATTTGATTTTGAATGAAGAACGCGTGAAGGAATTTATTCAAGGAGAAATGACAACCGAAGCATTGCAAAAAGAATTGCACTTGTTGTTAAGTGAGCAAGGACAACGAAACGCTAAACAAACCCGTCTAGAATTGGTAGACAAA
>CANFLZ010000097.1 GCA_947448135.1 Flavobacteriales bacterium
AAATCGGTGAACATGGGTTTCATCATGGTTCCTACAAAAGGATTGATAGAGGCGTTCATCTCAAATTGAACGATGCACGAATTTTCCGTTTCAGGAGTAACCTTTCCTTTTAAAACAAAAGACATGGGATGCGTAGACAAACTTTTGTAGGAAACGGAATGATCATCGGAATGATCTTTCTGCAAAATAATTTTGATGTTACCACGCGTTTCAAACGAACAAGAAACACCATCGCATTGCCAATTGAAGCAATCATCTGGAAGAAATTTTTCCAAATGATGCAAATCGTGCAAATAATCTAAGGTTTCTTGATTGTTGCGGTGAATTGTAAATTTCTTGCTCTCGATAATCATTGTTTGTTCTCAAAATTTGAAGACCACTCAGCTGGATTGTTTTTCCAAAGCCTCAATGTTTCAATTTGTTGGGGTGCAAGATAATTCGAGTTAACGGCTTGCTCCAAAAGAATATCATAATTGGATAACGTTTTGACAACAAAAGGGTAATGCGAAAATTTCTCTCTCGATTCCGGAAATAAATACGAGAAGATTGCCACCATTCCTGTAATCTCTACTTTTCTTTCCATCAAGGCTTCCACAGCCAAAAGACTGGACTTGCCTGTTGAAATCAAATCTTCAATCACCAATACTTTCGCACCTTCAGGACAAATACCTTCTACTTGATTGTTCAATCCGTGCTTTTTGGCTTCACTTCGGACGTAGATAAAGGGTAGGTTCATAATGTCTGCTACCAAAGCTCCGATGCCAATTCCTCCGGTAGCAACTCCAGCAATGATTTCAGGCTGTACTTCAAAAGATTGAATGACTTGTTGAAAAGCAATGGCGATGTTTTTTCTGATTTCAGGATATGACAATATTTTTCTATTGTCACAATAGATAGGAGATCTTAATCCGCTGGCCCAAGTAAATGGATTTTCAGGACTTAATTTAACTGCTTCAATTTGCAACAAATATTCTGCTACTTTTAGACCGGTATTTTTTAAATCTGACATGGCACAAATGTACAAAGTTTATATAGGTGATTCGGCGCTTTATTTCGCTCATGAAAATGAATTCCATCACGACTGGAAAAGATTAGATTCAATCACTGATTGGAAATCTTGGATAGAAGAAATAATGATCACCCGTGATCAATCGGAATGGGTAGTTGAATTGGGAAATAATCAAGCCAATTGGCATTTGTTCTGCGATTCGTTCAAAAGAATTTCGGCTGCTGGAGGCAGAGTGCACAATGAGCGTGACGAAGTGCTGATGATTTTTAGAAGAGAGAAATGGGATCTTCCCAAAGGAAAAGTGGACAAAGGAGAATCCATTCATCAAGCGGCCGTCAGAGAAGTCATGGAAGAATGTGGCTTGTTGTACGTTGAACGATTGGAGAAATTGGGCATCATCTATCACACGTATTTTCACAAGGAGAAATGGGTGCTCAAAGACACTCATTGGTTCAAAATGGCGGCTTCAAATCAAGAAAAACTCACTCCGCAGTTAGAAGAGGATATAACAGCAATTGCTTGGATAAATCCCAGTGATCAAGATTGGAAAACGAATACTTTTCCGTCCATTATCGATGTGATGGGTTGGTGATCAATGCACTTTGAAAATGGCGAAGCTATTTTCCGGTTTCCATTCAATTGGTTTTTTGCAACTATAAGATCCTCCGTCAAGGACATTGGTTATTTTCGTCTTGCCATTGAGCATTTCATTGAATCGATCGAGACGGATTGTGCGCTCAGTTCCCAAGTTCACAATGACCATATACATGTCTTTATCATCATATCGAAAATAAACATACACATTGTCTTCTGGTACAAACTGTTTCAATTTCATAGCCCCCAATTTTGACTGCTGTCTAAATTGAGCGAGAGATTGGTAAAAGGCAAACGCATCTTTTTCTTGAGCGGAGATATTGCTCTGAGTGAAAAAGTTCTTGCTGTCCCCAGACCAACCACCATTGAATTCTTGTCGAACCAAATCATCAGGGTTGGTATATCCTGCAAACAGATATTCGGTGCCGTAATAAACGCATGGAATGCCTCGCAATGTCATGAGCATCCCCAATCCAGCCTGCCATTTTTTGTAGTCCTTGTTGATTACCGAATAGAACCGGCTCAAATCGTGGTTGTCCAAAAAAGTAACATTAGATGATGGTTGGCTGTAGATGAAATCTTGCGCCAATGTCATTTGAATTCTTCTCAATCCTTCCTCCCAACCAAAGTTTTCGTTCAATCCTTTGGTCAAAGCAAAATACAATTGAAAATCAGTCACGCCATTGAGATAGGAATTGAAAGGAGTATTTTTAAATTGTTCTGTGAAGTAAGCTTGTACGGGAGCGCTTTGTACCCAGGTTTCTCCAAACAGAAAGAAATTGGGGAACTCATCGCGAAGAGCCTTGTTCAAATCAGCCATGAACTGCTGATCGGGATAGGAATAAGTGTCAATTCGAAACGCATCGATTTCTCCTGATAGCACCCACCAAAGCGAATTTTGAATCAAATATTTGGCAAGGTCAGGGTTTTGCTGATTCAAGTCGGGCATGTGTTGATCAAACCAACCATTGGACATTCTGTCGCGATCCATATCGCTGCCATATGGATCCATCAAAGTTTCCGCTCGATAATTTGTTTTGGTGAAATTGGGGTAGAAATGAAACCAAGATGAGTCGGGAATATTCTGAAATAAATAGTGCTCATTGCCCCAGTGATTGAAGATGACATCCCAAACCACTTTCATGTTTTTAGAATGGCAGGCTCTTGAGAATTTCAAATAATCATCATTACTCCCCAAACGAGCATCCACTTGATAACTGTCGGTGGTTGCATAACCGTGATAACTGTCACGCGGTTCGTTGTTTTCGAGAACTGGATTGAGCCATACGGCCGATGAATGGATGGATTGCACATAATCGAGATGATCCATGATTCCTTGAATATCACCGCCATGACGTGTTTTTTGGCCATCTCTTTTTACTCCTTGATAAAGCCCAGGAACAGAGTCGTTGGAAGAAAGACCATTGGCAAATCGATCTGGATAAATCATGTAGATCAAATCATTTGGAGTCAATCCCGCGGGTTCAAATGAAGATCGTTTCAAGATGGGAAAGGACAATTGCCGCTGGTACACTTTGTTGTGAATCGCTTCGTCTTTGATCAAAAAAGTGAAAGTCACATTTTGAGCAGGGCAATTCTCGGGAATCTCAATTTTCATTAAACCATATTGTGGATTGGCCATTGGTTTAAATGAAATCAGTTTGACGTCGCCATCCACTTGAATCGGAAGAATTTTAGAAAAGTCCATTCCTCTGACGAGTAAATCCAATTGTCGATATTGGGTGTGGGTGTACCAATTTGGAGGGTCACATTGAATAGAGTTTTGAGCAGAAATTGGGAAGCATAAAAACAGGGTCAGCCCCAATATCAGAGCGGATGTTATGGCTATTTCAAGCCTGTTATTTTTTTGTGAAAAAATCATTTGCTGAGCACTTGAACTTGTCTTATTTTTGGAAAGTGTTAAAAGTACACCAAGTAAAACTTAAACCCTTAATAAAAATGAAAAAAATCTACATGTTTGTAGTGTCAATTTTAGGAGCAGTGGTTATGCAAGCGCAGACCCCTGTTACCTTCACAGTTGACATCGCAGGAGCAGGTTTAACACCTGATGCCAACGGCGTTCACATCGCTGGAAATTTCGCAGATCCAAACTACGATGGATCTGTGGTGAATCCATCTTATACCAATTGGAGTCCATCTGCCATGCCGATGACAGACAATGGTAACGGTACGTTCTCGATCACTTTGGATTTGTTGCCAGAGCATTACGAATTCAAATTCGTGAATGGTAACGATTGGCCTTTTGTTGAGGATGTTCCAAACATCTGTCAAGTTGAATTGAACGGTAATGACAACCGTTACATCGAGGTAGGAGCAAATCCAGCTTCTTACACAGTATGCTATGCATCATGTGCATTGTGCGGAACAAATTCAGTTTTGTTGCGCGTCGATATGTCTATGGTGGATGCTGATGGAGATGGAATCACAGGCGAAGCTGGTCAAGATTACGATCCTGCCAACTTGCATGTTGCTGGAAACTTCGCAGATCCAAACTACGATAATACCAATGAGAATCCTGCATACGCAAACTGGGATCCAGCTTTCATCGCTTTGAATGCAATGGGTAACGGAGTATTTGGCGTTTTGCTTCAATTGGCTCCTGCTACTTACGATTACAAATTTGTAAACGGAAACAGCTGGGGATTTGAAGAAG
>CANFLZ010000098.1 GCA_947448135.1 Flavobacteriales bacterium
CTTTTGCAACTCTTGGATTTGACGTTGAAGATCTTCTGGTTCTTTCGATTTAGATGGACTCATAGTTGGCTCCGAAAATACTACCGAATCCACCTCCGCAGGATAGTTTTTAGCCAAGACATCTGAACCAAATTTGTTGATCCATTTGTTTAAACCCGCAACCGAAACACCTGCCCAACGAGCAATATTCGATTTTGGCATCCCTTCCAAAAGGTACATTTTAACGGCTTTGAATTTGATAGTCTCAGCGAATGTGCGAGACACTGAATGTAATTTGTGTAACTCCATAGATTGACTTTTTTTTGTCAACCTATTTCAGGATAGGACATACCGATAACCCTGAGCCAATTACCGACAACTGTTATATCGTTGAAATGGTTATATTTGATGACCTTAAAACCAAAACATGGAAAAACGATTTTTTACTTGCATACTTGTTGGAATATTTTCTCTCCTTTCCCTCATCCCCTCATCCCTCTTTTCCCAATCCCCACAATCCATTCCCTACCAGGCGGTGGTGCGCAATGCGGATGGGACCGCGATGAGCAATGCTGCATTGACCATGATTTTCAAGATTCATGATGTTACCGCAACGGGAACGGTGGTGTACCAAGAGAGCCAAGCTTTGACGAGCAATGCGCAGGGTTTGGTCAGTTGTTTTGTCGGCAATGGAACTGCAGCCCAAGGCACATTTGCCAATATCAATTGGGGCAGTGGTGCCAAGTTCTTGCATGTCTTGATGAATGCCGGTAGTGGCGAATTGGATTTGGGAACGCAGCAGATGATGAGCGTGCCGTATGCGTTGTATGCGGAGACTGTTGGAGGCGAGATAAGCTTAACTGTCTCTACCCAAGTGGCTGATAGCATTTCGTATCGCGCTGCCATGATGCATGGGGTAGTTTCTACGCCTGCCAATGAAGCCGTGCTTTCGCAAGGATTTTGTTGGAGTACTGCGAGTGAGCCCGACTTTACTGATTTTTCAGGGGTTGCTAATTATTCCATTGCTGGGACTTTTCAATTGAATGCACAGAATCTCACACCTTCAACGCTTTATCATTTTAAAGCTTACGCTACTAGTGTGAGTGGAACTTATTGGGGAGAGGAAAGTACGTTTACCACGTTGAGTTTGGTTGTTCCTACGTTGAATACAATTGATCCCATTACTGTTTCCACTACAAGTATTCAAAGCGGAGGTAATATTTTAGAGGAAGGCGGAACGCCCATTATTGAAAAGGGAATCGTGTATGGCACATCCTCCAATCCTACCATTTCTGGTAGCCATGTGGTCAGCACTTCTAATGCTAGCCCTTTCACAGCTATTCTTCCCAATATTCAGAGCAATACCATTTACTATATCCGATCATACGCTACCAATGGAACGGGCGTTGGATACGGAAATGAGGTTGTTTTTAATAGCAATACCATTTATTTACCAACTATCGCTACCGTTGCTATGAGTGCCATTCAATACACGGCCGCTACTTCTGGTGGTGATATCGACAACACGGCCATTGGCTTGTCAGTAACCGCCAAGGGATTGTGCTGGAGCACCAGCCCCAATCCAACAGTAGCGAATTCACAATTGACTACGGGCAATACATCGGCTGCGGATTATGCATTGACCATGAACAATCTCACGCCCAATACCACCTATTATGTTCGTGCATTTTATCAAAGTGGGGTCAACTACATGTATGGCAATGAAATTAGTTTTACCACCTTGGCCATGACCTTGCCTACAGTTACAACAACCGAACCCAGCGGCATTACTACCACTTCCGCCAACATCGGCGGTATCGTTACCGACAATGGTGGTAGCACCATCATCAGTAAGGGTGTTTGTTGGTCGACGACAACTAATCCAACCATTGCTTCTTCCGTGGCCATGGGAACTGGAACAGGGAACAATTATTTTGTGAGTTTGGCCGGTTTGAATCCAACCACCAGTTATCATGCGCGCGCATTTGCCACCAATGCAACAGGCACTGCTTATGGAAATGAAATTGTTTTTGTTCCCAATGGATTGCCCTTGTTGAGCACGGTATTGCCAGTGGTAGGAACCAAGCCCATGATTGTAGAAGGCACTAGCTACAATGGAGGAGGATTTGTGAGTGAGCAAGGCAGCAGTGCGGTAAGTACACGCGGAATTTGTTGGAGCACCACCAATAACAATCCCACCACCGCGGACAACATCGTAGCTTCCGGCACAGGAGTGGGAGGATTTACAGGATCCTTACCCAATGTAACAGGATGCGGCACGACTTATTATTATCGTGCATACGCCACCAATAGCTACGGTACTTCCTACGGTAGTGTTTTATCCATCAACAGCGGTTGGCCCTTAGTCAGCGAAGTAACGGTGAATTCTTTGGATTGGCCCAATGCCAGCTTTAGCGCATCCGTTTCTTCAGATTGTGGTATAACACAAAAAGGTTTTGTTTGGAATATTACGGGGAATCCAATCGTTACAGGTTATCCTTTGGCGGGCGTTTTTTCTCAAGAAGGATCTGGTGCTGGTAGTTTTAGTTCAGTGATAAGCAAACTTATTCCCAATGTGACATACAAGATTAGAGCCTATGCACAAAATGAAGTGGGTTTGATATACGGACCGGAGACAACCATTACGATCAATGCGAATAATTCAGGTCATTATATTGGAGAGTCTTTTGCGGGTGGAACTATTTTTTATTTGGATGAAACAGGTCAGCATGGGATGGTTTGGTCGTCCTATAATGTGGGTCCTCCATTCGCTGATTCATATTGGGCGCAAACTTTAGAAGCGGATAGGACAATTTATGGGTGTCCAGGCCTATTATCAAATACTCAAGAATCTTTCGGTTCTGGTCAGCAGAATACGGCGAATATGTTGTCGACATGTAGTTCAAATCAGACCATCGCTACTTATGCATCGAACTATGTTTACAACGGTTTTGGAGATTGGTTCATTCCTTCTAAAACGGAATTGGAATTGGCATACAGTAATATAGGTGTTCATGGCTTGGGAAGGTTCTATGTTGAATTCTGGGGAAGCAGATATTGGTCTTCTACTGAATTTGGATCAAGTCGAGGATGGATTTTGGATTATTTCAGTGGTCAGTCTATAAATGTTCCAAAGGATGAAATTGGTGGTTATGGATCTTTTGCTAGACCCGTCCGAATTTTTTAATGGTAATTCAATACAACAATGAAAAGTTTTTATTCGATATCGTTTTTTACCTTATCCCTCCTTTCCCTCATCCCCTCATCCCTCTTTTCCCAATCCCCCCAATCCATTCCCTACCAGGCAGTGGTGCGCAATGCGGATGGGACTGCAATGAGCAATGCATCGTTGACCATGATTTTCAAGATTCATGATGTCACTGCAACAGGAACGGTGGTGTACCAAGAGAGTCAAGCTTTGACGAGCAATGCGCAGGGTTTGGTCATTTGTTTTGTCGGCAACGGAACCGCAGCGCAAGGTATATTTTCCAATATCAATTGGGGCAGTGGCGCCAAGTTCTTGCATGTCTCGATGAATTCCGGCAATGGAGAGATCGATTTGGGAACACGGCAGATGATGAGCGTGCCGTATGCGTTGTATGCGGAGCAAACAAATGTTAGAGTTAGCGCTATAGGTGATACATTATCGATTGGTGGGCAATCGGTGATTGTGCCGGGAATCAGTTCGGCCAACGCTGTAGTCGCAGTTAGCAACTCTGGTTTGGGTGCTGTATTGTTGCCTGGAAATACAACCTGTACAAATGAATTCATCAGCGCTACTGGTTGTGGAGGACAGACCTCTTTGACCTATGATGGCCGAACGTATGATTTGGTAGAGATTGGCGGTCAATGTTGGTTTGCGGATAATTTAGCGAC
>CANFLZ010000099.1 GCA_947448135.1 Flavobacteriales bacterium
CAGTCCTCGAAATCGTTGTCGGGGAGGGCTTCTAGAGAGAAGTCGAGATTTTGGTAATGATTATCGAATTGAGACATATGGTGAATCAGTGGGTCAGTGGAGATGAAGATAGTTGATTCATGAAACGATATTTCATTTTGCTAAATTTTTTAGATTGGGTATCATTTGAACAACTTTCGTTTCCAGGGGTTTTAAGGATATGAAAGTAATCATCATTTTAGTAGTCGTCATCATTTTTGCCATATTCATGATACAAGCCATCACAGAAAAGTCGTCCAACAAGATTGAGCAATATGCTTATGTGGTGGAGCGCGAAATTGGAGACGTAGAAATCAGGCAATACGAAGACGCAGTCTTCTCCAGTGTGAAATTGAATGACAGCACCTATGCCAATAGCTCCAGCAAAGGCTTCCGGATTTTGGCCGGCTATATTTTCGGCGGGAATGACAAAGGGCAGAGTATTGCCATGACCTCACCTGTAGTGATGGAAATGGGCAAGGAGATGAAGATGTCCTTTATGGTGCCTTCTGCGATGAACATGGACAGTTTGCCCAAGCCCAATGATGGTCGGGTGTATCAAGAAAAAGTGAAAGGTTCCAAGATGGCCGTCATCCGATTTGGTGGGTGGGCCAGTGATGAGAAGATTGAGAAACACAAGCAGGAGTTGATTCGTGTATTGCAGGAGAACAACATCACATTTGAGGGCCCCTTCTTGTACATGGGCTATAATCCCCCATATCAATTGGTGAATAGACGGAATGAGGTGGCTGTGAGGGTGGGTTAGATCTCAGCTAAAAACTTTCGAAAGTACTTGTATCCAGTAACAGCAATGTCATCCTCCAGTTGTTGCTGGATTTGCTTTTTTCGTTTGGTATGTAGATAGGGTGTTTTTAATTGCGCCAAATTGAAAATGATCCTGAAGTAGCGCTGGCCTAAAAAAATGACTTCCTTGATTTCGATTTCCTTGCCCAGACGAACAAAGAGTTTTTCATCCCCCAATAGCTGCGCATTTCTGTATTGTATTACTCGCATCGCCTCATGATAGCCTGGTTCGATGGGGAATGGAGAACTTGTCTTTTTTAATTGCAGATACAATTGAGCATAGTATTGCGAATCTTCATATCGCTCAGCAATATGCAGTCCTTCAGCCATGATCCACTCATAGTAGGGAAAGTAGCCTTTTGATTTGGAAGTGTTGAAAATCAATTGTTGTTCTTCAATACTATTTTGAATCAGCTGTTTGATTTCACTTTCGTCTTGCTTTTCTATGGCTTCCCAAATTTTAAGAACCATCAAACGTGCACGAAGAAATGGGTGCCACTTTTTCGTTTTGCGTTCGTCAAGGATCAAGGATTTCCAATCCAGTGAATTGTACTTTTGATTCGATAATTTTTTTCCGTAGCATTTCAAGGCTTGCGCAAAGAATTGCGAAGCAGCGTCTGTTTTTTCCTGGGCATATATCGAGAGTAGGTCGCTGTACGTTTGAGCAAGCCCATCCAGGAATGGAAGTCTTTCGAAAAAGTAAATTTGTGCAATGGGACTCTTGGCCAAGAAGGGTCCCAGCGCTTCCATTAAAGCAGGTTTTTCGAAAAGCCGTTGGGCAATTTTAGCACACGCGTTTTGATAATTGAAGTCCTCGAAGGAAGAAAGCGGAATTTGAAAAAAGTCTTGGACAAACGGGATGATGAATTCTATTTCTACCGGATTGAGTTTGTCTGAGGCACTGTGATTTTTGGAAGCGATGTATTTTTCCAGAACAATTCGGGTGTATTCGCTCATGTTTGATTTTGATTGAATAAAACCACAGACCCTCCGCAATGTTTGCGGACTTATTTTTTCTTTGGTGACTCTGAAAATATCTTGAGAAAGCGCGTTGCATTGAAAACCAAATTTGATGGGCTGCCCCCATCTTTTCTGCAAATTGTTTCTCCAGTTCATCGCTTAAATATAGAACTGGCCAGTTTGCAGAAAAGTTGCTTGGAATGATTTGGAAGAAAGTTCGGAAAAAGGCTAGAATAAATTTGATTGAACAAATATTCATTTATGAAATCAAATTCTCATCCTAATTCACTCGTATTCATTCGAACAAAATTGATTTTAGTGGTGTTGCTTTTTATTGTAATAGCGCAACATCTTACTGCGCAAGCGCCGCAATCGATACCCTACCAAGCAGTAGTGCGCAATGCAGATGGAAGTGTAATGGCCAATGCAGCATTAACCCTGACTTTTAAGATGCACGATGTTGCTGCAACGGGGACTGTTGTTTATCAGGAGACCCACAGTTTAGTTAGCAATGACCAAGGGTTGGTGAGTTGTTCGGTCGGCAACGGCACGGTTGTACAAGGCAGCTTTGCAGGAATCAATTGGGGCAGTGGTGCCAAGTTCATGCAAGTGCTGATGAATGCAGGCAATGGAGATGTAGATTTGGGAACACAACAACTAATGAGCGTTCCGTATGCGTTGTATAGCAATGGTGTCCATGTCAATGTTAGTGCCACTGGTGACACCTTAACGATTGGAGGGAATGATATTGTGGTGCCGGGGATTAGTGCGGCTAATGTTGTCTATGGCTGCACTGACAATACGGCTTGTAATTATAATGGTTTAGCCAATCAAAATGATAATTCATGTTTGTTTATTGGAGCAGCATGCGATGATGGAAATGCTAATACGATAAATGATATCATTAATAGTAATTGTACTTGCATGGGAACCATAATAAACTCTAGTGGTATAGGAGCACAAGTATTGCCTGGTATTGCAACTTGCGCTAATGAGTATATCAGTGTCACGGGTTGCGCAGGGCAAACTTCGTTGGATTATGATGGTCGTACCTATGATTTGGTAGAGATAGGAGGTCAATGTTGGTTTGCGGATAATTTGGCAACAGATCAATACAGGAATGGGGATTTGATTCCGACTGGTTTCAATGACTTTGCTTGGGCTCAGTTGACAACTGGAGCATATTCGATAAATGCAGATCTTACTTCAAATGATGCAATTTATGGGAAGCTTTATAATTGGTTCTGCAGTGTTGATTCTAGAGGATTGTGTCCAACGGGTTGGCATGTTCCTACTGATTGTGAGTGGATGTATTTGGAATTTCAATTAGGGTGTCCATTAATTGATTTGGATAGAGAAGGTTGGGCGGGACCTCTTGTTGGAGGACAACTTAAGTCTTTGTATTTATGGAATTCTCCCAATTTAGGAGCTTCAAATTCAACTGGATTTTCAGCAATTCCGGGAGGAATTCGACATGTCAATAATCAAAGTTGGAGTTCTCCTACAGTCGCATATACGGCACACGGGTTGAATGGAATTTGGTGGACATCAACAACTGATGGCTCTACTTTGGCGTTATCTAGAGAATTATCCTCTCAATCAAATTTAATTGGTAGAGAATGGTTTAATTCTGAACAAAGTGGATTAAGCATACGATGCATTAAAGATTAAACCTAATATCATGATAAAGAAAATATATGTTATCGCAGGCGCTCC
>CANFLZ010000100.1 GCA_947448135.1 Flavobacteriales bacterium
AAAGTTTAATTTGTTTCCTGGCATTGACAGGTATTTGTTTTCTTACCTAAAATTTATCGCTGCATTATTTCAAAGAACTTCATTTTTTCACTTCACTCGATTCAACCTCTGTCGAACCGGGCGGCAAACATACAACCTTTTTTCTTTCCCGCAACATTTATTTAATATTTTTTTTAAATATTTTTTTTCTGCTACTCTACTCAATCAAGGCTTTCGTTTGACTCAAAGAACGTTTTGTTTTTGAAAGCGGGTGCAAAAGTACATCCTTTTTTTACATACACAAGTTTTTAATCAACTTTTTTCATCTTTTTTTTCGCTTTTTCCGCGACTCATAGCTAATATGCTAAGGGTTAGGAGGATGGGAAAGGGAATGAGAATGAGAATGGGAATGGATGATTTACTTAACACTTCTGTCCATCCTCAACTTGCCATGTGAATATGTACTGATGACTTTGGCATTGCGCAATTGCTCTTCTGACACGGTCATGAGGTCCATGTCCAAAATAACAAAGTCCGCTTGCTTGCCAACCTCCAAACTTCCTAGCTTCTTTTCTCTGCGCATTGCAATGGCTGGCCAAATGGTCATTCCGCGTATAGCCTCTTCTCGCGATAACGACTCATCAACCTGAAATGCTTGTTGTTTTTTATTGCTACGGGATTTTCTGAATACGGCACTAAAGAAAGTATCCAAAGGATCGATGTCTTCTATGGGGAAATCAGTGCCCAATGCGACCATCCCATTTTGCATTAATAATGTTTTGTAACGATATGCATTTCGGACGCGTGCATTTCCCAGCCGCTCCAAAGCCCATGGCGCATCACTGGTTGCATGGGTGGGCTGAACGGATGGAATGATATTGAACTGACCAAACATAGGAATATCACTGGCATCGACCACCTGAGCATGCTCTATGCGCCAACGACGATCGTTATTGCCTCCGAGGACTTTGGCATATAAACCTAGTACTACTCGATTCGCGCTGTCGCCAATGGCGTGGGTACACACCTGAAAACCTGAATTATACAAACGCAAATACTTTCCCAACAAATCATCTTGCATTTGAAGGAGTGTTCCGTAACTCTTTTGTCCTCGTGCCAACAGATCAGAGTAAGGATTCAACAAACATGCACCTCTGGAACCCAATGCGCCATCCGCATAAAACTTAAATCCTTGAATTTGATAATCTGCATGTGCCGTATCCATACCCGACTTTAAAAAGGCTTTCATGTTCTCTTCGGTATCAGCGGCCCAGATATCCAATTGCATTTGAAGAGAATTGCTCTGATACATTTTTCGAATCAATTCTATATCATCTCCATCCAAACCGGCTTCTGATATGGCTGTCAAACCGACTGCCCAACACTTGGATTGCGCATCCATCAGCGCCTTGCGCTTTTCTTCGTCTGTTCGCGCTGGTAAAATTTGAATGACCTTATTCATGGCATTGTCTATCAAAACTCCCGTCATCTGACTGTCTTTTAAAACAACTTGTCCCCCGAAAACTTGTTCACTGCTTTTTACTTCAGCCAGCTGAAGAGCCTTGCTATTGGCTATTCCGGCGTGTCCATCTATGCGAGTCAACCAAACTGGTCGATCTGGAAATAGCTCATCTAATTGCGCCTTTGTCGGGAGCTCTGTGACGGCCCAATCATTTTGGTCCCATCCTCTTCCTATCAACCAACCTTTTGGGTGCTTTTGCGCATGCACTTTCAACCTGTCCAAGCACTCTGACCAACTCTTCGTCCCCTTTAAATCTGCATCCTGTAATAAAAGTCCATAGGCTAAAAAATGCGCGTGTCCATCAATCAAACCCGGCAAAATCATTTTCTTTTCTGCATCAATAATCACAGGAGCATCATATTCATTCATGATTTCTCGCTCCGTTCCCAAAGCCACTACTTTACCATCTTTGATAGCCATTGCTTCTGACTTTGAGAAAGCATCATCCACTTGATAAATGACGGCATTGTGCACAATCATGTCTACTTGAACGACCTTGAAATGATCGCAGCTCATCGCCACGACCAAAATCAGAAGAAATAGAATCGACTTTAAAATCTTCATTGTGCTTTATTGAGAACTGTTGCACTGGCCTGCGCTGTGGGCATAATGGTGATATCATGAATCGAGACATGAGCAGGACGCGAGATGATAAAACAAACCGCCTCCGCTACATCGATTGCACTTAGCGGAATATAACCTTGGTAAACATTGGCCGCGATGCCTTCATCTCCCTTGAATCTTACTTTACTGAACTCCGTTTCTGCAGCTCCTGGACAAACTTGACCCACTCGAATGTTGTGTTGTAAAAGATCGAAACGCATGCTCTGCGTGATGGCATCAACGGCAAACTTACTTGCGCAGTAAACGCTTCCACCGGGATACGCCTGCTTGCCTGCAATCGAGCCTATATTAACGATTGTGCCACTTTTATTTTCAATCATCCAGCGACTTACTTCACGAGACATCCACAACAAACCTTTCACATTGGTGTCCATCATTCGATCCCAATCTTCGGTTAGCCCATTTTGGATGGGATCCTTACCGACAGCCAATCCTGCATTGTTGACCAACACATCAATCGAAGAAAAATGTGTTCGCATGTCCGATACAAAATGTATCACCTCTTCCTCTACTCTTACATCTACCACCTTGCTCCAAACTCTGGCTCCCTTTTCCTCACAAAGCGTGGCCACTTCTTTCAAATCATATGCACGTCTGCCGCACAAACAAAGATCCCAATTGTTCTCTGCTAACATCAAAGCGATAGCCTTTCCGAAGCCTGAAGTGGCTCCTGTAACACATGCCATTTTTTTCATTTTCCAAATATAAGGTCGACCCACACAACACAAGTTGAACAGAATTTCCTTTATATTTGAGCCATACACAATCATTATGGCAGTAAAGCAAAAATCAAAAAGTATTCGTTTGATCGAAGTACCGAGTGAAGTTGGAGCAGGAACACGCGGAGCAAGTTTGGGTGTCGACGCTATTAAAATTGCGGCCTTGGATTTCCGTTCTGACTTTTTCAAAAGATACAAAAGCATCATCATACCCCACGACAACCAAGCGTTGCACAACAATCCAGGCAGTCGTTATGCGAAGCATGTTCGTTCCCTATTAAAAATGTACGAGCGCATCGGCGCTGCAGTTCGTGATACATGTCGCGATGGCAAATTTCCTTTAATCTTGAGTGGGGACCACAGTTCTGCTGGTGGAACCATTGCCGGATTAAAAATGGCCTACCCTGAATCACGCTTGGGCGTTATTTGGATCGATGCCCATGCCGATTTGCATTCTCCTTATACCACACCATCCGGCAACATGCATGGTATGCCATTGGCGACAGCGTTGAACGAAGATAACATTGAGGAGAAGGTCAATGATTTGGATTACGAAACCATTGAGTTGTGGGAAATGTTGAAGAGTGTTGGGGATATCGCACCCAAAATTGA
>CANFLZ010000101.1 GCA_947448135.1 Flavobacteriales bacterium
ACCTTCCAAAAGGTACATTTTGACCGCTTTGAATTTGACCTCCTCAGAAAATTTCGGAGGGGCTGAATGTAATTTGTGTAACTCCATAGATTGACTTTTTTTTGTCAACCTATTTCAGGATAGGACAGACTGATATACCGATATACTGATATACTGATATACTGATATACCGATATACTGATATACTGATATACCGATATACTGATATACCGATCTACTGATTTACCGTTATTTCCTATCTTGCGCTCATGGAAATGAAAAAACTGAGCTTCTGGGAAATCTGGAACATGAGTTTCGGGTTCTTGGGTATTCAAATGGGATTTGCCTTGCAAAACGGCAATGCCTCTCGTATCTTACAAGAATATGGTGCCGATGTGCACGAGCTTTCTTGGTTTTGGTTGGTGGCCCCGCTCACGGGGATGATTGTTCAACCCATCATCGGCTACTATAGCGACCGTACTTGGAATCGCTTGGGTAGACGCAAACCTTATTTCCTCGCAGGAACTTTGATCTGCTGTCTCGCTTTGATTGCGTTGCCCAACAGCGGCGCTTGGTTTACCGCGAAATCGGCATTGATGATCGGTGCAGGAGTATTGATGTTGATGGATGCCAGTATCAACGTAGCGATGGAGCCATTTCGCGCTTTGGTAGCCGACAATTTGCCGGATCACCAACGCACCTATGGTTTTACCATTCAAACCTTTTTGATTGGTATCGGAGCTGTAGTTGGATCTTGGTTGCCTTGGATGTTGACCAACTGGTTTGGCGTCTCCAATGAAGGAGCGCATGGTGGCGTTGGTGACAATGTCATTTATTCTTTCTATATCGGTGCATTGGTTTTTATAACAACCATCCTCATCACCATTTGGAAAACCCGTGAATATCCTCCGCAAGAGTATGAAGCGCTTCACGGTAAGATGGAAGAGGAGAAATTGGGCTTTGCCCAAATCGTCAAAGACTTTGTCAACATGCCATCTACCATGCGCCAATTGGGTTTGGTGCAATTCTTTACTTGGTTTGCGCTATTCACGATGTGGGTATTCACAACACCTGCATTGGTGGAGCATGTGTTTCAAATTCCAGTGGATGCTGAAGGTCACCCCATCGGAGCTGATGCCGTGCAGCGTGCAAAGGATGCTGGTGATTGGGTAGGAATATTATTCGGAATTTACAATGGTGTTAGTGCGATTTATGCTTTGCTGTTGCCTACCATTGCTTCTAAGTTGGGAAGAAAGGGCACCCATGCGATTTCACTTGCCGCTGGAGGCGTTGGTTTGATCAGCATTTTCTTTATTCACGATGCCAATTGGATGATCGTTCCAATGATTGGCATCGGGATGGCTTGGGCTTCAATATTGGCCATGCCTTATGCGATTTTAGCGGGCTCTATTCCGGCTGGGAAAATGGGTGTATACATGGGGATTTTCAATTTCTTTATTACCCTTCCTCAAATTGTGAATGGTGTGGTTGGTGGCCCCATGGTGAAGTATTTGTTCGAAGGTCACGCCATTTATGCGATTGTATTGGGCGGTATATTCATGCTTTGTGCTGCGCTCGTCGTGGTATTCGTGAAAGAGCAAAACAATATTCGCATTCGCTAAAATTCAGCCTATCTTTGCCGCTCCATGGCAAACACAGCTGAATCTTTCTTGCCCACAGCGTTTGGTGACTTCCGAATACTCACGTTTTCGGACAAGGATTTGTTTCATCCACACGTGGTTTTGTTGAGCGAAAAAACAGCGACTGTTCCTACCATTCGTATCCACTCTGAATGCCTCACTGGCGATGTGTTTGCCTCCTTGCGTTGTGACTGTGGTGATCAGTTGCATGCATCATTGCGCATGATTCAAGAAAATGGCGGTGCGTTGTTGTACTTGCGCCAAGAGGGTCGTGGGATAGGATTGACGGAAAAGATCAAGGCTTATGCGTTACAAGAACAAGGACATGATACCTACAAAGCCAACGAACTTTTGGGACATGGACAAGACGAAAGAGACTTCAACATTGTTCTGGAAATGTTACAACAGTTGGGATGGAAGGCAGTCAATTTGATCACCAACAATCCAGAAAAAATAAACTTTCTACAAAATCACAACATCACAGTTGTAGAAAGAATTCCTTTGGTGATTTCATCCAACGCGCACAATGCAGCTTACTTAGAGGCTAAGAAAATCATCAAAGGTCACCTGCTTTAAATCAGAAAGGATCCACCTTCGGCTGCGGCGTATAAGGCTGATAAGGTTCCGCATATTCATCCGAACGATCGACAGGCTCTGATATCCGCCATCCAATAGAAAATCCCAACATCACCTGTGTCTGACCCACTTGAGTCTGTTGGATGAGACGAGGATCATAGACATTTTCCGTTTGTCCGGAATGTAAAAACATCAATCCCGATTCAAAGAAAACGTTGGCGCTATGAAATCCAAGACCTGCACTAGCACTCCATTTTCCGGTAGCGTTGACAAAAGGAGATGTTTGGTAGCCAGCGCCGGCGCGAACCAAAAACTGTTGGCTGACACGATATTCTACTCCCGTTTTAATGCGCTGTACATTTTTGCCTGAGCGCTTCACTTGCTCGTTCTCGCTTGCATAATCGTAGTTCAATTGCCCCGCAGGTTCAATTCCTCCCTTCGTCATATTGATAAAATCCCCATCCAAAGTCCACAACATTCGATCTCCAACATTCATCGCCGAACTCAATTGCCACATCGCTGGAGAGGTAATGACATATTCAATACTGTTTTTGGGCGAAGTTGCCTCCAATGAACTTTGGTAAAAATTGGTGGTCATGGAAGACTCGAATGTATCCGTAAATCGAGTTCTTCTACCGCTCGTCCATGAAACGCCAATTTTCCACCATGGCATCAATTGAGGTTGATAGATGGCTCCCAAACGCATCAATAAGGAAGTTCCTGACGCGCTTAAACTTTGCGTGTACTTGAAATCACGGAGCGTATCACCCGGATTCTGGAATTGCTCCGTATGAATCAGATCGTAAGAATAATTTACCCCTTGAAGTCCAATGTTTCCTCCAATATAGAGTTGATTTTTAAAATTGCCCGCCGCTGAATAGTTCGCTTCCCAGGTTTTTCCCGCTACGGCATTATCCTGTTTGATTTTGTTATCTCCACCAGAGTAATTCGACCAATATTCATCAACCGTTCCAGGAACAGTATCAATGCCATAAGTATTCCAAGCCAAGCCGGCATCAAAAGGAAATGTACCCGAAATATCGTTGTAATTAATGCCATTCGAATAGGCAGCCAACTGATCGAGTAAAGAAGTGTTGGATGTTTGAATCTGTGTAATCACATTGCGAGAATACAACTGCGTTACACCATAAGTCAACGCAGTATTCCAATACTTCCAGGGTCCAGAAGGAATCGGTCGATTTCGAACATAAGTCAAGTGATCAATTGGCAAATTCACATTACC
>CANFLZ010000102.1 GCA_947448135.1 Flavobacteriales bacterium
CTTTTTTCGACGGGGCAATAATTATTGCCCCCTTGGCTGCTTTTTTAGCTGCAGGTTTAGGAGCTGCCTTTTTAGCTACTGGTTTAGCTACTGCTTTTTTCGACGGGGCAATAATTATTGCCCCCTTGGCTGCTTTTTTAGCTACAGATTTAGGAGCTGCCTTTTTAGCTACTGCTTTTTTCGACGGGGCAATAATTATTGCCCCCTTGGCTGCTTTTTTAGCTACAGATTTAGGAGCTGCTTTTTTAGCTACAGATTTAGGAGCTGCCTTTTTAGGGGCAACTTTTGTATTTTTCTTCACTACTTTTTTAGCCATCGCTTTATGATTTAAGGATGTGAATGTACATTTTGGTTGTTTCGTCCCACTCCACTTCAACTCCTTCATTTAATCCTTCTACCACAGTCAAAGTATCCGCAAGGACTTGGTTGCTAATATATTGGGAATTTGCTTCAATTGCATCATTCCAAAGTGAATTTGACGTTAATCGAATATGAATTCGATCTGTAACTTCTAACAAACTCTCTTTTCTAAGATTTTGCACTCGATTGACGATTTCTCTGGCGATACCTTCTGCCTTGAGTTCTGGAGTAATTGTGATATCCAATGCTACCGTCAAATTTCCATGATTGACAACTTTCCATCCGGGTATATCCACTGGAATAATTTCTACATCTTCCATCACCAATTCCATATCCCCAATGCTGGTCGGAACAACGGTCTTAGCATTCTTTTCAATGTCATCGATCATTTGCTGACCATTTTGCTCTGCAAACAACTGTACCTCTTTCATGGCCTTCCCGCATTTCTTACCCAAGGTCTTGAAATTCAATTTTAGATTCTTGACAAACTTGGATTCACTCTCATGAACAAAAAGCAATTCTTTGACATTCACTTCAGACAAAATCAATTCCTTCACAGAATTGATTCCTTCAATTTGATGATCACCAACCACAGGAATCTTCACCGATTGCAAAGGTTGACGAACGCGAATATTTTCTTTTTTACGAATCGACAATACCATGGATGAAATGCGTTGCGCACTTTCCATGTTGTGTTCTAATGTTGGCAATATCAATGATTCTTGGAAGACTGGCCAATCTGACAAGTGAACCGAATCTTTCCCTTTGCCGCATGACAATTGCAAATACATCCAATCTGCGAAGAATGGCGCAAATGGAGAAATCAATTGTGAAACCACAGTCATGCACTCATGCAAGGTTTGGTAGGCCGACAATTTATCGCCGGTCATTTCTCCATGCCAGAAGCGCTTTCTACCCAAACGCACATACCAATTGGACAAATGAACATCCACAAATTCATCAATCGCACGGGCCGCTGGTGTGGGATCAAAATTGGATAAATGTTGATCAACAAAGCGAATCAATGTATTGAGGCGAGAGATAATCCAACGGTCCATCTCTGGTCGTTGCTCTACTGGAATAGCCTGCTCTGCATTATATTCGAAAGAATCGATATTGGCATAAATAGCAAAGAAATGGTAAGTGTTTAACAGCGTTCCAAACAACTTGCGCTGAGTTTCTACAATACCTTCCTCGTCAAATTTCAAATTGTCCCAAGGCTGTGCGTTGGTCAACATGTACCAACGGGTAGCATCCGGACCATACTTGGAAAGTGTGATAAAAGGATCAACGGCATTGCCCAATCGCTTGGACATTTTATTTCCATTCTTGTCCAACACCAATCCATTGGACACAACGTTTTTATAGGCTACAGAATCAAAACAAGCGGTAGCGATAGCGTGCAGTGTATAGAACCAACCACGAGTTTGATCCACTCCTTCTGCAATGAAATCTGCTGGAAAAGCTTTGCGCTCATCAATGAGCGCCTTGTTCTCGAAAGGATAGTGCAATTGCGCATACGGCATTGAACCACTATCAAACCAAACATCAATCAAATCTGATTCGCGCTTCATCGGCTGACCCGACGCGCTGGTCAAAATCCATTGATCCACATAAGGCTTGTGCAAATCAAATAAGTCATAGTTGGCTGCAGTAAAATCACCCACTTGGAAATTGGCCAACGGGTTGCTTTCCATGTGTCCCGCCTGAACCGATTTTTCCAATTCGTTTTTCAATTGCTCAACAGACTCAATGCAGATTGACTCTGATCCATCTTGCGTACGCCAAATGGGCAAGGGAATTCCCCAAAAACGAGAGCGTGATAAATTCCAATCGTTGGCACTTTCTAACCAATTCCCAAAACGGCCAGTACCCGTTGCTTCTGGACGCCAATGAATGGTTTTGTTCAACTCCACCATCCGCTCACGAATCTCAGGCACTTTGATGAACCATGAATCCAAAGGGTAATACAACACGGGTTTATCCGTTCTCCAACAATGGGGATAATTGTGGGCGTATTTTTCTTTCTTGAATAATTTTCCTTCTGTCTGTAATTTCAAGATGATGCGATCATCCACGCTCAAGTACTTGATTTTGCTGGTATCGGCAATTACAGACTTCAACTTCTCTTGCTGAATACTCAATTCATCCGCTTTCTCCGTAACCGAGTAGTAATCTTCTTTGACAAACTCTTCACCATACAAAAAAACACCATCTTGCACCTGAGTTACAAATCGACCACGACGATCGACCAACGTAAGAGCGCTGATGCCGTTTTGTTTCGCCACTCTAAAGTCATCCGCTCCAAATGAAGGAGCAATATGCACGATTCCCGTTCCGTCTTCTGTTGTCACAAAATCGCCAACAATCACTTCAAAAGCTTTGCCTTCCGGTTGAACAAAAGGCAACAATTGATGGTAGGATTGACCTGCCAATTCCGCGCCCTTCATCACCTTCAAGATGCGATAAGGCAATACCTTGTCTCCCGCTTTGAAATCCGCAAACGCCAATTCCAAACCTGCTTCTGAAAAATATTTTCCCAGTAGATTTTGTGCCAGAATCACAACTTGAGATTCCGCCGTGAAAGGATTGACTGTTTTGACAACACAATATTCGATATTGGCTCCTACCGCCAAAGCGGTGTTAGATGGCAAAGTCCATGGTGTTGTCGTCCATGCCAAAAAGTACAGAGGCAAACCCTCTCTCACATCGGCAAGGAAATGATCATCCTTGGCCATGAATTGCGCAACAGCTGTTGCGTCTTTTACTTCTTTATAGCAGCCAGGTTGATTC
>CANFLZ010000103.1 GCA_947448135.1 Flavobacteriales bacterium
TCTTCAGCGGGATTTTGTTTTTCTTCGTTCATCATTTCTTCCGTTTTTTTTCTTGCTTTTCAAACACCTTTCCAAATGATTGAAATGGGTCAAAGTGTCAGAGGGTGCAAAGGTAAGAACAAAAAAAAGTCCCAACAGATGGGACTTTTTTCTTGTAAATTCCAAGATTTCACCTTACTCTAATTATAGGAATAAAGTCAGACAGAATTTTCACTTTTTCAGTCAAGCTTTTGGAATAAATTTCTTGTTGATATGGTAGAGAAATTTTTTCAGGTAGAACGTCAATCAGATTTTTTAAATAGCTTGATTTTATTGCGTAGTTAACATTTTCTGATTCAAAATATTCTTTATTTAAACCAGATGAAGTTATTCCTATCAGATTACCTTTATTGTCAAACAAAGGTCCGCCACTATTTCCCGCCTGAATTGGAACAGAAATTTGGTAAATGGTAACATCATTCATTGCTCCTGTTTTAGCACTAATTTTGCCATCTGTGAACTTGATTTCATCCCCCATTACATAAGCCATTGGATAACCAAGTGCGAATACACTAGTTCCTACATCAACAATATCTGTGCTGAAAACGTATGGAATTTTCGGGAGTTCTTTAAATTTAGAGTCAACTATTTTCAAAACAGCAAGATCATTTTGTTTATCGGTTTTAATTATTTCAGCACTGTAAGTTTTTTTGATGCCCTTCTGGAAATATTCTATTTGTATGTCCTTAGCGTCTTCAATTACATGATAATTTGTTGCAATGTAGCCCTTTTCACTAATGAAAAAACCTGATCCATTTCCTTTCCATTCTTCAGAATTTATTTCTGGATTTGGTTCTTTTTCTTCCTGAATATTTCTCGGCTCTTCCTTGAATAGAAATTCATCTAATTTTATATGTAGAGCCATTCCGCGGAGTTCTTTGGCGACAATGATGCCATTTTCATCAATCAAGAAACTCATTGGAATGCTAGAGACACCGTAGATTTGAGCCGCACCATTTTCCCATCCTTTTAAATCGCTCACGTGGTACTTCCAAGTGAGTCCATCCTTTTCAATGGCTTGTTTCCATGGATCCATGCTTTTGTCTAAACTTACGGAGAACACTTCAAACCCTTTGGCAGTCTTGAATTTGGCTTTGGAGTATTTGTTATAGGCTGCAACAACATTGGGGTTTTCCCTCCGGCATGGTCCACACCACGATGCCCAAAAGTCGATCAACACCATTTTGCCTCTCAAGGAAGAAAGTTTGATTTTCTTTCCATCTAATCCAGCCATTTCAATTTCTGGAGCTTTGTCACCAATGCTGGTTCCAATTTTCGCAGTAACTACTTTTTCTGAAGTTATGGCTGTTGAATTTGATTGATAGATGGTCATACTCGCCATTACGACGAAGAATGCTGAAAGGGCAATGATGGTCTTTTTCATGATTTTGATATCTGTTCAAAGTTAAACTTTTTTCGCATTGCCAAAGACAATGCCAAAACTTTAACGTTATGGGATTCTTTTTATTTCAGCACCCAAAGCAGTTAGTCGTGCCTCAATGTCTTGGTAGCCGCGGTCGATCTGCTCAATGTTCTGAATGGTAGATTTTCCTTTTGCTCCCAATGCCGCAATCAACAAAGCAACTCCTGCACGGATATCTGGTGAACTCATTGTAACACCTTTTAATGTTGATTTGCGATCTAAGCCAATTACGGTTGCACGATGAGGATCGCAAAGAATGATTTGCGCACCCATGTCAATCAATTTGTCCACGAAGAAGAGGCGACTCTCAAACATCTTTTGGTGAATCAAAACAGAACCTCTGGCTTGCGTGGCAGTGACCAATGCAATGGATATAAGATCGGGTGTAAATCCTGGCCAAGGGGCATCGGAAATCGTCATAATGGAACCATCGATGAAACTTTCAATTTCATAATGCTCTTGGGCAGGAATGTGCAAATCATCTCCGTTGACCAATTCCATTTGGATTCCCATGCGTCCAAAAATTTCAGGCATGATTCCCAAATGTTGATAGCCAACATTTTTAATCGTGATATCTCCTTGTGTCATCGCGGCCATGCCGATAAATGAACCAATTTCAATCATGTCAGGCAAGCAACGGTGTGTGCATCCTTTCAATGAAGTGACACCGTGGATGGTGATGAGATTGGAACCAATGCCATCGATTTTACCGCCCATGGACACAATCATTTTACACAACTGTTGCAAGTAGGGTTCGCATGCCGCATTGTAAATGGTAGTGCTTCCATCAGCAAGTGCAGCGGCCATAATAATATTGGCTGTTCCTGTTACAGAAGCCTCATCGAGCAACATGTATGTGCCTTTGAGTTTTTCTGCACGAACAGAATAAAAATGCTCATTGGCATCGTATTCAAATTTTGCCCCTAGGTTGATAAAACCTTGGAAGTGGGTATCCAATCGTCTTCTTCCAATTTTATCACCACCGGGTTTGGGAATATATCCTACTCCAAAGCGACTCAACATAGGACCCACCATCATGATCGAGCCTCTTAGTTTTGCGGCTTTCGATTTGAATTCACTTGTGGTTAAATAGTTCAAATCAACATGGGCAGCTTCGAAACTAAAATGACCCTTGCCTAGTTTTTCTACCTTTACACCAACATCTTGCAATAGCTCAATCAACTTGAGCACATCGATGATTTCTGGGATATTAGAAATCTCAACCCTTTCAGGAGTGAGCAATACTGCACATAAAATTTGCAATGCTTCATTCTTGGCTCCCTGTGGTATTACCTCTCCATGGAGTTTGTGTCCTCCGATAATCTCAAATTTTGCTGACATGGTTCTCTAAATATTTGTTGCAAGAAAAACAAAAAACACGCGCCAAAATCCAAACGAAAAAAGATTTATTGACATTCAAAAGCCAACATCCTTTTTCAAGTCAATGGGATTTACGACATTTGCCAAATGTCAGTGAATAAAGATATTCGAAGAGTTACCACCCACACGCTTCACGAAATGAAGGTGAAAGGTGAAAAAATCAGCA